>JAHYJI010000096.1 GCA_019429145.1 Coriobacteriia bacterium | reverse complement strand
TCTTCCGATCTCAACACCAGAGCGATGGCGACAAACGCACCGGAGACAAGGATTCCCTCACCTATAGACAGAAGACCCGCGTTGCCCCAGTTGAACAATCGGTGAACACCCAGGACCAAGAATACGAGTGCCAGTATCTCTACTTCGTACTTGAACTTCTTGCGAGAGATGTAGGCTATGTATCCGGCGCTGGCAATGCTGAATAGCTGGAACAAGTTGAACGATCTGAAACCCACTAGGGCAATCACAGCCCCTACCGCTGCAAACACCCCAACGACCCTGGTCGCTGTTCGTGACCTGTCTACACCCATTCGCCCCCCTCGAACGAGAGTGTCGTCAGGCTCGTCACCTGACTGAGGTCGCAGCTTCTCAGCACACGACCTAACCTGCCTAAATACCATGATACAGGATTGCCCCCGCTTCTGCGGTGAGAGCTCTGGCCGCTGCCTAGGACCGCCTAGCACGGCGCACAGCTATAGGACTTGTCCGAACTTGCCCACCCCCACCCCCTTCGGGTCAGCGACCCCACGAGTGGCGTGAAGCTCCGATTACGCTGGCAACCTCACTCACAGTGCAGGTCGGCTGATCGTGCTCAGCTTGCGGTCGCCACGGAGCTGTTAGCCATCGAGCTTCACTCAGCCTGTTCAGCCTCGTACTCGATCACCAAGGCCACGGCAGCGACCACTTCCTGAAGGTCGCGCGCACTCAGGCGGCCCAGTCTTCGCGACAGGCGCTCGTCCGAGACCCCTCGAACCTGCATAGCGTCGACGCACGAGTCCTTCGCGAGACCGTTCGTCGTCGTCGGCCGGACGTGGACCAGCCAGACCTTCCCTGCCTTGCTGGAAGTCATCGCCGTGACCGGCGCCGCGAGCTTGACCCTGAGCGTCGATATCTCATCCGAACTGAGAATCACGACCGGGCGGACTTTGTTCATCTCCTGGCCGCGGACGGGCTCGAGATCGGCCAGCCACACCTCTCCGCGTCTCGGCCTACCCATCGCAGCCGCCTCGTTCACCGAGGTCGGCTTCGAGCCACTCCCGGTCCAGCTCGCGGTTGTACTCGTCGGCTACTTCCTCGGCATGTGCCTTGAGCACGCGTCGGCGCTCCTCGAGCGGCAGCTTCATCAGCGCGCGGCGATCGAGATCCGCTGGCGCCGTGCGCCCGGCGACTTCAGGCACGTACCCGGCGAGAGTCTCGCGAGCGATGAGCCCTTCAGCAGCTGCACGGTGCGCATACGTGCCTGTCCAGGTCGACCGCTCAGGCGGCTCATCGCCCGGCTCGTCCCGGCGCCAACCAGCCTGGTTCACGTACCTGCACCACCAGGTGTAGCCGGAGTCATCGAGGATCCCGAGGTCATGGAGACGGTAGAGTATGCCCTGGATGCTCACACCCCAGCGGCGCTTGGCATTGAAGAGTTCATCGGCCGTGATCCGGGACCGCCGGGTACCGAACTCCTCCCGCGCGGCTGCAGCCGGATAGAGGAAGGCGCCAGCGAACCTTCGGGCCACCTGCTCCTCATCCACTCCCTCGGTGACATCTGCAGCCAGATGCCCTGTCTCGTGGGCGTGGCTCATCCGCTGCCGCGCACGCGTGACCTCAGAGCGCGTTGCGATGCCGCACGCAACACGCTCCCCGGACTCATCTGCGGCGATCACCGCAAGCCCGTCGAACGAGCGGTCGGTATCCACGTCGACCACGTGCGCCCCTTTGGCTTCGAGCGTCTCGACCACGTTGGCGATCGGGCCGGTACCGAGATTCCAGGCGGAACGGAGTAGCTCGGCAGCGTTCTCCGCGTCACTGACCTCGCTCACCAAGATTCGCTCGGATGGGAACGGATTCTTGTGTTCGAGCCCGAGCACGTCCATCAAGCCCAGTCTTCGCTCGAGTTCGATTCGAACGGTGTTCTCGATGCGCGCGGCTTCTCTGGCCGGAAGCGACTTCAGAGCCCGATGCGCGAGGACCTTGAACTCGTACCGGGGTTCAGCGATGAGTTGGGACGGCTTGACCTCGAGCGCTCTCGCGATCGCGGCCAGGGTAGTCGGCCGCGGCGTCGTGAGATCGTGCTCGAATTTCGAGAGCGCCTGCTTCGAGACCGGAGGAACCATGCGCTCGGCGAGCTCGCTGAGCGTGAAGCCACGAGCCGTGCGGTACTGACGAATGCGCATGCCGACGGTCACGGTGTGCCCCCTCGGTTGACGATTGAATACATACTAGCATCATCTGTCTATCGAACGCTAGTTCGTATTCGCTCGAGGGCGGGCCTCACTACTCGTTCACCCATCTCGCCGGATCGTCGCTGTTATGCGGCAGGTAGAGGCGCCATGCCGGCACCCAGGTCCCCGCCTCGTTGCTGCGAGTCAGGTAGTAGGGGCCTTTGCCGAGCATCCCACGCAGCTCTCCGAGAGCTTGGTCCGTCACGTACCAGTCCGCCGCTCGCTGCTCGAGCAGCCAACCGGTTCTGGCAACCGCTGTCGGACTGTCCAGAGCCCTGAGATAGGCCAGGACATTCGAAGCGTCGACGTATGGCAGGGACGACAGGCTTCGGAGCACCTCTTCGAGTCCGCCAGCACGGTCCATCCGGTTCACGCAGTCGACAAGCGTTCGCTCGCGCGTGGTCACTCTCACAACCCCGCCCGGGCGACGCACAAGCACGGTTGACTGAGTAGCATCCGCCGAAGCGAGTGACCGGGGCGGGTCGTAGCGGCGAAACTCGAAGTCCCGGTATGAGAACCGTGGCGTCGCGCGACGCGTGCAGAACTGAACCCGGCGGGAGGGGCTGTGTGCAAGTCCGTGTAACTCAAACTGAAGTGCAATGGCGCTTATGGCACCGGCCGGACATCGGTTGACGGGCGGAGCTGAGCCATGGATAACAGCCGGTTGATCACTCGCCGCCGAACAGCCGCCCCGGATACTCGGCCAGCTCTCTCAGCGGTACCGCCTCCACGTTATCCGCGAGCGGGTAGCGCTGCGTACCCGGATACAGGATCACCACGCGCGCCAGCCCCAGGTCCTCAAGCGCGATGCGAATGGATGGCGTGATCTTGGGTGCATCGGTCCGCTTGCACTCTACGCCGAGCCGCAGGCCATCACGTTGCAGCAAGAGGTCGATCCCGGCCCCCTGGTGCGTCGCCCAGAACATCGCGTCCTCGTATCGCTCGGTGGCAAGCACCTGCTCGAGCGCGAAGCCCTCCCACGACGCGCCGACCTTGGGATTCTCGAGAAGCGCCTTGTTCGTGTCGATACCGAGCAATCGATGGAGCAGTCCGCTGTCGCGGACGTAGACCTTGGGCGATTTCACCTGCCGCTTCTTGAGATTGGCGTAGTGCGGCTGGAGCTGCCGGATCACCTGCGCATCCGTGAGGAGGTCAAGGTAGCGGCGAACCGTGGGCTGACTCACATCGAGGGCGCGGGCCGCCTCGGCAGCGTTCCAGGTCTGCCCGTGATAGTGCGCGACGATCGTCCACAGCCGCCGGAGTGCGGTGGCCGGAACCCTTACGCCCCACTGCGGCATGTCGCGCTCGAGAAGCGTCTGGATGAACTGATCGCGCCAGGAGATGCTGTCGGCATCCCTCGCTGCGAGGAACGAACGCGGAAATCCACCGCGTGCCCACAGTTGGCCCAGAGAGTCCGCACCCACCTCGGCAAGCGAGAAGCCGCCGATGCGGATCCGCTCGATCCTGCCGGCGAGACTCTCGGAACTCTGTCGCTCCAGCTCGCCCGAGGCGCTTCCGAGTACAAGAAACCTCGCCCGGGTCTCCTCGCGGTCCACCAGGACGCGGAGGACTGGGAACAGGTCCGGGCGACGCTGGACCTCGTCGATAACAACCAGCCCCTCCAGCGGACCGAGTGCGGTCATCGGCTCGTCCAGGCGCGCGAGGCTAGCTGGGTCCTCCATGTCGAAGTAGTTCACCGAGTCCCGGCTCAGCAGCCGGCGCGCGAGCGTGGTCTTCCCGCACTGACGAGGCCCTGAGAGCGCGACCACCGGAGCGCGGCCCAGCGCGGTCTCGATGGACTGGAGTATGCCTGGTCGATCGATCATGGCCCAATGCTACCACGAAATATCAAACTTGCGCTTCTGTTTTTCATGGTTTCTGCGAACCGTCGCCCACTCTCGCCGTCGATCGCTCGCCCTCATCAGCCGGAATCGGGTCAGACTCCGGCAAGACCCCGTTAGGCACGTCACTCCATGATGGAGTTGGACGTATTCGCCGACACCTCTGGACGTGCTATGATTGACCCATATGATTGGTCATATGACAAACAGAGTTGGTCGTTCTGCTGTCTCGAGCCTCTTCGCTTCCGACACGCTGGTCGCACTGCTCGGGCACTTCGCACTGCATCCGGAAGGCCGCTTCTACCAGCGAGAACTCGCCCGACTAACCGGCTCCAGCCTCTACCTCGTGCAGAGGGAACTGGCGCGGCTGGTACACACGGGGATTCTTTGTCGCGAGCCTCGCGGCAGGCAGGTGGAGTACTCACTGGTTCCCGCGCATCCTGCCTGGCCCGGCCTGAGCGACCTGCTCCTGCGGACAGAGGCGCTTGCCGGACGCCTTGCATCCGCGCTGGAGCCGCTCGACGACCGGGTCGCGCTTGCCTGGATCTTCGGCTCGACGGCGCGCGGCGATGCCAGGCCCGACAGCGACATCGACCTGATGGTGATCAGCTCAGCATCACTGAGGGAGCTCGCCGAGAGCGACCTTCCAGGCATGGCGGAACTCGGCCGGGAGCTCAACATCGTCACCTACACCCCGGACGAGTTGCGCGCACGTGCGACAGCGGACAATCACTTCGTCGCAGAGGTTCTCGATTCACCTCGCCTGTGGGTCAAGGGCGGCGAGGATGAGCTTGCAGCGCTACGTGCAGGAAGGGCGGCTCCGTCGTCACCGGGCGTCCCGTAACGAGATCACTTCGCTGTTAGCAGCGGTCGAACGCGATCTCGCCGACGCCGGCATCATCGAGCTGTCCCCGGACCGCCGCTTCGCGCTCGCGCTGCCCCAGATCCTCGGTCCAACGGCGCACGGACGCGCTGGTTACCTGAACACGTGTCGGGTCCGTCGCAACCGTATCGACTACGACGGCATCGGCTTCGCGACGCACCCGGAAGCGAACGAGCTCATAACAGACACGGAGGTCTTCCGCTCGGAGGTCACTGACTGGCTCGCGGCGACCCACCCCGACCTCGCCCCATGACGGCACCGTCCACCTTCGCAGACGCCTGGCACGCGTGGCTGCGTTACCGCGCGTGCGGACAGCGCCCGCTGCGTCTCTCGACGCTCGCCGACTACGAGTCCATCTACCGCTGCCACCTCGGCCCGCACCTCGGCGACGTGCCGCTGGCCGAGATCGACGGCACCGCCATCGCCGGGCTCGTCGTCACGCTTTCGGCCACGGGCATGCGGCCCAAGAGGCTCGCCAACGTGCTCGTTCCCGTGCGGGCGTGTTTGCGCTGGCACCACCGCATGGGCGCGTTCGGGCGCGACCCCACGCCCTGGTTCGACGCCTCGGCGCCACTCGCCGACGAGCGGCGCATCCTGACCATCGAGCAGGTCGAGCAGCTCATCGCCGCGATACCCGCCTTCTACCGCCCGCTCGTGACGTTCGCCGCGTACACCGGCGTGCGCCTCGGCGAGCTGCGCGCGCTCACCTGGACCGACGTCGATCTGGACGCACGCACCGCGCGCATCGACAAGACCTACTACCGCAACCGGCTCCAGCGCTCCACCAAGAGCGGCTACGACCGCACGGTGCCGATCCCGGCCCACGTAGCCGACACCCTGCGCGCCTGGCGCGATGTCTGCCCCTCGGCAGAGGACGGCCCGCTCTTCCCGAACAAGTCCGGCAGGCTGCTCGACGCCGACACGTTCCGGGCAAGCGTATGGCGACCGGCGGTCCGCTCGGCAGGGCTGCCGCCCAACGTGCGCATCCACGACCTGAGGCACACGAGCGCCTCGCTCTACCTACAGCACGGCGCTACCGTACGCGAGGTGATGGATATCCACGGGTGGCGCCAGATGCAGACCGCGCTGCGCTACCTGCACACCGCAGACACCCTCAACGCAGCGGCCGACCGCCTCTCGGCGGCACGCGACGCCGCCCTCGGGTAAGAACCAACCGTACACCCGCCACCCGACCCGGGAGGTCGCCCGTGAAGCGCGCGCTCGGACCACAGAACGGCGTCTTCCCCACGCCGATCCCGCTCGTCATGAGCGGACTCGGCGAGGAGGCGAGCATGCTCGCGCTCGCGTGGATCATGCCGGCCGGCAGCAAGCCGCCGGCGCTCGCGATGGTCATGGGCAGGCGCCACCACACGTGGGAGCTGATCGAACGGTGCGGCGAGTTCACCGTGAACTTCGCGCCCGCCCGTCTCTTCCGCGAGGTCGACTACTGTGGCGTCGTTTCCGGACGCGACCGGGACAAAGTCTCCGAGAGCGGACTCACGCTCGTCGAGTCGGCGATCGTCGGCCCGCCCATGATCGCCGAGTGTCCGTACAACCACGAGTGTCGCCTCATGGCCGAGTACGACCTGCCCACCGGATCGCACATGATCGTCGGCGAGGTCGTGCAGTCGCACGCCAACGAGGAGGTCCTGAACGCCGAGGGAACGCGCGCCGACGTCGCGCTCATGGACCCGCTCGTCTACGCCACAGGCAACCGGGAGTACTTCCGCCTCGGAGAACGTCTCGAGGCCGCCTACAGCTGCGGCAAGACGCTCGTGAAGGACGGCTGAGTATGGACACCGGGCACTTCGCCGAGCGGCGGAGAGTCACGTAGGAACTAAGGAGCGGACGGACGCTCTTCGAGGGCACCGGACACCACGCCGGCGTGGAGCTCATGGACGATCGGGGCGAGCTCGAGGCCGGGTTGGGCCGGTGAGAGGC
>JAHYJI010000095.1 GCA_019429145.1 Coriobacteriia bacterium | reverse complement strand
CGTCGAGGAGGTCTTCGACCCGGCCAAGGTCGCGCTCGTCATCGACCACTCCTCGCCGAGCCCGATCGAGGGCGTGAGTGCCCTGCACACGATCATGCGGGAGTTCGGCAAGCAGACCGGGGCGCGGATCTACGACATCGGCGAGGGCGTGTGCCACCAGGTGGTGCCCGAGCACGGTCACGTTGTGCCGGGCGACCTCATGGTCGGCTGCGACTCGCACACCTGCACGTACGGTGCGGTCAACGTCTTCTCCACCGGCGTGGGCTCGACCGACGGCGCCGCCGCGATGGCCGCGGGCAAGCTGTGGTTCAAGGTGCCCGACACCATGAAGGTCACCTACACCGGCGAGCTGCAGCCGGGTGTCTACAGCAAGGACCTCGTCCTCTACCTCGCTGGCCAGATCGGTGTGGACGGGGCGACGTACGAGGCCATCGAGTTCCACGGCCCGGTCATCGACGCACTCTCCGTCGAGGCCCGCATGACGATCAGCAACATGGCTATCGAGGTCGGTGCCAAGGCCGGTCTGATGAAGGCCGACGAGAAGACTCTGGCCTGGTACGAGGGTCGAAGCGAGCGCACTCCGGCTCCGGTCGACCCGGACGCCGACGCGGTCTACGCCAGCTCGCTCGAGATCGACGCCGGTGCGGTCGGCCCGCAGATCGCCAAGCCGCACGCGGTCGACAACGTCTCGCCGATAGAGGAGGTCGAGGGCACGCCGATCGCGCAGGGTGTGCTCGGCACGTGTACCAACGGGCGCCTCGAGGACCTGGCGATCGCCACGGAGATTCTTCGGGGTCGCCGCGTGCACCCCGACGTGCGTCTCATCGTTGCGCCTGCTTCCAAGCAGATCTACCTCGACGCCATGGCCGCCGGCTACATCCAGGCGCTCGTGGAGGCGGGTGCGGTTGTGGTGACACCCGGATGCGGCCCCTGCGTGGGCACCCACAACGGTGTGCCGAGCGACGGCGAGAACGTCATCTCGACGGCCAACCGCAACTTCAAGGGCCGCATGGGCAACAGCAACGCGTTCATCTACCTCGGCAGCCCGGCCACCGTGGCCGCGTCGGTGATCGAGGGCAAGATCACCGATCCGCGGAAGTACTTCGGGTAGAGCGCGGTCCGGCCCGGCAGCCCGGCACGACGGAACCAGGGAGAGACGATGGAACTTTCGGCGAAGGCCTTCAAGTACGGCGACGACATCAACACCGACTACATCATCAGCGGCAAGTACAAGTTCAAGTCCGCTGACATGGAGGCCATGGCGGTGCACGCCATGGAGGACCTCGATCCGAACTACCACGAGAAGGTCAAGCCTGACGGCGGCTTTCTCGTCGCGGGCAAGAACTTCGGCATGGGCTCGAGCCGGGAGCAGGCCCCGCTCGTGCTCATCCACAGCAACACGCGTGCGGTGCTCGCCAAGAGCTTCGCCCGCATCTTCTACCGCAACGCCATCAACACGGGGCTGCCGGTAGTCGAGTGCGACACCGATCTGATCGACGACGGCGACGAGCTTGCGGTAGACCTGCAGTCGGGCGTCGTGCGCAACCTGACCAAGGGGACCGAGATACCCTTCCCGCCGCTGCCCAGGGTCATGGAACAGCTGCTTGCCGATGGCGGTCTGGTGGAACACTTCAAGAAGCATGGTGGGTTCAACCTCTAGGGGGTAGCGGCCGATGGTGGCCAAGGCAAAGCCGAAGGTATCCGCGCTGACGGAGCTTCTCGCACGCGACAAGGACGACGTCGCCGCTCACGCTGCGCGCAACAAGAAGGTGCTCGCACAACTGCTCCACGCGCTCTCGGGGGAGAACCGGACGCAGCGGGTCGCCGCCGCTCGTGCGGTGCACTCCCTCGCGATCCACGACCCGGCGGTGCTCAAGACCTACGGAGCCGAGCTGGCCGATTCCCTCGAGCGGCCCGAGGCCCAGACGCGCTGGGAGATCCTCGGCGCGCTGGAGAAGGTCGTTGCGGTCGATGCACGGGTGGCCGACAAGGCCATTAGGCCCGCGACCACCGCGCTGCACGATGCGGAGTCGGGCGTGGTGCGGTTGGCGGCGTTCAGGCTGCTGGCGGCGTACGGTGCGACGACGAAGACCCGGGCGGACAAGGTGTGGCCGCTCATCGACGAGGCCATCCGCGTCTACCACGGCGATCCGGAGTTCCCCGCGATGCTCATCGGTGTGATCCGGCTGGTCAGCGGGGAGGCCTCCGACGAGGTGAAGCTTGCCGCAGCCGAGCGCATGCTCTTCGACGCCGAGCACACCAAGGGGCTTACCGGCCAACGGGCGCGGCGCATCGTGGCGTGCGCCCCGAAGAAGCGCCGCCGCAAGAAGAAGGCGGAGTAGGGGGTCGCGCGCCGCGCTCGGGGCGTCGAGCCCGGGGGCTTTGGAGAAGTGCCCTTGAGTGACCTCACCGGTGACCTCACCGATGGCCCCACCGGTGACCCGCATGGCCCCACCGGTGACATCACATGACCTCACCCGCGACCCCATCAGGGTCACCCGCGAGGTCGCCCGCGACCCCACCCGCGACCCCACCCAGAAGCCGTTTCTCAAACCCTCCCGCCTCCGCACGGGCACACATTCACCCCGCCCGGCTTCGAGAGCGGCCGAGGCCCACCTGGCCAGCGGCTACTCCTGCGCCAGCGGCGCCGAACCCGAGCGCAGCGCCTCGGCTAACCCCTTCTTGGTCACGGTCCCCTCGCAGACCCCGATCACGAGATCGTAAGCTGTGTCGTCATCCAGATCGAGGCGCCAGCCGTTGAGGTCGAGAAAAACTGCCGCCGCATGGAAGCCGGTGCGCTTGTTCCCGTCTACGAACGGGTGGTTCATCACGATGTGGAACGCGTATGCGGCGGCCATCTCGAACAGGTCCTCGTGCAGGTACTGATCGCCGAAGCCGGCCCGCGGCATCTCCACCGCTGATTCAAGCATTCCGGGGTCACGCACGCCAGCGCTTCCGCCATGTCGCCGCACTTGAACCGTGTGGATAGTGAGCACCTGTCCGACGTCGAGGAAGGTGATGTCCATGATTACTCCGCCAACCGTCGGAACAGATCGTCGTACTGTTCCATGGTCCGCTCGACGGCCTGCTCGAATCGCTTCTGGCGCTCATCATCCTCACGAACGGGTGTGACGATGAGCTGATCGCCGTTGATCGAGACTTGCACCTCGTCATCCTCCGCCAGGTTCAGAACGTCGAGCAACGCCTTGTCGATGACGAGTGCGCGGCTGTTACCGTGCTTGACGAGTCGCTTCTTCATCGCTGTGGCACCTCGCATGCGCATCACCTCCACCACACATGGTGGAGCATTGGACTTACCATGAGCATACCATTGTATTACCAAACGGCTGCATCAACGAGCCCGGCGGGGGAATGCAGCCTCGCGCCCGCTCGCGTACAATCAGCAATCAACGCCCCGACCACGAGTATCTGGAGGTTTCTGCCCGAATGGCCAAACACACTGTGACCCTCATCCCCGGCGACGGGATCGGACCCGAGCTGACGACCGCGATGACGCGGGTCGTCGAGGCAACCGGCGTCGACATCGAGTGGGAGACCGTCGAGGCGGGCGCCGACGTGATGGACAAGTACGGCACCCCGCTGCCCGAGCACGTCCTGGAGTCCATCCGGAAGAACAAGGTCGCCATCAAGGGGCCCATCACCACGCCCATAGGTACCGGATTCCGCAGCGTGAACGTGGCGCTGCGCAAGGAACTCGATCTCTACGCCTGCCTGCGGCCCGCGTTCTCGATCCCCGGCTCGGGCGCGCGCTACGACGACATCGATCTGGTGATCGTGCGCGAGAACACCGAGGACCTCTACGCGGGCATCGAGTTCCCCGAGGGCAGCGAGGGCGCGCGCAAGCTCATCGAGTTCGCCGCAGCCGAGGGAGCGGGCACCATCCGTCCCGACTCGGGCATCTCGCTCAAGCCGATCTCGATCACGGGGACCCGCCGCATCGTGAAGTACGCGTTCGACTACGCCATCGCCAACGGCCGCAAGAAGGTCACCGCGGTGCACAAGGCCAACATCCTCAAGCACTCCGACGGGCTGTTCTTGAAGGTCGCGCGCGAGGTTGCCGGGGAGTACGCCGGCAGCGGCATCGAGTTCGAGGACTACATCGTCGATGCGACCTGCATGCAGCTCGTCCTGCACCCCGAGTGGTGGGACGTTCTCGTGCTGCCGAACCTGTATGGGGACATCGTCTCAGACCTCGCGGCCGGGCTGATCGGCGGGCTCGGCGTGGCGCCGGGCGCCAACGTCGGTACAGAGTGCGCGGTCTTCGAGCCGGTGCACGGCAGCGCACCGAAGTACGCCGGCAAGGACGTCGCGAACCCGACCGCAGAGATCCTCTCGGCCGTGCTCATGCTCAAGCACCTTGACGAGCCGGACGCCGCCGACCGCGTGCTGCGTGCGGTACGCACCGTCATCGGCAAGGGCGAGAAGGTCACCTACGACATCAAGCGCTCCAACACCGGCAGCACCGAGGGCTCGGTGGGCACCCAGGCCTACGCCGACGCGCTCATCGCCGAGCTCTAGCATCGCAACCCCCGAAGGGGGCCACGTGGACGAGAAGCCCATCGAGATCCCCGGCTCGCGCTGGGAGTGGCTCCTGGCCGACAAGCGCCGGCTCGCGGCGCTGATTGTCGGGGTGCTCGTTGTGCTCGGTGCCGTGGCTGCGCTCGCGGTGCCCGCGCTGTTCGGCCCCGAGGACCCCGGTGGCGAGCCGCCGACCGGCCAGCCGGTGGTGCCCGGCGGGACCGATGCCACGGCGACCCCGGGCGCCGGCGACGAGCCCACGGGCACGGCGGAGGACGACCCGGGTGCGGGCGGTGCGAACGGAGACGGCAACGGTGAGGGCAATGGTGGCGCCGGTCCGGGAGGCTCGGGTACAGGCGGCGGCTCGTCGGATGGCGGGCCGGCAACCGTGGTTCCCGGCCGTGCTCCCTACGTGGCGTACCGGTTCGACGGCGCGGTGTGGGTGTCGCGCGAGGACGGCTCCGGGCCGGTGAAGGTGGCCGAGTCGGAGCAGGGCAGTTTCGCGCTCTCGCCCGACGGGACCGCGCTCGCGCTCGTCGAGGAGGGCGAGCTCTCGATCATCGGCGTCACCGATCGCTCGCTCCGGGTCATCGGCGATGCCGAGCCCCGTTCACTGGCATGGCAGGCCGACTCCTCGACCGTGCTCTACCTCCGTGCGATGGAGGGGGGTCACGGTGTGACCGAGGTGTGGCGCGCCGCACGGCGGACCGGGGTCGAGCCGCTACGTGTCGTGCAGGCTGGCGTGCCGTCGGTGGCCCTGGACGGCACGATCGCGGCGCTCCCGATCCCCGGAGTGCTGATGGACCCGCCCGAGGGTAGCCTATGGGTGCTTCCGGGCGGGCGCTCGCCGCGGGAGCTGACCACGAGGGGCTGGCCGTCGGCGTGCGATGTCGAGGTCGGCATGATCGCGTACGCGGTAAGCGGCATGACCTACACCGACGCGATGGGGACCGAGCGCCAGGTCGACCCGGAGATCTGGGTGATGCGGGTCGACGGGAGTGCGCAGCGACGCCTTGTCGGCAAACCCGACACGCCGAGGCCGTTCGGGTATGGGAACCTCATGCTCTCACCGGATGGTCAGCGCCTGCTCTACGCCGAGGTGGGCGACGACGGGTACTCGCGCGCGTGGGTCGTCCCGCTCGCTGGTGGCACGCCGGTGCCGCTGACCGTGCGACGCGACACCTACCCGCTCGGGTGGAGTGCCGATGGCACGGGCGTGTTCTTCATCGAGGGCAACGCGTTTCAGGGTGAGGCGACCGCGCTTGTGAGCGCGCGGGCCGACGGCATGGGCCGGCGCACGGTGATCCAGGGGGCAGGGTTGTAGCGCCGGGGACCCTCCGCCCCCGTCGAGTTAGTGAGAACGATCGTTCCCACTAACTCGACGGTCGTACGCACCCACCCGGGCCGCGACGGAACCGTGTCATCCGCACGGCCCACACTCTGCGCAACCGGCACTTCACACGCGCAACCACCGTGATATACTGCGCACTTACTGCAATCTGAATATGGTGAGTGGCTATGACGGGGAGAAGTAGGGGCCAATCCTTGCTCCCAGAGAGCCGGGCACAGGTGAGAGCCCGGCGCAGGACGTCTCGAAAGTGTCCCCCGAGCCACCCGGAAGAACAGCCCGGACCCTCTCGCGCGGACGACCTCCGACGGGATCCGGGGCCAGTAGGCCGGGTCGGTGGCATCCGTTACCTGCCGCACGAGTGGGCGCAGACGCGCCGGTCGAGCCGCTTCGAGAGCGGGAAAGCCGTCGTCAGCGCGCCAAGCGGGGTGGTACCGCGGGAGGCAGACTCTCGTCCCGGCGACGGGAGGAGTATGTCCTGACCGCGGTTTTCTGCGTTTCGGGGCCAACCCGACGCAGGGAGTCGGCCACGTTTCGGGGCCAACCCGACGCAGGCAGGGGCAGGCGCCCCGGCGACACCGCCAACGCTCCCGTCCACAGCTCGTGCGGCCCCCCGGACGCCCCTGCCCGCCGTAAGGGAAGGTGGACGATGGAGCTGAGAAGCACGCTCATGAAGGGCGGGGTGGCCAAGGCGCCCCACCGCAGCCTGCTCAAGGCTGACGGGCTCACCGACGAGGAGATCGCGCGACCACTGGTCGCCATCGTCAACTCGGTCAACGACATCATCCCCGGCCACCTGATGCTCGACAAGGTCGCCGACGCGGTCAAAGCCGGCGTCTACATGGCCGGCGGCACCCCGCTCGAGTTCGCCACCATCGGCGTGTGCGACGGCATCGCGATGAACCACGCCGGCATGCGCTACTCTCTCGCCAGCCGCGAGGTCATCGCCGACAGCGTGGAGCTCGCCATCGAGGCGCATGCGTTCGACGCGATGGTGATGATCCCGAACTGCGACAAGATCATCCCCGGCATGCTCATGGCTGCCGCCCGCCTCGACATCCCC
>JAHYJI010000094.1 GCA_019429145.1 Coriobacteriia bacterium | reverse complement strand
GCAGCAGGTAGAAGCCGGTGACGAGCGGGAGTATGACGCCGAACAGGTAGGTGGGTGTCATGGTGAGGACACCGAACTCACCGGCAAGGATGGTGTAGCCCGCCGTTCCCTCGGCGAACACGCGTCCGACGAGGCCCTCGACCACCGGGACGATCGTCTCGAGGAAGAGCGTCTCCTCGAGCAGTCCGACGACCCCGCCGGCGATCCACTCGCCGAGGACCTTGTACATGCTCCAGAGAAGCATGAGCAGCATCGGGATGCCGGTGAGCGGGTTCATCATCGCCGCCGACAGGCGAGTCGAGAAGCGCGCGCCCTCGGTGGTGTGAGTCACCACGTGTCCGACGACATCGTTAACACGCTCGCGGCGACGCAGGTAGATCGAATCGCGGCTCCCGGTCCCGGCAGGCTCGATGCCGTGGCGCCCGGCTACGACGGCATCGTCCTCCAGTACGAGCAGTGCCTCGCTGCGACAGCCGACACGCGAGGCCATCTGCACGAGGCCCTCGTCCAGCGACGGGTCGCTGTGGCCCGTCCGGGCCGAGGCGATCGCCGCCTTCAGCTCGTCGATGCCCTGACCGCGAACGGCCACGGTCTCGACGACGGGCACGCCGAGAAGGTCGGAGAGCAGGTCGGTGTCGATGACAACGCCGCTCGCGCGCGCCTCGTCGATCATGTTGAGTGCGACCACCATCGGCTTGCCCATGTCGATCAGCTGGAGCGTCAGGAAGAGGTCCCGCTCGAGGTGCACGGCGTCCACGACGTTGACGACCGTGTCTGCCTCGACGATGACATCGCGGGCCACGCGCTCCTCGTCGTTGAAGGAGGAGACACCGTAGACGCCGGGGGTATCGACGACGTCGGCATCGCCGAATGCTCCACGCGTCAACTCGACGGTCGTACCCGGGAAGTTGCTGACGTCGACATAGGTACCGGTGAGGGCGTTGAAGACGACGGACTTGCCGACGTTGGGATTGCCGGCGAGCACGATCATTCGAACGCCCTCACGCAGGGCCCGCGATGCCGGCGCGTGACAGTGAGTGGCGGTCGGCATCTAGCGCTCCTCGCGATCGACGGAGCGGACCGTGATGCGCCTGGCAAGGCCGCGGCCGATGGCGATCTCCTGACGGCCGGAGCGCACCACGATGGGACCCGCCGGGATCTTCGTGACACACGAGATCCGGGCGCCCTCCGACATCCCGAAGCGCATGGCAGATATGCGGGCCATCTCGTCGCCGATGCCGAGTACCTCGCACGAGTCACCGCGCCGGAGCGTGTCGAGGGTGAACGACCGCACCTCGTCGGTCGCCAGATCGCCAGTCCTCATTCGCGGTGCCATCGTCATCCCTCCGTGTGCGTTGTCCTTAGTATGTGCTAAGTCGGTACAGCGTGCATACTACGAGCGCTGCGTAGCCACTGTCAACCCTTCAGGTGCTCCCGTCCGCACTCGGGGAGGGTCCCAGCGTTGTGCGGTACAATCCGCTCGTCGGAAAGGAGGCCGCTCCGATGGCCTACACCTCATTCGCTGACCTGCTGGTTGCTGCTGAGGAGCACGAGACGCTTGCCGCAGCGGCACTGCACCTCGAAGCCCTCGAGACTGGCAGCGCTCCGGAGGACCTACGTGCCCGCATGCGTACGACGCTCGACGTCATGCGCTCGGCCGTCGCCGACGGACGTTCGGGCCGCGCCTCATCGCGCTCCGGACTCGTGGGCGGGGATGCAGCGCGGCTGACAGCCGCGGGCCCGGGACCCGCCGGACCGTTCTTCACCGATTCTCTGGCAGCTGCGCTGGCCGTGGCCGAGGTCAACGCTTCGATGGGTCGCATCGTCGCAGCTCCGACCGGTGGCGCCTCCGGCGTGCTGCCCGGCGTCCTGCTGAGCCTCGCCGAGCGGACCGAAGCGGACGACGACGCGCTTGTCGACGCGCTCTTCACCGCCGCGGCCGTGGGCGGGATCATCGCCGCGCGCGCCTCGCTCTCCGGTGCCGCCGGGGGATGCCAGGCAGAGATCGGGTCGGCAGCAGCGATGGCGGCAGCGGCCGGCGTCGAGATGCTCGGTCGGGAGCCCTCGGTCTCAGGACACGCCGCCTCCCTTGCGCTGCAAGGGCTGCTCGGCCTGGTGTGCGATCCGGTCGGCGGGCTGGTCGAGGTCCCGTGCGTCGTGCGCAACGCAACCGGGACGGCAGTCGCGCTCGCCGGCATCGAGATGGCACGTGCCGGCATCAAGTTCCCGATCCCCTTCGACGAGGTCGTCGACGCGATGGGAAGCGTCGGGCGCAGCCTTCCGCCGTCGCTACGTGAGACCGCGATCGGCGGACTCGCCGGTACCCCCACCGCTCGAAATCTGAATCTGGAGGATTCGTGACCGCTCCCACCAGCGCTCCCGCTCCCGATCCGTCGGCCGCACCTGTGCATCTCTGGCATGCGATCACCGCCGAAGAGGCCCTGGACGCCTTGGATTCCGGCCGCGACGGGCTCTCGGCAGCAGAGGTCGCCTCGCGCTTCGAGACCTACGGTGCCAACGTGCTGCCCGAGGGCGAGAAGCGCACCCTCGCTCACATGGTGCTCGACCAGTTCAAGGACTTCCTCATCCTGCTCCTGATCGGTGCAGCGGTGATCTCGGGGTTGCTCGGCGAAGTGACCGACACTGTCGCGATCATCGTGATCGTCCTGCTCAACGCAGTCATCGGGGTGGTGCAGGAGTATCGCGCCGAGCGCGCCATGGAGGCGCTGAGGGAGATGGCGGCCACGCGCGCATCCGTGCGCAGGGCGGGCGAGATGCTCGACGTCGCCGCAGCCGACCTCGTCCCCGGCGACGTAGTGGTTCTCGAAGCCGGCAGGGTGGTTCCGGCCGACCTTCGAATCATCGAGAGTGCACAGCTACGCGTGGCCGAGGCTGCGCTCACCGGCGAGTCGGAGGCGGTCGAGAAGCGTGTCGAGGCCGTAACGGGCGACGAGACACCCCTGGGTGACCGGCTCTCTATGGCATACCGCGGAACCCAGGTCGTACACGGACGGGGCGAGGGCGTGGTCGCCGAGACCGGAACCGCCACCGAGCTCGGGCGCATCGCAGGTCTGCTCGTCGGCGCCGAGGGCGGGAAGACCCCCCTGCAGAAGCGGCTCGCCGGTTTCGGGCGCGCGCTGGGCCTGGCGGCGCTGGGGCTGTGCACCATCGTCTTCGTCGTCGGCATCATACGGGGCGAGGACGTGCTCCTCATGTTCCTCACTGCCGTCAGCCTCGCGGTCGCCGCCGTACCCGAGGCGCTGCCGGCCGTGGCAACGATCACGCTCGCGCTCGGCGCACGGCGCATGGTCCGCACCAACGCGCTCGTGCGCAGACTCCCTGCGGTCGAGACGCTCGGCTCGGTCACCTACATCTGCACCGACAAGACCGGCACGCTCACTCTCAACCGGATGACCGCCGAGCGCTTCCTCGCCGACGGACAGGCCGTCGCCCATCCCGATGGCTTGTCCGGCACGGTGTGGGAGTCGTACTGGAGGGGTATGGCGCTCTGCAGCGACGTGGTGCCCGGACCCGACGGCACACTGATCGGCGACCCGACCGAGACTGCACTCTACGCAGCGGCCGCGGGGGCGGGCTACGTCCGGAGTGATGTCGAGAAGGAGTGGCCCCGCGTCGCCGAGCTGCCCTTCGACTCGGAGCGCAAACTGATGACGACCTTCCACGCCGATCCGGGCGGCGGCTTCGTCTCGTTCACGAAGGGCGCCGCTGAGGCGGTATTGGCCCGCTCCGCCGAACAGCTCTCCTCAGAGGGATCCGGTCCGGTCGACATGGAGGAGCTCGAGGCCGACATCGACGAGATCTCCGGGGACGGGCTGAGAGTGCTCGGCTACGCGATGCGACGTTTCGAGGCGCTGCCCGAAGACCTCTCATCGGCCGAGCACGACCTGACCTTCGTCGGGCTGGTCGGGTTGATGGATCCTCCGCGCGAGGAGGCCCCCGAGGCGGTTCGGCTGTGCAAGAGCGCCGGCATCGTTCCGGTGATGATCACCGGCGACCATCCGGCGACCGCGATGTCGATCGCACGGCGCATCGGCATCGCCCGGCGCGAGACCGAGGTCGTGACCGGTGTGGAGCTCGACCGGCTCACCCTCGAGGAACTCGAGGCGCGCGTGCTCGACACGCACGTCTACGCACGCGTGGCCCCCGAGCAGAAGCTCAAGATCGTACGCGCCCTGCAGGACCGCGGCCAGTTCGTCGCGATGACCGGCGACGGGGTGAACGACGCCCCGGCGCTCAAGCAGGCCGACATCGGTGTTGCGATGGGCGTGACCGGCACCGACGTCGCCAAGGAAGCCGCCTCGATGATCCTGCTCGACGACAACTTCTCGACCATCGTGCGCGCCGTCGAAGAGGGTCGTCGCATCTACGACAACATCCGTAAGTTCATCCGCTACACGATGACCAGCAACGCCGGCGAGATCTTCACCATCCTGCTCGCGCCCTTCCTCGGCCTGCCGATCCCGCTGCTGCCCATACACATCCTCTGGATCAATCTCGTTACCGACGGCCTGCCCGGCCTTGCCTACGCTGCCGAGCCTGCAGAGCGCGACATCATGAAGCGCCCGCCCAGGCCGCCTGCGCAGAGCATCCTCGCCGAGGGGATGGCGACGCAGATGGTCTGGATCGGACTGCTGCTGGGAGGGGTCTCGCTGTCGGTGATGGCGCTCGCGCTCGAACTGGGCATGGAGAACTGGCAGAGCATGGTGTTCACGGTCCTGTGCATCGGGCAGCTCGGCAATGCGCTGGCTATCCGCTCGCAGACCGAGTCGGTCTTCACGCAAGGACTGCTCTCGAACCGGCCGATGGCCGCCGCGCTCGCGCTCACCGTCGTTCTGCAGCTCGCCACACTCTACGTGCCCTTCCTCAACCCGGTGTTCCGGACGGCTCCACTCTCCGCCCTGGAGCTCGCCATCGCGTTGGGGGCCTCCACTATCGTCTTCTGGGTCGTCGAGGCGGACAAGCTGGCGCGGCGGATGCGCGCCAGGCGTCAGCAGGCGACCGCATGAGAGGGGACCGGCCGTGAGCGCAGAACCGACCCGCCCCGAACGGCCCGAGGAGGACGCGGTCTTCGAGCTCGTCGCCCACGAGATCAGGGCGCCGCTCACCGTGATCTCGGGCTATCTGGAGATTCTCGATCGTCCGGTCGAGGAGGCGGTCCGGGCCCGTGCGCTCGCCGAGTCCCGCCGCGCGATCGGGCGCATCGACGCCTTGCTCGAGGACCTCCTGAGCGCAGCGAGTGCCGGTGAGTACCTCTCTCCGGGAGAGCGTGCGCCCGTGTCTATGGCCGAGCTCGCGACCGACGTCGTCACCGTGTTCTCCGACACCGGGGACCACCCGTTCACCTTGGAGACCGAGAGCCCGGGGGATGTCCTCGGGGACGCCACCCGCCTGCGGCAGGTGCTCGTCAACCTTGTCGGCAATGCTACCGCCTACACCCCGCCGAGCGCCCGGATCACCGTGGGCGTGCACCGGGTCGGCGACTCGGTGATCGTCACGGTCGAAGACGAAGGCCCGGGGATCCCGGAGGAGGCGCGAGATGCCGCCTTCGAACGCTTCGAGCGCCTCGGGGCCGACAACTCCGCACATCCCGGCAGCGGGCTCGGCCTCTACATCGTGAGGGCGATCGTCGAGGCGCACGGCGGTTCGGTGCGTGCCGAGGCAGGCGGCGGCGGTCGCGGAGCGAAGTTCGTGATCGAGCTGCCGGCGAGCCCGGGTTTCTGAGAAGCGCTCCTCCTACCGGGGCTCGAGCGCAAGCCTCACGAGGCGGTCGCACAGCTCCGGGAACTCGATGCCTGCCGCACGCGCCGAGTCCGGGAGCAGGCTGGTGGCGGTCATTCCGGGGATCGTGTTGACCTCCAGCAGCTCAACCCGGCCGTCATCGGTCACGATCGTGTCGGCGCGTGACATCCCCCGGCAGCCGAGCGCACGGTGCGCCTCCAGCGAGAGCAGCTGACACTCGGCACGTACTTCCTCGCTCACCCGGGCCGGGATGATATGCCGGCTCATGCCGGGCACGTACTTGCTCTCGTAGTCGTAGAACTCGTGTTCCGGCACGATCTCCAGCGTTGGGAGGGCGACGGGATCATCGTTGCCGATGACGCCGACGGTGACTTCGACACCCGCGACGAACTGCTCGATCAACACGCTGTCGTCGTAGCGGAACGCCTCTTCGAGCGCGGCGGGCAGCTCGCCCGGCTCGTGTGAGATGGTCACGCCGATCGCGGAGCCCTCGTTCGCCGGCTTCACGACCGTCTTCGGGCCGAGCGCAGCGGTGACCTCCTCCACGTCCACCGCCTCGCCCCTGCGGACGTGTACGTACGCCGGGGACGGGATGCCCGCCTGCGCGAAGAAGTGCTTCGACATCACCTTGTCCATCGCGAGCGCACTGGCGAGCACGCCCGAGCCCACGTAGGGCAGCCCGAGCAGTTCCAGCAGGCCCTGGACGGTGCCGTCCTCGCCAAAACGGCCGTGCAGGCAGATGAACACCGCGTCCGGGCGCTCTTGCTCCAGCGTGCTGACGAACCCGGACTCTCCCGAATCGATGCGCACGACGTCGTAACCCCGGGACTCGAGCGCGTCGGCCACCTGCTTCCCGGTGTTCAGCGAGACCTCGCGCTCGGCGGAGGTTCCGCCCATGAGCACCGCGACCCGCAGTGCACGATCTGAGTCGGTCACCGTGACCCCTTCCGTTGCACAGGCATCTAGCGCACCATCCCGAGGCGCAATGCATCGACGAGTAGGAGTGCGGCCCACCACGCAACCACGCCGAAGAGCGTTGCCGAGGCACCCCGGACGAGCGCGGTCGTCAGCAGACCGCCGCGGCACTCCCGGACCGCTCTCGCACGGGCGACGATCCACACCGCAAACGAGAGTAGCGGCCCGCACGCCGCAAGCGTCAGGCCGGCGAGCAACAGTGCCGGATAGGCCGGATGATCGACCGGCACTGAAGCGTCCCCCGGGCCGGTCAGGACCACGATCGTTGCAGCGACCATCCCCGCCCACACCATCAGGTAGAGCACGAACGGCCAGCCCGGCAGGTAGCTTTTCGGGCGAC
>JAHYJI010000093.1 GCA_019429145.1 Coriobacteriia bacterium | reverse complement strand
TGACCACGGCGTAGGCGCCGGTGAACACGTCAGCCCTCAGTCGGAGCGGGCTCTTCGTCGCCGGCGACCACCGGGACTACCTCTGCCGGCACGAACTCGGCGAACACGTCCTCGGCATCCGGGCACACGCCGCCCATCACGCGATCGAACAGGTCCGAGGCCGCGATCGCCTCGAATATGGGCTTGCGCACGGGCTCGCCGCCGGGAACGCGGTCCATGATCAGGCAGCGCACCCGGCCGAGCAGGCGCACGTAGCACTCCCACTCCTCGCCGTAGTGCTCCTCGAGCTCGCACCGCATCCGCTTCGCGACAACCGGAGCGGCGCCACCGGTCGAGATGGCGATCTGCAGCGGTCCGCGCTTGACGATCGAGGGCACGATGAAGTTGCAGAGTTCCGGGATGTCGACCACGTTGACAAGGCAGCCCTGACCCTCGGCCTCCTGATAGACCGCGCGGTTCACTTCCGTGGAGTCGGTCGCACAGACGACGATGAACGCGCCCGCGAGATCACCCCGGACGTAGCCGCGCTCCTCGTGCTCGATCAGCCCCTGCGCCACGAGCGCATCGACGCCCGGGGTCACGAGCGGCGCGACACAGACGACGTCCGCGCCGTACTCGAGCAGCGTGGCGATCTTGCGCTCGGCGACCGAGCCCCCGCCCACGACTACGGCGAGCCGCCCGCGCAGGTCGAGGAAGACCGGGTAGTACGGGTCGGAGTACGGGTCGCTCATCAGCACCTCACAGCCCGAAGATGTGGAACCCGGTGGGCAGGGTGCGGGCGAAGATCGAGAGGATGATCACGGCGACGAGACCCACGAGCGCAAGGCGTGCGAGCAGCTTGCCCGACGCGCCGCGGCGGTAGTGGAGCAGCAGGTAGCTGCCGAAGATCGCCCAGACGATCCCGGACATCATGACGCGCGGGTCGAACCACCAGTACGGCAGGTCGAACTCGATCGCCCGCACGATGCCGAGCAGCATGCCCGCGGTGTAGAGCGGGTAGGCGAGCATGATCGCGCGGCGGGCGAGGTCCTGCGTCTGGGTGAGAGACGGAAGGCGCTTCATGAGCGCCGAGGACTTGTGCTTCTTGAGCTGGGCGCCCTGCAGCAGGTAGACACCGGAGGCGGCGGCGCCCACCGCAAAGCCGGCATTGGCGATCATGATGATGGCGACGTGCATCGCCACGCGCCAGCTGTCGAGCTGGGACAGCGCCGCCTCGCTGAGCTCGAAGCTTTCCGAGCCCAGCAGGATCTGCCCGACGGCCATCGCGAGGAAGCCGAGCGGAACGAGCACGGCACCGTAGAGCTTGAGCTTCACGAGGTGCTCGACGACGAAGTAGATGAGGACCAGCGTCCACGCAGTGAGCGAGAGCGAGTTGAAGGCGCCCGTGATCGGCGTCTGGCCGGTCGCACCCCAGTGCAGCCCGATCGACGCGGTGTGGGCGAGGAAGCCGGCCCCGGTCGCGAACGTCGCGTACCACGAGAACACCGGCCGCTTTGCGACGAAGTGATAGGCATAGAGCACGGTCGCGACAAGATAGAGCGCCATGGCGAACCAGAAGCTCACTACCGCTGCTTGTTCCACTCCCCACCTCCCTCCATCGAGCCGATGACGCGCGCCGGGTGCCCGGTCGTGCTAGGCGCTGATCCCGCGCCGTTCGAGCGACTCCTCGAGCACCGCGATCTCCTTCTCGAGGCGGCCGACCCGACTGTACGCCATGCCGATGTAGGCGACCAGTGCGATCCACAGGATAGCGTAGGCGCCGGCCACGTACGGAAGGGACGGGACGACGAGTGCATAGATCTCTTCGAGAACCGGGTCCATGTTCATGTCCTCCTTCTGACTACTGCTAGCCCTCGAGCGCGGCCTTGACGGCCTCGAGGCGGTCGTGGACGAGTTCCTCGCGCATGCGCGTGTGGAAGATCGCATACGCGATCATGAGCATCCCGAACAGCCCGATGAGAAACGCCGCGAGCTGCGAGCCGGTCAGCCCCCCGCCGCTGCGAAGCACCACGGGGTGGACCGAGGACGGGATGATGCGGGTGATCGCAAAGGAGATCGGCGCGTCGATGAAGGCGATGATGCCGAACACCGCCGCGTAGGTGGCGCGCCGCTCCTCGTCCTCGATGGAGTTGCGGAGCACGAAGTACGCGATGACGAGCAGCGTCATGATGAAGTACGTGGTGAGCCTCGGCTCCCACACCCACCAGCGACCCCACTCGAAGCGGGTCCACAGGATGCCCGTTGCCATCGTGAGGATGACGAACATGAGCGTGACTTCGGTGGCGATCTTCGCCCGCGTGTCGTACTGCTTCTCCTTGGTCATGAGGAAGCGTACGCCGTAAAACGCGGTGAAGAAGAAGACGAGGAAACTCGAGAGGGCCACGGGCACGTGGAAGTAGAAGATCTTCTGCGAGAAGAGCGGTTGGTAGCCGAGGATCCGTCCGACCTCATTGGTGACGGCGGGGCCGAGCACCGGCGGCGTGAAGAAGAACGCCATGATGAAACCCACGGTCGTCAGTACCCCGCCGAGCACGAGCATGGACAAGACCAGGATGTTTCTGTTCAACGTCGCATCTACCTCCACAGCCTCGGCTGACGGACTTCCCTACGCTTACGCTCCGACGATGAACTCGTAGAGCGCGAAGGATGCCAACAGCATTATCGCATCGAATCCCGCCATCATGCCCATGCCGGTCCAGAACTGCTGCACCGAACCGTCGCCACCCAGCACCGCGGCACTCGTCGCCGAGACGGCAGCGAGCAGGAGCGGGTACATGAGCGGGACGAAGAGCACGGTCAGGACAAAGTCCTTGCCCTTGGTGTTGACCGACATAGTCGCAAGGAGCGTGCCTACTCCGGAAATCCCGATAGCTCCAGCGAGCAGTGCGAGCGGGATCATCCACCACTCACCGGCATAGCTGCCTTGCTGCAGGAAGAGGAAGGCGAACACGGGGATGGTGAGCACCTGGACGATGAGCAGGAAGATCAGGTTGCCGATCGCCTTCGCGAAGAAGATGACCGGGCGGTCGACCGGCGAGAGCAGCAGCGCCTCGAGACACCCCTGGTCCTTCTCGTGCACGAGCGAGCGGTTCAGGCCGAGCATCGAGGTGAAGACGAAGGCCAGCCAGAGCAGACCGGCCGCGATGTTGCGGGGATCGAAGGCCGTGCCGGACTGGGAGAGTGCCACCTGGTAGATGACCATCGTGAGCAGCGCGTAGAGGCCCATCGAAGTGATCATCTCTTTGGTGCGCAGCTCCATGACGATGTCCTTGTGCAGGATCGCCTTGAACTGCCTCAAGCTCAGACCCCTCGCCTCGCCCGCCACGTCACGCCACCCCCAGGCCGACGGTCGCCCGGTAGGTTTCGGCAAACTCCGCCTCGTCGAGCTCCTCGCGGGGTGCGGAGAGCACGACCTTGCCTTTCGCAAGAATGAGCGCGTGGCTGCAGAGCGCGAGGCCCTTGACGAGGTCGTGACTGATCATCACGAAGGTGTGGTCGGCGCGGATCTGCTCGATGAGGTGGTCGAGGATCTCGACCGCGTGAGGATCGAGCCCCGAGTAGGGCTCGTCCAAGAAGAGCACCTTGGGACGGTGCAGCAGCGCCCGGGCGATCGAGAGCCGCTGCAGCATGCCGCGCGAGAACGTGCGGACGAGGTCGAGCCGGCGGTGGTCGAGCTCGACGGCGACGAGCAGCTCGCGCACGCGCGTGGCGGCATCGGGCACACCGTACATGTCCGCGAAGAACACGAGGTTCTCCTCGGCGGAAAGATCAGGGTAGAGCAGCGGGTTGTGGCTGATCAGCCCGATCCGGCTGCGCAGCTCCACCGCATCGGCGACCACGTCGAAGCCGCTGACCTTCGCCGTACCCTTGGAGGGCGCCGTGAGCGTGGTGAGCACCTTGACGAGTGTGGTCTTTCCCGCGCCGTTGGGCCCGAAGATGGAGAGGAACGCACCCGTGGGCAGGTCGAAAGTGACGCGGTCGAGCGCTTTGCGCGCGCCGAAGGTCCGGGTGAGATCCCGGACCTCGACTGCCGCATCTATGGTGGCTGGTTCTGTCATCAACAGCCGGGTCAGGCCGCCAGTTGTCTGCGGCGCGGCCACATCGCGATGCCGGCGCCGATGATGGTCACGCCGAATCCGAACCACACCCAGCTGATGAGCGGGTTGATCTTGACGTTCATCTGGATCTGGCCCGCCTGATCGAAACCCTCGAAGACCACGAAGATGTCGCGCAGCGGCTCGACGATGACGCTCACGTCCAGACGCGTCTGGTCCTGACGGAAGTAGCGGATCTGGCCCGGCGTGGCGGTGCCGGTCTGGCGCCCGTCGCGGAAGACGTCGAACTGCAGCTCGCTCACCACGTCGTTGTTGGGCAGCGTCTGCTCGTCAAAGCCCCGGAAGACGAACTCGTACCCGCCGACCTCGAACTCGGAGCCGGGCTCGGCCGGGATGCCGATGCGCACGTCTTTGACGAACATCGACGAGCCGACCAGCCCGATGATGATGATGCCCATGCCGAGGTGGGTGAGGTACCCGCCCGACTGCGTGCGTGCTTTGAAGATGATGTTGCCGAGCGCCGTGAAGAAGCCTTCGCCCTTCGCGAGCGCTCTCTTCTGGGCCCCGACGACAAACAGGTAGACCGCCACGCTCACCGCGAGCGCACCCACCGCGAACCCGACGAGCGCCTCGTAGGTGTGAGTGACAGACGTGAGCGGGTTGGCGTTGGGATTGGTGAAGAGGTGGATGGGCCAGAGCACCGTCCACCACAGGTACGCGAGCGCCCCGGTGATGACCGCGGTGGAGACGAGCGGCCACTTGATCTTGGCGAAGAACTGCGCGCCGTCGGTCTTGCGCCACGCGAGCAGCGGGCAGACCGCCATGATGAAGACGTACAGGATGCCGACCGGACGGGCGATCGCGTCGTAGGTGGCAGGCCCGTAGGTCTTGCCGCCGAACGCGGGCGAGAGGGTGAGCGCCGCGACCACGACGGCCGCGACCAGCATCAGCACGTTGTTGAAGTAGTACGAGGACTCCTTGGAGGTGAGGCTGTCGAACTCATCTGCACCCTTGAACGACTCGCTTCGGTAGGTGATGCCCACGAGCCCGGCGAGCAGCGAGCCCACCATCATCGCGAGGAACCACCAGAACGACAGCTCGTCCTGCTGGAAGGCGTGAACGGACTGCACCACGCCCGAACGGGTGATGAACGTGCCGAGGAGCACGAAGACGAAGCTGACGACCGCCATCATCACGGCCCACTTCTTGAAACCGCCCCTGCGGCGGTAGACGGTGAACGAGTGGAGCAGGCCGACACCGGTCAGCCACGGGAGCAGCGAGGCGTTCTCGACCGGGTCCCAGGCCCAGTAGCCGCCCCAGCCGAGGACGACGTAGGCCCAGACCGCACCGAGGCCGATACCGATGCCGAGGAAGAGCCAGGAGAAGACGGTGATCCGGTCGACGATCTCGACCCAGAGCTTGGAGGAGTCGTTGACGATGAGCGAACCGATCGCGAACGCGAACGGCACGGCGAGACCTGCGTAGCCCACGAAGAGCGTGGGCGGGTGCAGCGTCATCGCCCAGTGCTGGAGTAGCGGGTTCATGCCTCCGCGGATGAGCAGCTCACCCGCGGGCCCGATCCAGGACTCCGGGGAGAGCTTGAACGGGTTGTTCAGCGGGATGAAGAGTGCGACCAGGAAGAAGATCTGCACGAAGTTGAGCACCGCGAGCGACATGTTGGAGAGCTCGTCGGTTATAGACATCCGCTTGTAGGCGATGTAGGCCGCGAAGATCGCGAGCAGCCAGGCCCAGAAGAGCAGCGAGCCCTCCCGGCCGGCCCACACGGCAGCGACCTTGTAGAGCCAGGCCAGCGAGGAGACGTCAGTAGAGTGGTGTTGGGCGACGTACTCCAGCCGGAAGTTCTCGCTGAAGAACGCCGAGGTGAGGCTCGCGATGCTGACGGTGACTCCCGCGAGCACGCCGTACGTGGAGAGGTAGCCGATGTTGGTCAGCCCCTCGCCCTGCTTCGGCCCGAGCTTGCGGCCCCAGACCAGTGCGGCGATCGAGACGAACGCCGCCACGAGGGCGAGTCCCATGAACAGGTTGCCGAGGTTGGCCATACGTTTCTACTCCACTTCCGCCTTGCCGCGCGGGCACGGGCCCCCGGGGCTCTTGCATGTCACAGGGGCGCCCGGGCGGGCGCCCCTCTCGTTCCTCTGGTGTTACTGCTCGGTATCCGACATCGATACGCTGACCGCGTCGAAGACGCCCTGCTCGTCGAGGAGCCCGCCGAGGACCACCTGCGATCCGTCGACCATGCCCTCGGGCAGCGCGCCGTCGTAGAAGACGTCGACCGAGGGGCTGCCGCGCTCGTCGACGATGGTGAAGCGGGTCTCGCCGCCCGGAGGCTGGATGGTGCCGTCGACCACGAAGCCGGTCAGGCGCACGGACTTGCCGATGACGTCATCGCCCTCGGAGAGCAGGTCGGCGATGGTGAGCGCCCCGGTCGCAGACTCGTACTTCGACGGGCA
Organism: Coriobacteriia bacterium; assembly: GCA_019429145.1. GTDB lineage: Bacteria > Actinomycetota > Coriobacteriia > Anaerosomatales > SLCP01 > SKKZ01. Next base: position 560 of record JAHYJI010000093.1, on the reverse strand, counting down.
CTTGGTGATCATGTCCTCGGACTCGAGGACCCCGTCGGTGTTGATGACGCCGGTGATGATCGCGGTGACCTCGTCACCGAAGGTGCTCGGCACGCCACCGTTATAGACGACGGAGATCTGCGGACCGGACGACTCGCCTTCGTCGCGGATGTCGAAGCGCATCGGGCTCGACTTCTTGTCCCACGAGCCGGGGATGACGGTACCGGTGACGCGCACGCGTTCGCCGACGAGTTCCCCGTCACCGACCACGTCGCTCACGTTGCGCGAGTAGGAGCCATCTCCTGCGCCCACGCCGACGACGATCGCGACCACGGAGATCGCGATGATGGCGGTCACGCCGATCAGGCGCATCCTCGCCCGTTTGTTCACGAACACCACTCCTTTGCTGGGGCGGCGTTGCCCGAGGGGCTCGCCACGACGGTCACCGGGCACACTCGCACCGGTACCTGGGCGTGGGAAGCACCGCTCCGAAACGCCTGCCTGCCTGAACAGCCATTAATACTACCACCTGGAGCCTCCGCCGACAATCGTGATGGCCGCGGTAGCTCGCGAGTTCACCG
>JAHYJI010000006.1 GCA_019429145.1 Coriobacteriia bacterium | reverse complement strand
CGTCCGCCGGGACTTCGTCGCCAACGCGAGCCACGAACTCAAGACGCCCACAGCCGCCATCCATCTGCTCGCGGAGTCGGCCGCCAACGCCGCCGAGGACGGCGACACCGATGTTGCGCTCTCCTTCGCGCTGCAGATCGAGCAGGAGTCCGCGCGCCTCAGCCGGCTCGTGAGCGACCTGCTTGATCTCTCGCGGCTCGAGTCCACGCCCGCACCGGACAGCATCGTCGACGTCCGGCAGGCCATCGCCAACACGGTTCTCGGCCACGGGCCCTCGGCGGCAGAGGGCGGACTGGAGCTCATCACCGACACCCGCGCGGTCACCGGGGTCGACGTGTTCGCGAAGGCCGACCCCACCGACCTCGCTATAGCCCTGGACAATCTCCTCGACAACGCCATCAACTACACCGAAGCCGGCTCGGTCACCGTGCGCGTCGAGGCGGACCCGGAGCACGTGCTCATCATCGTCGCCGACACGGGACCCGGCATCCCCGAGGGAGACCTGCCCCGGATCTTCGAGCGCTTCTACCGCGTCGACCGCGCGCGGTCGCGGCGAAGCGGCGGCACCGGCCTCGGGCTCGCGCTCGTCAGGCACGTCGTGGAGCGCTCGGGCGGGACGGTCGAGGTGTCCTCCGAGGTGGGATCGGGCACGACCTTCGTCGTCACGCTCCAGCGCGCGTGACGGAGCCGATCATGCCGTCCGGTCGCGAGTGACCCACGAAACATAGAGCCCGATCGCTACGAGGATAAACGCGCAGCCCAACATCCACGAGGCGATGATGTCGCCGAGGTAGTGGACCCCGAGGTAGACGCGCGATATCGCCACGCCGAACGCCAACGCCCAACACGCGAGCAGGGCCCAGATCTTCACACGCACGGAGCGCGCCAGCACGAAGAAGAGAAACGCCGCGGTCCCGAAGAACAGCAGCGCAGCCAGCGCGTGCCCCGATGGGAAGCTGTAGCTTTCCGGAACGGGGATGCGGGCGACCTCGAGTCCGGGCCGGGCCCGCTCGACCAGTGCTTTCAGTGCGTTGCCCGCCAGGGTCCCCAGCGCCATGGTCGCGGCCAACAGCACGGCCTCGCCACGCCTGCCGAGAACAAGCAGCCACACCGAGCCGAGAACCGTGAGCGCCGCCATCACCCAGCCCGAGCCGAGCAAGCTCAGCCCGCGTGCGAGCGCCTCGAGGACAGGACCGCCCACCCCGCGCATGGCCTGCGAGATGCGAGCATCGACGTCCTGGAACGCCGGGAAGAAGAGCAGCGCAGCCGTGAGCACGAAGAAGCCCGCCAGCGCGATCCCGGTGACGACCACCGCGATACCCGGAGTGGGGTCACGGCTCCAGGGATGTGTGCTCGACGGACGCATGCGTTCCCTACGTTCCCGCCGCGTCGACGAGCTGGGCAGCTATCTGCTTCTTGCGCGACAGAACACCCGGCATCCAGGCGGATCCCTCGGCGAGCGAAACCCCGAGCCCACGCTCGGCGAGGCGAAGCTTGCCTACCGCGATGATCTCGCTCCCCTCCCGGACGACGTCGGTCACCATCAGGAGCACGAGATCGTACCCTCTCGCCTCCCGTAACGAATCCATCACGGTCCGCAATTCGTCGGCATGCTCCATGACCGCCTCCAGATCGACCGTCTCGACCTGTCCGATGGCGGCCAGCGTATCGCCCGCACGGTACTCCTTGAGGTCGGCCTTGACCGCGCGCTCCGCGGAGAACGCCTCGCCGGCGGTACGGGCCCTGAACATCTCGAGCCCGAAGGCGAGCGGATCCAGACCCAGCAGGGCCGCGAGGTGAGCGGCGATGCGGTGATCCGTCTCCGTCGTTGTGGGTGACTTCAGCAGCACGGTGTCGCTGAGCAGTGCCGAGAGCAGTATCCCGGCCATGGGCTCGGGGACAGGGACGCCGAGCTCCTCGTAGCGCATAGCAACCACCGTGGCAGTGGAGCCCACCGGGATGTTGAGGAAGAGGATCGGCCCGTAGGTCTGTACGTCGCCGATACGGTGATGGTCGACGACCTCGACCACCTCGGCCTCCTCGATCCCGGGCGCGGACTGCGCCGTCTCGTTGTGATCGACGAGAATGACCCTGCGCCGCGTGCCGCGCGCGATGTTCGTGCGGGTGATCATGCCGACGGGCCGGTTGTCCGCATCGACGACGACCGCCTCGCGATGCGTCGAGCCGAGCAGGTCTTCGAGCGCCTCGGAGAGCAGCATCTCCGGGTCGAAGAGCAGCACCTCGCCGTCCATCACGTCGGCGACCGTATGAGAGAGGTTGACCAGACGCGCGGCGGCAAAGGTCGCGTGCGACGTCGAGATAACGGCCGCCCCCTTCTCGCGAGCCAGCTCGAGAACCGCGGGCTCCGGACGGCTTGCACCGGTGACGATCAGGCAGGCGACTCCTGCCTCGAGCGCCATCGGCTGGGAGCGCCTGCGGTCACCGACCACGAGCGTGTCGCCCGGGTTGATGTAGCCGATCATCGTCTCGGGCTCCATCGCACCGATGAGAACCCCTCCCGAGAGCTCCATCTCCGGATCTCCCGCGAGTAGCGCGCCATCGAGCACCGCGACCAGGCGCTTCACCGCCACGGGCACACCCTCGAAACCGCGCATCTCGATCTCGCCCAGGTAGGCCTCGGCAAGGATCGTCTGGTTGATGAGCCCGCGGACCGTACCGTTGTCCAGCACGGGCAGCGCGCGGACGCCGCGCTCGCGCATGATCCGACCCGCCTCGAGCATCGTCTGGTCGCTGTCGACGGTCACCACGCCCTCGGTCATGACGTCGCGGACGCGGGTGAAGACGTGCTCGATCTCCTCGGGCACCTGGACCCCGAAGCGATCGAATGCCCATGACGTCTCCGGGGGCAACGGTCCGAGGCGCGCGGGAACGTAGACGCCCTCCGTGTCGGTCAGGTTCTTCAGGTGTGCGTAGGCCACCGCCGAACAGATGGAGTCGTTGTCGGGGTTCTTGTGGCCAAAGACCAGGACAGGACCCATAGGCTCGTCCCTCACTCCTCGGTGCGTACGTGCTCTTTAGTCTCGCACTTTGCGCAGCGGGGCGAAACCCGCGAGCAGCTTCTTGGTGCCGGCCGTCTTGAACGACACGCTGATCTTGTCGCCCTCAACGCCGGTGACGGTCCCCAGGCCGAACACCTTGTGGTCGACGATGTCGCCTGCCGCGAAGCTCTCCCGCTCCTCGACCGGCTTGGCCGCGCGCGGCTGACCCGAGCCGAAGACGCGGCCGCCGCCCGGCTCAGCCTTACCCACACCCGCCATCGAGCCGCGCGAGGCCGCGCCGCGCCGCGTGAAGCCGGTTCCCGACACCCCCGCAGAGCCCAAGCCGGCAGCAACGACGTGCTCCTCGGGGATCTCGCCGATGAAGCGGCTGGGCGGGTTGTGCTGCGTTGACCCGAAGAGGCTGCGCGAGTGCGCGTGCGTCAGATAGAGGCGCTCACGGGCGCGCGTGATGCCGACGTATGCCAGCCGGCGCTCCTCCTCGAGCCCCGACTCGTCGAACATCGAGTTCGCGTGCGGGAAGATCGAGTCCTCAAGCCCGACGATGTAGACGACGGGATACTCGAGCCCTTTGGCAGTGTGCACCGTCATCATCGTGACCGCTCGCTCGCCTGCCACCAGCGTGTCGATGTCGGTGCGCAGCGCGACCCACTCCATGAACGCGGGCAGGTCGGCGTCCTCGTGGGCGGCGGCGAACTCGTCGACGACGCCGAAGAGCTCGCGGATGTTCTCCACGCGGCCGTCGGCCTCGATGCTCCGCTCGGCTTCGAGCGCAGACACGAGCCCCGAGCGGGCGACGACCTCCTCCACGAGTTCCCGAAGGCTCCCACCGGAGGCCGCCTCCGCACGGATCTCGTCGAGGAGTTCGAGAAAGGCTGCCACGCGCGTGCGTGGGCCCGTGCCGAGCACACCGTCCTCCCCGGCCGCCAGCCGGAGCGCGGCCTCGAAGCTCATCTGTTGCTTGGCGGCCTCGTACTCGACGGTAGCGACCGTGCTGTCGCCGATCCCGCGCTTGGGCTTGTTGATGATGCGTTTGAGCGCGATCTCGTCGGCCGGGTTGACCGCGGTCTTCACGTAGGCCATCACGTCACGGATCTCGGCCCGGTCGAAGAAGCGCGTGCCCCCGACGATCTGGTACGGCACGCCGGTCCGCAGGAAGACGTCTTCCAGCACACGTGACTGCGCGTTGGTACGGTAGAAGACCGCCATATCGGCGTAGGAGCGGCCCTCCTCCCGGAGCAACCGCTCGATCTCGGTGGCTACGAAGCGAGCCTCGTCGCGCTCGTCGGTCGCGTAGTAGCGGCTGATCGCCTCGCCGCCCACGTTCGCGGTCCAGAGCGTCTTGGGCTTGCGGCCCCGGTTGTTGGCGACCACCGCGTTGGCCGCGGCAAGGATGGTCGCGGTGGAGCGGTAGTTCTGCTCCAGGCGGATGACGGTCGCATCAGGATAGTCGCGCTCGAACTCGAGGATGTTGCGGATGTCCGCGCCACGCCACGAGTAGATCGACTGGTCGTCGTCGCCGACCACCATCAGGTTGCGGCGCTTGGCCGCGAGCAGGTTCACGATGCGGTACTGCGCGTGGTTGGTGTCCTGGTACTCGTCCACGAGCACATATCGGAAGCGGTCCTGGTACGCCTCGAGCACGTCGGGGTGCTCGGCAAGCAGCCGGTGGGCCTCGACGAGCAGGTCATCGAAGTCCAGCGCGTTTGCCTCTCGCACGCGGGCCCGGTAGCGCGGGAAGACCTTCGCGGCCGCCTTGTCCATCGGGCTCACCGCGGTCGAAGCGAACTCGGCCGGCTCGATGAGTTCGTTCTTCGCGGCAGAGATGCGCGCTGCGATGGCGTTGGGTGGGTAGCGCTTAGGGTCGAGCTCGAGGTCCTTCATGACCGAGGTGACCATGCGCTTGGCGTCGTCGGCGTCGTAGATGGTGAACGATCGTGTGAGACCCGCCAGCTCGGCATCCGTACGCAACATGCGCACGCACATCGCGTGGAAGGTCAGTACCCACATCGCACGGACTCCGGCACCGCACAGTCCGCCGAGGCGTGAGCGCATCTCCCCGGCAGCCTTGTTGGTAAACGTGATCGCCAGAATCTCCGCAGGCGAGGCACCGAGATCGCCGACGATGTGTGCGATACGGTAAGTGAGCACGCGGGTCTTGCCCGAGCCGGCCCCGGCGAGTACGAGGAGCGGGCCCTCGGTCGTGGTGGCGGCGTCGTGCTGCGCGGGATTCAGATCGGAGAGGTCCACAGTCATAGAGCGTTCAGTCTAGCCCTTCGGGGGTGTCGGAGCCATGGCACGCGCAGGCGAGACGGAGCAGCCGGTGGCCGGGGACAGGGTGCTACTTGACGAACTTGATCATCGAGAAGGAGTCGCCCGAGTTGCGAAGACACTCGTTGTGGATGACGGTCCGCTCGCCCTTGATGTGCTGGTAGTTGCCGCACTTCTCGCACACGGACAGGCGGCACACGTTGCACGAGCCGAGACGCGGGGCGCCGAACGCCCCGCAGTGCGGGCAGAACTTCGCGGCACCCCCCACGGCGCTCACCGTTGCAGACCTCCGGACATCGATCGTCACTCACGCAATCGGACCTGAAGGTCCGGTATTCCTCGGGCTCAGGCGAGCCGTTTGCCGACTGCCTCCGCTACGGGCTTCAGTTCGACAATAAGGTTCGCTAATCCTTCTAGGTCGAGCGATTGCGGCCCGTCGCAGAGTGCCGCACGCGGGTCGGGATGCGCTTCGACCATGATGCCGTCGGCCCCCACGGCCACAGCCGCACGAGAGACCGCAGGTACCAGGTCCGCTGAACCCGTCGGATGGGACACATCAACTACTATCGGCAACAGGGAGAGCTTCTTGACGACGGGGACCGCGGTGATGTCGAGCGTGAACCGCGTCGATGTCTCGAAGGTTCGTATGCCGCGCTCGCACAGGATCACGTTCTCGTTGCCGTTCATGGTGATGTAGTTGCTCGCCTGCAGCCACTCCTCGATGGTGGCGGCCATCCCGCGCTTGAAGAGGACCGGTTTGCGTGAGTCGGCGGTCACCTCTCCGATCTTCCTGAGGAGACTGAAGTTCGCCATGTTGCGCGTCCCGATCTGGAGCATGTCGGCGTACTCGGCGACCACCTCGGCGTGTGCCGAGTCGGTGACCTCGGTGACGACCAGCAAACCGTACTCGTCAGCGGCCTCCCGGAGCAACTCCAGGCCCTTGGCCTCGAGTCCCTGGAACGAGAAGGGCGAGGTCCGCGGCTTGTACGCGCCCCCGCGCAGAACACGGATGCCGAGCTCGGAGCACGCAGCGGCAACCTCCCGCATCTGCTCGCGGCTCTCGACCGAACACGGGCCCGCGATGATCGTGACGTCGCCGTCGCGCGTCACGGCGCCGACCGCCGACGGCCTGGCCTGGCCCTCCCCGCCGCTCATCCTCTCAGCTCCTTCATCACGTGGAGGATCGCCTCGTAGATCTCGCGCAGGTTCTCCGCGTAGAGCGGTCCCTCGTTGCAGCGCGCGAGGTTGGCGAAGATCTCCTCCTCGCGTTTTGGGTCGTACAGACCCAGGTTGGCATCGGGCTTCAGGGTCCGTATGTCCAGTGCGATCGCCGCTCGCTCGTTGAGCAGCTTGACGAGCTGGCAATCGAGTTCATCCATCTGCGCCCGGAGCTCTGCGATCCGCTGCTGGGCCTCGAGTGGGGTATCTGGCATGTCACACGCCCCCTTAGGTCCCGCATCGGCGGGCTCGGTCAACCGGTGGTCTGCCATTATCGCACTACCGGCGCGGACCTGGTATGCGAAATGCCGAACGGCGTGCTCCTGGCCACGGGCGGCAGCTGCGGCCATGATACGCTGGCAAGGAGCGTCGGCCCCGGAGGACCTGACGATGAAGCACCCGCTGACCGCCAGACTCAAGCCACTCCTCGCCCGTACGGTGCGATTCCGTTCGCTGCGGCAGTTCGCGCCGTACGCGATTCCCGGAGTACCCGGGCTGCTCGAGCAGATCGAGACGGTGCGAAGGCGGATGCATCGGGTACGCTCGCTCGAGGAACTCGAGAAGAAGCTGCCCCCGAACGAGATGGAGGAGCACCGACCCTGCCCTTTGTGCGGCGCCCGGGAGGTGCGGCTGATGCACCGCGCCCTTCTGTGGGGCTATCGGGGAGGACGCTGCCCCGGGTGCGGCTTACTCTACCGCGTTCCCGCGATCAAGCCCGAGCGGGTGACTGACCTCTACACGGGCGGCGACTACGCGAAGTTCCTCGAGGGGGGCTACCAGAAGGGGCGCCGCACGCAGTACAAGCTCACCATGGCGACGTTCGCGCCGCTGTTCGACGACGGCCAGGGCCGCCGTCTGCTGGACTTCGGCTGCGGGACCGGCAACTTTGTCGACCTTGCCCTCGGGCGCGGGTTCGATGCGGTCGGGGTGGACCTCTCGCCCGACGCCGTCCAGGTCGCGAGAGAGCGACTCGGCTCCGACCGGGCGTACGCCGGAAACCCCCTCGAGGTCCCGGAACTGGCCGGTGGCGGGTTCGACGTGATCACGCTCTGGTCGGTGCTCGCGCACTTCGCGGAGCCCGTCAGACAGTTGGAGGAGATCCGTTCTCTCCTCGCGCCGGACGGCATGCTGCTGATATACACAGTCAACGCGCAATCACTTGAACTCAAAGCGTATGGCCCCGCGTGGCCCGCCTTCGTCAAGAACCACCTCATCTTCTGGGAGCCCGCGACTCTGACGCGCCTCCTCAGGCGCGCGGGTTTCCAGGGCGTCGCGTTCCGCCCTTTCTACGGTACATGGATCGAGAAGGAGAAGGGCCTGCTGACCCGGGGCCAGCGAGCACGCATGAAGCGCCACATCGATCGCTACCAGAGCGGACCGATGATGAGGGCCGTGGCGATCAACGGGCCGGTCGAGTCAGCGGGGATCGAGGGTGCGGTCGCGCTGTAGAGCCGCGTCGTGCCGAATGCTCCCGCGCTACTCCCACTCGATGGTGCCCGGCGGCTTGCTCGTGATGTCGTAGGCCACGCGGTTGATGCCGTCGACCTCGTTGATGATCCGGTTGCTCATCCGCGCGAGCAGCTCGTGCGGCAGGCGCGCCCAGTCAGCCGTCATCGCATCGGCCGAGGCGACCGCCCGCACGATGATCGGTCGCCCGTAGGTGCGCTCATCGCCCATCACGCCCACGGAGCGGATGTCGGGCAGCACCGCGAAGTACTGCCAGACCTCGCGGTCGCGGTCCCACGCCGAGATCTCCTCGCGAACGATCGCATCGGCGAGCCGGAGCAGCTCGAGCTTCTCGTGGGTGATGTCACCGATGATGCGCACCGCAAGCCCCGGCCCCGGGAACGGCTGCCGGTGGACGATCTCGTCCGGCAGACCGAGCTCGGCCCCCACCGCGCGGACCTCGTCCTTGAAGAGGTGCTTGAGCGGCTCGATCAGGTCGAAGTGCACGCCTTGCGGGAACGGGATGAGGTTGTGGTGGCTCTTGATCTTCGCGGCGGTCTTGCTGCCCGACTCGATGACGTCGGGATAGAGGGTCCCCTGCGCGAGCCAGGTCACGCCCTCGAGCGTGGTGGCCTCCTCGAAGAAGACCTTCCAGAACTCCTCGCCGATGATGCGGCGCTTCTCTTCCGGGTCGGTCACGCCGGCGAGCAGCGACAGGTAGCGCTCCTCGGCCTCGACGTGCACGAGGTCGATGTGGAACTGGTCGCGGAAGGTGCGCACGACCTGCTCGGCCTCGTTGAGGCGAAGCAGCCCGTGGTCGACGAAGACGCAGGTGAGCTGGTCGCCGATCGCGCGGTGCAGCAGCGCGGCGACCACGCTCGAGTCCACCCCTCCGGAAAGCCCGCAGATGACCCGGTCCTCGCCCACCTGCTCGCGCACGAGCGCAACGGTCTCGTCGATGATGTTGACCATCGTCCACACCGGGGGGATGCCGGCGATCTCGTGGAGGAAGTTGCGGATGACCTGCTGGCCGAACTCCGTGTGTGCGACCTCGGGATGGAACTGGGTCGCGTAGAGGCGCCGCGCGGGATCCTCCATCGCCGCGACTGCGGTGGTCGCGGTGCGCGCGGTGACGGTGAAGCCCGTAGGAGCGGTGCCGACGCTGTCACGATGACTCATCCAGCACTGCGAGACCTCCGGGACCCCGGCGAGCAGCTCGCACTCGGGCTCGACGATCGTCAGCTCGGCGAAACCGTACTCGCCGATGTCCGTCTTCGGGATCGCCCCGCCGAGCTGCAGCGCCATCTCCTGGATGCCGTAGCAGAACCCGAGCACCGGGATCCCGAGCTCCAGGAGCCCCGCGTCCATGTGCGGTGCGCCCTCGGCGTACACGCTGGCCGGACCGCCCGAGAGGATGAGAGCGGCGGGCCCTCGTCGCGCGACCTCCTCGGCGGTGATGTCGTACGGGACTATCTCGGAGTAGACGCGCGCCTCACGCACGCGGCGGGCGATCAGGTGCGCGTACTGCGCGCCGAAGTCCAGGACGAGGACGGTCGGCTGCTCCTCGTGGTAGGTGTGCGTCAACGTCACTCCCCTAACGGCCCATGCCTACGCCCTGCGACTGCTGGAGGAACTTGCCCTCCGTCTGCAGTGAGGGCGCGACCATGACCTCGGCCTTCTGGAACGCCTTGAGGTTCTCGTAGCCGGTCGTGGCCATCGAGGTGCGAAGCCCGCCGAGCAGGTTCAGGGTACCGTCGTTCTCGTGGGCCGGGCCGAGGAGGATCTCCTCGAGCGAACCCTTGACTCCGGCCCGCACGCGCGTGCCCCGCGGCAGGTCGGGGTGGAAGGTCGCCATGCCCCAGTGGTAACCGCGGCCGGGAGCCTCGGAAGCGGCGGCGAGCGGCGAGCCGATCATGACGGCGTCGGCACCCACGGCGACCGCCTTGGCCAGATCGCCACCGGTGCGCATGCCTCCGTCCGCGATCACGTGAGCGTAGTAGCCGGTCTCATCGAGGTGGCGCATCCGCGCGGCGGCGGCATCCGCGACAGCGGTGCACTGCGGCACTCCGATGCCGAGCACGCGGCGCGAGGTGCACGCGTGTCCCGGGCCCACGCCCACGAGCACGCCGACCGCGCCAGCGCGCATCAGGTGCAGCGCGCCCTGGTAGGAGCAGCAGCCGCCGATGATGCACGGGATGTCGATGTCGCGCACGAACGCGTTGAGGTCGAGCGGCTCGGCGTAGGAGGACTTGTGCTCGGCCGAGACGACCGTTCCCTGGATGACGAGGAGATCGAGTCCGCCGGCGAGCGCGGCCTCGATGTAGGCGTCGACGTTCTGAGGCGTGAGGCTTGCAGCCGCCAGCACGCCGCCGTCCTTGATCTCACGTACGCGCTGCGTGATCAGCTCGGGCTTGACCGGCTCGCGGTAGATCTCCTGCATCTTGCGGGTCGCCTCCTCCTTGGAGAAGGAAGCAATGGCGTCGAGGTGAGGGGCGGGGTCCTCGTAGCGGGTCTGGATGCCCTCGAGGTTGAGCACCGCCAGTCCTCCGAGCTTGCCCATGGTGATCGCGAAGCCCGGGTCGACCACGCCGTCCATCGCCGAGGCGAGGACCGGAAGCGGGAAGGAGTACTCCCTGTCGCGAAAGGTGAACGACCAGGTGATGTCCACGTCCCTCGGGTCGCGCGTGCGGCGTGACGGCACGATCGCGATGTCGTCGAAACCGTACGCCCTGCGTGCAGTCTTGCCCCGTCCGATTTCAATCTCCATGGATCCCGCAGCCTCCTCGTATCCGTGTCGCCTGTCGCCCACGCGAACGGCGTCCAATCCTATGAGTAAGACCAAGCACATCGCGCCCGAGACACGCTGGCGAGCGCATTGCCTGGTCTGGTCTGGGCTGTATCCTGGACCGCGGCGTCCGACCGCCGCACTCGGTCTTCGTATTCTAGGCGTTTCAGTCCGTAACGTGAACCGCTTAGGCTACGGATGACTACGTCGACTCTCTGCGCGGCATGGGCGGCGATGTTCAGTTCACTGGCCACGTGTATGGAACCAGACTTGCGACGCTCTTTCGCCACACCGCCCTATTCGTGTTGCCTTCCGATCTGGAAGGTCTGCCCATCGTCCTCCTTGAGGCCATGGCCTACGGAGTCCCGGTGCTCGCGAGCGACATTGCGCCAAACGTTGAGGCTGCAGGGAACCATGGGGCCTTTTTCGCCGCAGGCAGCGTGGAATCGCTTATGGAGCGCCTTGCGGATCTCCTGCCCCATTTGACACGCTCAAGGAGAAAGCGCTCCAGCGCCGGGAGCAGGCGATGCGGGACTACGATTGGGACCGTGTCGCTGATCAGACAGAGAAGCTCTACCGTTCGATTCTCTGAGCCGCCTCCAAGGGCACGGCGCTCAAACCTGCGGCGAGCCGGGACACCTCACACGTTGAACCGGAAGTGGATGACGTCGCCGTCCCGGACCACGTAGTCCTTGCCCTCGATGCGCCACGTGCCTGCTGCCCGCGCGCCCTGTTCGCCTCCGTACCTGTCGTAATCCGCAAACGAGACCACCTCGGCCTTGATGAAACCGCGTTGGAAATCGGTGTGGATGACGCCCGCCGCCTCCGGCGCCGTGGCACCTATCGGCACCGTCCAGGCGCGCGCCTCCTTCGGTCCGTGGGTGAAGAAGCTCTGTAGGCCGAGAAGCCGGTATGCCTCGCGGATGAGCGCGTTGAGGCCCGGCTCCTCTAGACCGATGGCGCCGAGGTACTCGGCGGCTTCATCGGCAGCGAGCTCGGCCAGATCTGCCTCGACCTTCGCACAGATCTTGATCGGTGCCACCCCGTCGATGGGGGCAAGTTCGTCGTGGAGCCGGTCCTCGTCGACGTTGGCGACGTAGAGCATCGGTTTCATCGTCAGTAGGTGCAGATCGCGCAGGAGCGACTGCTCCCCGGCTGTCATCGCCATCCGGCCAGCGCGATGACCCTCACCGAGCCACTCGCCGACCCGCCGGGTCATCGCGAGCACCGGCTCGACCGCCGTGTCGCGCTTGGCCTCCTTCTCGAGCCTGGGGATCGCCCTCTCGACGGTTGCGAGGTCCGCCAGCACGAGTTCGGTGCGGATGGTCTCCACGTCGTCATCGGGGTCCACCTCACCGCTCACGTGCACGACATCGGGATCGGAGAAGTAGCGGACCACCTCGCACACCGCGTTCGTCTCCCTGATGTTGGCGAGGAACTTGTTGCCGAGTCCCTCGCCCTGATTCGCGCCCTTCACCAGGCCGGCGATGTCGACGAACTCGACGGTGGCCGGGACGACCCGCTCGGGTGGAGCGAGCTCTACGATGCGATCGAGCCGCCGGTCGGGCACCACCACCACACCGACGTTGGGGTCGATGGTCGTGAACGGGTAGTTCGCCGACACGCCTCCCTTGCGAGTGAGCGCTGTGAACAACGTCGACTTGCCCACGTTGGGAAGTCCTACGATTCCTATGGAAAGTGCCACTGATGACTCCTCAGATGGGTACTGTTAGCCTTGTGGGCGCAGAACATCGTTCGTACTCTACTCGAGGCACCAGACCCCCGCCACCAATGAGGAGGACCCGTTGCGAATCGGCATGTTCGCCGACATGTACAAGCCCCATCTAAGCGGCGTGACCAACTACATCTCGCTCTACAAGCGCCGCTTCGAGGAGCTCGGCCACGAGGTCTGGGTCTTCACCTTCGGGCACACCGAGTACCTCGACGACGAACAGCGGGTGGTCCGCTCCCCCGCCATCCCCTGGGGTGACACCGGGTGGCAGATGGGCCTCGTGCTCACCTCTGAAGCCAAGCGCATCATCCCCACGCTCGACGTGGCCCACGTCCACCATCCCTTCGTCTCGGGACGCGTGGCGCTCGAGTACTGCCAGCCCGCCGACATCCCCATCGTCTTCACGAACCACACCCGCTACGACCTGTACTCGGACACCTACGCCTGGTTCATGCCCAAGACGATGCGCTACAGCTACATCAGGCGCTATCTCAAAGAGTTCGCCGGCGACATCGATCTCGTCATCGCACCGTCGCCGGGCATCAAGGACTGGCTCTCCGACTTCGGGGTGACCGACGAGAGCGTGCTGCTCTCCAACTGCGTGGACACCGAGCCATTCCGGCATCCCGCCGCACCGCGTTCCCGCGAGGAGTTCGGCTTTCCGGCCGACTCCGTGGTCTTCTGCTACCTGGGCCGCGTGAGCGCCGAGAAGAACATGGGTCTCCTGACGCGGGCCTTCATCCGTGCCGCCGGCGAGGCTCCGGACATCTGCCTGCTCGTCCTCGGTGAGGGGGCCGCTCTCGCCGACACCAAGAAGAGCTTCCAGGAGGCAGGGCTCGGCGACCGCGTCCACTTCGCCGGTCTCACGCCCTATGCCGAGGTGCCGGACTACCTCGCCGCCGCCGACGTGTTCGCCACCGCATCGGTCTCCGAGGTCCACCCGCTGGTGATCATGGAGGCGTTCGCCGCAGGTCTTCCGGCCGTCGGCATCCACTCACCGGGTGTGAGTGACATCGTCGAGGACGGGGTCACCGGCTTTCTCACGCCGGAGGACGCAGGGGCCTTCGCGGCGCGCATGGCCGAGATCGCCGCCGACCGCGCATTGCGGGAGCGCCTGGCGGCCACCGCCAGCACGACCGCCGCGCGCTACGACGTGCGCATCATGGCCGATGAGATGCTCGGCCACTACACGCGACTCATGGCAAAGCGGGTCGGGCACGTCGAGGCCGAGTAGCACGCCGGGTGGGGCGGCCTATTCGCGGGACTCTCGTTCCGCCCTCTCGACCGTCGTTGACGACGAGTACCCCACGTTCCGGATGAGCGACGTAAGACCCCAGGCGACGACCGCATAGACGAGGATCGCGAGCAACGTGCTCCAGTCGAAGATCGAGCCCATCTGGGTCTCGGTGACCCCGAAGACGGCGTCAAACGGGACCATGAACGGCGCGGCAATGCGATAGATGAAGTCCACGAACGCCGCCTCGGGGTTCGCCCCGAAGAGCAGCAGACCGAACCGGAACGCGAGAATCACCTCTATCGCACCCGCGACCCACGAGATGACACCGGCGATCGCACGATTTCCCGACGACCGGGACTTGCGCACGACGACGCGTTCGTTCGACTGTTCGGTCTGAACCATGTGGCATCTCCTTCTCACCGGGCGGCAGCTGGGAGCAGTCCGCTACCTATTCCTACCCTTCCGCGCCAGGAAGACCTCAGGCACTCAGGACGGCGGGGTGATGATGCCGTCGCGCTCGAGCATCCCGATCAGCCGCTCGGTATTGCGGTTGTCGTGGAACTCGACGATCCGGCGGTACCGGCGGGCGTACTCGGCATCCTGGGGCACCCGGTAGGATGCCTCGATGAGCCTCGTGAGTTCGGCGCCGTCCCTGCAGACGGGACCGAAGGCCGTGTCCTCGTCAATCATCAGATCGGCCCCGTACCGCCGCATGCACTCGTCCTTCTCCTTCCACCAGAAGACGACGTTGGCGCCGCGGTAGAAGGCATCGTAGGAGATCGACGAGTAGTCGGTGATGAGCAGCGCGCACGTCCGCAGTGCATCGTCGTAGGAGTCGTTCGGCCACAGGTACGGGGCGAGCTCGCTTGAGAGCAGTCCCGACCTGATGAGCGGGTGGGGCAGCACGTACGTCCGGTCGCGCAGCCGTGGCGGCACGGCAGCCAGCAGCTCCTTCAGCATCCGCACATACGGCGCCGTGTCGGGATCGATACGCACCAGGTTGTACTCCCACGGTCGCCACGTGGGCATGATGAGTACCCGGTCGGCATCCGCGTCCCTGGTCGCACGGTCGTACTTCGGCAGACCGGTGACGTAGAGGTCTTCGGGCCGGTATCCGCCGAGTTCCACGAAGTGCCGCACCTCGAGCTGCGACGAGCAGACGACCTTACTGCCGTCGGGCACGCCCTTGGAGCCGGGGACTCCCCGGGAGCGGAACCACTTCCGCTGAGTGGCGCTGAGGGAGACCATGTACATCACGCCGTGCTGCAGGAACACGTAGCGGAAGCAGCCCGAGTCCATCCGCTGCAGCAGCGGCCTGCTCGCGGTGCTCGCCTCGGTGGCGTGGAAGATGCGCTCGGTCCCGAGCAGCGCTTTCGCCGAGAAGTAGTGATAGAAGTGGCGGAAGGAGTGCCGGGGTACGACGTAGGGCCTGAACACCTGAGGGACCTCCGCGAAGCGTTCGCGTGGCAGCACGAAGCGTGCGGTGCGGTAGCCGCGGTGCACGAGCGCCTCGAAGAGCACCGACGCGCTCTCCTCGTAGGTCGAAGCGTGCTTCTCGTAGAGCAGGATGGTGTCGGCAGGCCGTAGGCGGGCGGCGATCTCTGCGGCGCGTATCACGGGCGCGAGGAACAGCGAGTCGGTGCGGTTCCGCGGCCGCACGCCCAGGTACAGGTTGGATATGCCCTGGCGTACGTAGACGACGAACCCGGACTCGCGCATCCGGTGGATGCGCCCCCTGCGGTGGGCATTCTCCTCGGCCGAGGAGGAGTACGGCAGGGCGACCTTCATCCAGGCGCCCGACGGGTCGAGGTGCACGAAGCGTACCGGGTTGCTCGTCGGCAGGGTTTGGAGGTCGGATCTCGGAACGCGCAGCACGTAAGGGACGAGGCGGGCACGCTTGAACGGGTGTCGAACACCTATCCGCGATGTGAGTCGCGGCCGGTGGAGTTTCCCGCCGACCTCGAAGCGCACCCCCTTGCCGGAGAACGTGCCGGTCGTGTCGGCGACCGTGAGCAGGCCCGCGACGGAGAACCATCTCCGCGAGAGCCACGACCCGAGGAAGCGGTGCTCGATCTCGATACCGTCTCGCAGCCGTCGTTTGCGAAGTACCACGTTCGCGATACCCGTCAACTCCTCGACGACAGCCGCCCGGCGCCCCGTCTCGCTCGCCGTCCATCCGATCCGCTGCTGCGCGCTGGCGACCGAGAGCGCGGTCACCGCGCCTGCCGGCTCTCTCGCGGCCACTGCCTCATCGACCGCGGCCTTGATCTGGTCGACCTCGGCTGCCGCTGCCAGAACCTCGGCCCGGGTAAGCGGGACGCCCGAGCCGACGTTGAGCACGAGACTCTCCCCGCCCTCCATGAGGTGGGCACCCGCGAGCACGTGGGCTCTCGCCGCCTCCCTGACGTGCACGATATCGGCGACCCGGGCGTGATCCGGCACGTCCGGCGAGTGCAGGCGGAGCCGCACCTCCGGATAGCGTGCCTTCGCCTTCAGACCGTGGAGCACGAGACCGCGCTTGAGCCTGCGCACGGGCTTCAGGCCCAGCGGCGGCCTGCCAGCGAGGGCGGCGCAGCGCAGGATCGCATGGGGAACTCCGCTGGCCTCGGCAGCGGCCGTCAGCGCCTGCTCGAGCACGAGAGCGTGCTGTCCGGGAACAGAAGTGGGTCCCAGGCCGCTCCCCTCGGTCAGCAGCGCCTCGTCGGTCGGGGCGTACACGCTTGCCGAGGACGTCAGAACAAGGCGCCGAGGGTGCGCCGAGAGCACCTGCCCGAGCAGGTCCGCCTCGGACTCCAGTTCATCGAGCTTCGCCTTGGGGACGGCGTCTGCCGGAAAGGTCTCCGCACCGCAGAAGTAGACGAGGTCGTAGGCGGGCAGATCGGGGGGCAGGTTTGCGAGGTCCTCGTCGCCGAGACCGTGCACCTCGTGACCGGCGTCTTTGAGCAGGGTCGTAAGGTGGGCGCCGAGATGCCGGTGAGACCCGAGCACGAGCACGCGCCGGCGCGGGGCGTCATCGGACATCCGCGATACCTCCCGGGAGTGTGGGCGTGTCGAAACCGGACGGGACAGCTCGCATTGTTGCACATCGGGCCTGGCCCGAGGGTCGCCGCAAACGCAGAGGGGCCCCGCATCGCGGGGCCCCTCGGTCAGCACATGTGGTGCAGCGGTGCTACATCATCCCGCCCATGCCGCCCATGCCGGCCATGGCAGCGGCCGCGCCGCCGTCGTCCTTGACCGGGAGGTCGTTGATGGTGGTCTCGGTGATGAGGATGAGCGCGGCGATGGACGCGGCGTTCTGCAGCGCGAAGCGCACGACCTTGACAGGGTCGATAACGCCCATGCCCATGAGATCGCCGTACTCGCCGGTCGCGCCGTTGAGACCGAAGCCCTTGGTGGCCTCGTTGCGGACCTTCTCGACCACGACCGAACCCTCGAAGCCGGCGTTGGCCGCGATGGTCTTCAGCGGCTCGTCGAGCGCCTTGCGGATGATCTTGACACCGATCATCTCCTCCTCGCCCAGGTCGAGCGAGTCGAGCGCCGCCGAAGCGTCCACGAGCGCAACGCCGCCGCCGGCGACGATGCCCTCTTCGACTGCGGCGCGGGTCGCCTGCAGGGCGTCCTCGATGCGGTGCTTCTTCTCCTTGAGCTCGACCTCGGTGGCCGCGCCGACCTTGATGACGGCTACACCGCCGGAGAGCTTGGCCAGACGCTCCTGGAGCTTCTCGCGGTCGAAGTCGGAGTCGGAGTTCTCGATCTCGGACTTGAGCTGGTTGATGCGGGCCTTGATCTCGTCCTCGGTGCCGGCGCCGTCGATGATCGTGGTGTCTTCCTTGGTGACCTTGACGGTCTTGGCGCGGCCGAGCATGTCGAGCGTGGCGCTCTCCAGCTTCATGCCGAGCTCCTCGGAGATGACCTTGCCGCCGGTCACGATGGCGATGTCCTCGAGCATGCGCTTGCGGCGGTCACCGAAGCCCGGGGCCTTGACGGCCACGGCAGTGAACGTGCCGCGCAGCTTGTTGACCACGAGCGTGGCAAGCGCCTCGCCCTCGAGGTCCTCGGCGATGATCAGCAGCTGCTTGCCGGCCTGCATGACCTTCTCGAGAACCGGGAGCAGGTCCTGGATCGAACCGATCTTCTGGTTGGCGATCAGGATGAGCGGATCGTTGAGCACGGCCTCCATGCGATCGGGGTCCGTGACCATGTACGGCGAGATGTAGCCCTTGTCGAACTGCATTCCCTCGACGGTGTCGATATCGATACCGAAGGTCTGGGACTCCTCGACGGTGATGACGCCGTCCTTGCCCACGACCTCCATGGCCTCGGCGATCTTGTCCCCGATGACTTCGTCGGCAGCGGAGATGGCGCCTACGTGGGCGATCTCCTCCTTGTCCTCGATGTCCTTCGCGTTGGCCTTGATGGCCTCGACGACGGCCTCGACGGACTTCTCGATGCCGCGCTTGATGGCAAGCGGGTTCGCGCCTGCGGCCACGTTGCGCAGGCCCTCGCGCACGATGACCTGTGCGAGCAATGTGGCGGTGGTGGTACCGTCACCGGCCACGTCGTTGGTCTTGGTGGCAACCTCCTTGACCAGCTGGGCACCCATGTTCTCAAGGGCGTCCTCGAGCTCGATCTCCTTAGCGATGGTCACGCCGTCGTTGGTGATGGTCGGCGCGCCGAACTTCTTCTCGAGCACGACGTAGCGGCCCTTGGGACCGAGGGTGACCTTCACCGCATCGGCCAGCTTGTTCACACCGGCCTCGAGACCGCGGCGGGCCTCGTCGTCAAAACGGATCTCCTTAGACATCTAAGCTATCTCCTCCTTACGGGATCGTTCGGATTGCCGGTCGCCTAGACGACGACGGCGATGATGTCGCGCTCGGCGTCCAGGATCTTGTACTCGACACTGTCGATCTTGACCTCCGAGCCGCCGTACTTGCTGTAGATGACCGTGTCTCCGACCTTCACGTCGATCGGCACGCGGGTGCCATCGTCCTTGAGCTTGCCGTCGCCCACGGCCACGACCTCACCGCGCTGCGGCTTTTCCTTGGCGGTGTCCGGGATGAACAGACCGCTCTTGGTCTGCTCCTCGGCCTCCGCCGGCTTGACGATCACGCGATCGCCCAACGGCTTGAGATTCATCTGCTGCCCTCCTATAGCGTCCGTCCGACCGTACTGATGACATGGTGGTTGCGCGGTCCTCCGGCGAGTGCTCCACCGGGCCACGATTGAGTATGTACCCCGTTCGCAGCCGGACCATGCGCCTGCTAGCACTCACATCTGCCGAGTGCCAGCCCTGTCGGATTCTACCGTGAGTGCCCGAGTCAATCAACAGTATCTAGCAGGTATTTTTCGAGAGGGGTTGAGTGCACTCGACTCACATCGTGCGGCGTGGCCGCGCTCGCCCGAGGGCCCGGGCTAGTCGAGCCGCAGGTCAGCAACGGCCTCGGCATCGAGTCCGAGTAGGTCACCGCGGCGCAGGCGCCACGTACCGGCCGCCGCGATCATCGCGGCGTTGTCCGTGCACAGGCCGATGTCGGGCACGCTGAGCGCGATCCCCTTCTCGGCCAGTGCCGAGCGCAGCGATTCGCGAAGCGACGGGTTTGCCGCCACTCCGCCCGCGAGACACACGGTCTTGACGCCGTGCTCCTCGGCGGCCCGCAGCGTCTTGGCCACCTGGACATCCACGACGGCCGCCTGGAACGACGCGGCGAGATCGGGCAGATCGATCTCCCGGCCGGCCTCCCGCTCGTGGCGGATGTGGTTGATGACGGCGGTCTTGAGGCCGGAGAGCGAGAAACGGTAGTCGCCCGAGCGCATCATGGCCCGCGGGAAGGCGATGGCCTCGGGGTCACCCTCGGCAGCGAGCTTCGAGAGTATCGGCCCCCCGGGATAGCCGAGACCGAGCACCTTGGCGACCTTGTCGAACGCCTCTCCCGCAGCGTCGTCGAGCGTTTCGCCGAGCGTGTGATAGACCCCCCACTCGGGCACGTGGATGAGCGAGGTGTGGCCCCCGGAGACCACGAGCGCGATGAGCGGAGGTGTGATATCGGGATCGATGAGCATGTTGGCGAAGATGTGGCCTTCGAGGTGGTTGACACCGACGAGCGGCAGCCCGGTGGCGAGCGCGAGGCCCTTGGCGTAGGCGAGGCCGACGACGAGCGCGCCGATGAGCCCCGGGCCGTGCGTGACCGCGATCGCATCCACGTGCGCGAGCGTGAGGCCCGCCCGGTCCAGCGCCTCGGTGACCACGCCGACGATCGCCTCGACATGCTTGCGCGACGCGATCTCGGGTACCACGCCCCCGAAGCGGGAGTGGAAGTCCACCTGGCTTGCAACCACGCTGGAGAGCACCTCGGTGCCTCCGCGCATGACGGCGGCGGCCGTCTCGTCGCACGACGTCTCGATCGCGAGGACCACCTCGGTGCCGGATGCCGGCAGGTGATGCACCGCCTCGGGCAGGTCGCCCCACATGATGAGCGCGTCGGTGCCGCTGCGGTAGTAACCGGGACGCACGCCCTCGACCTCGAGACCGGCGCCGCGGTAGAACTCCACCGCCGCCCCGTTGTCGTCTCTGACCTCGAGCGTGATCCGGCGCGCTCCCGCGCGAGCGGCACGCGCCGCCAACTCGTCGTAGAGTGCCCGGCCCACCCCGCTCCCGCGCTCCCCCGCCGCGACCGCAAGGTTCATGAGGTGCGCCTCGTCGCCGACGATCATCACGCCGCCGTAGCCGACGACCCGTCCGCCCGCGTGCTCGGCCACGAGCCAGATGCGGTCGGAGCGACGCAGCTCGCCGAGGAACATCGCGGGCGACCACGGCTCGGGGAAGGACGCGCGCTCGATCTCGAGAGCCGCCTGCAGGTCGTAGGGAGCGAAGTGGCGCAGTCGAACCGTCACGGCTGCTCCCCCTGCCCGCCTGCGCGCAGCCGCTCGTTCTCCTCGGCATCGGAGAGTCTCGTGTAGATCGGCAACAGCGTCTGGGGATGGCCATCGCCCGCATGGTCAGCGGCCCGCGCCGCACCATACGCCGCGAGGAGCCCCGCTCCCCCCGGAAGCCAGAGGTCCTCGGGAAGGAGCTGCGCTCCGGCCTGCTCCAGCGCCCGGAAAGCCGCCGCGTGCTTGCGCAGGCCTCCACCGGCGAGGAGCAACGGCGCGGCGCGTGCGGACCACTCGGCGACAACATCCGCCGGGTGTGCCACGCGGTCGTCCGTGAGGCGCCGTGCAGTGCCGTCTGCCAGCTCGAAGAGCGCAGGGTAGACCTCGCCCCTCATCGCGTCGCCAACGACCCCGAGAACGCCAGAGAAGCGCCCGGCGCAGGCCCACGCGATGGCATCGAGTGTTCCCGCGCCGAAGAGCGGCGTCCCCAGCCCGTGTGCAAGCCCCTTGGCGGTGGCCACGCCGATCCGGACGCCGGTGAACGAACCCGGCCCCCTGCCCACGACGACCTCGCAGAGATCTCCGGGAGCAAGCCCCTCGGAGATGAGCAGGTCGCGCACGGCAGGCAGCAGTCGGCCGAGCGCCGCACGGGGAGCATCGAAGTCGGCAGTGGCGATCGTCTCGACGTGCTCGACGGCCCAGCGTCCGAGTGCGAGAGCGCAGCGGTCCGTGGCCGTGTCGAACGCAAGGACGAGGCGGCTCATCGTGGTGCTCTCCCCCCGGGAACCGCCACGCCGTCGAGCCCGGCGCACGCGGAGCGCCACGACCCGGCAAGCGCGCCGCTGCGTTCGCCCGACGCGGACACCGCGATACGCCTGCTCTCGTCACCGGTGATCTCGAGGGTAAGCGTCAGCACGTCCGCGGGAAGCGCTTCGGGGAACCGGTCGCCCCACTCGATCAGGCTCACCACATCCCCTTCGACCACGCCCCAGAAGTCGATGTCCTCGAGCTGTTCCGCGCGCTCGAGGCGGTAGAGGTCGAAGTGGGCGAGGCCCACGCTTCCCCGGTGCACGACGAGGATGTTGAAGGTCGGGCTCGTCACGTGGCCGCTGACGCCAAGCGCCGACGCCACCCCCTGCGCGATCACGGTCTTGCCGGCACCGAGGTCGCCTGTGAGGATGACGACGTCTCCCGCGTGCACAGCAGCCCCGAGCGCGGCACCCGCACGCCTCGTTGCGGCGGCCGAATCCGTCTCCATCACGAACGACAGGGCGCTCACGACTCGAACAGCTCCGCCTGGAGGGGCTCGTGCTGCTCGTCAGGCGCCGCCAGTACCTCACCGAGAAGAGCGAAGTCGGCCATCAGCACGTTGCGCTTGGTGGCATCGTAGAGGGCGGCGGCCGGATGGAAGATCGGCAGCACCGTGAAACGGCCCGCGCGATGGAGCGAGCCGCGCAGGCCGGTGATGCCGGTCGAGGTCTTGAGCACGAACCGGGTGGCGAAGTTTCCGAGCGTGACGATCACCTTCGGGTCGATGAGGCGCACCTGCTCCCTCAGGAAGGGGGTGCACGTCTCGATCTCGTCCGCCTGCGGGTTGCGGTTACCCGGGGGTCGGCACTTGAGGATGTTGGCGATGTAGACCTCCGACCGGTGCAGCCCGATCGAGGCGAGCAGCTCGTCGAGTAGCTTGCCCGCCGCGCCCACGAACGGCTCGCCTTTCAAGTCCTCGTTGCGACCGGGAGCCTCACCGACGAACATGAGGTCGGCATCGGCCCGCCCGACTCCGAACACCAGGGTCGTACGCGTGTCGCCCAGCGGGCACCGGTGGCACTCGCCGATGAACTCCTGGAGCTCGCTCAGGCTGTCCATGGCCTCACAGCCACGTCGTGACCTCCTCGAGTGGCCTGCGGGCGGGCTTGGCCGAGGACTCGGCGGAGTGACCGACCGGCAGGATGGCGATGGGCGTGATGGGCGCCGGGATCCCGAGGGCGTCGCGCACCGCGCGCTCGTCGAACGCGCCGATCCAGCAGGACGCCAGGCCGCGATCGACCGCAGAGAGCAGGATGTTGCTCACCGCGGCGGCAGTGTCCTGGATGGAGTAGAGCATCTCCCCGCGGTCGCCGTAGCGCGCGGCGCAGGGACGCGGGTCCACAGAGACCACGATGACGACGGGTGCCGCAGTCGCCCACCGCTGCCCGAGCACGGCGGCGAGCCTCTCGCGCGCGGCCTCGGTGCGCAGGACCGTGAAGCGCCAGGGCTGGATGTTTCCCGCGCTCGGAGCGCTGACGGCTGCCAAGAGCAGGGCGCGGACGTCCTCGTCGCTCACAGCGAGGCGGGAGTTGAAGTGGCGCACACTGCGTCGCCGGGCGAGGACGTCGGAGAATTCCATCGGCTTCCTTCCGCAACTCACGGGGGGCTACACGGGTATTCTAGAACAAGGAACGGGGCGTCCCGCAGAGAATATCGTATCCAGGAGGTGAGAGCC
The DNA here is from genome assembly GCA_019429145.1 of Coriobacteriia bacterium. GTDB lineage: Bacteria > Actinomycetota > Coriobacteriia > Anaerosomatales > SLCP01 > SKKZ01. Next base: position 25,481 of record JAHYJI010000006.1, on the reverse strand, counting down.
CATGAACAGCAAGCGACCCGACGTTACCGACGAGGAACTCGGCATCCGCACGCACAAACTGCGCCGGGCTCAGGCGGTACAGCGTGAGATAGAGCGAATCAGGCACAACCTCGGTCGCGAGTGGGCGGCCCTCACCGATCATGAGATCGAGGAGTTCGAGTGGGTCCTCGGTGAGGTGTGGGGATACACCGCCCGCGATGAGTGGGAGTCCCTGCGCTTCGGGCACCTGCAGATGCACGACGTCCGAAAGCTGCTGCTCCTCGGACGGGAGCTGCGCAAGCACACCCGCAACGCGGTCGACATCCTGGCCGATATGAAGCAGGTCGTTGCCGATAGGGCGTGACACGGGGTTCGGGGGTTCCCCGTAACGCGGAGGCCGCCGCCCGGATCCCGGGCAGGCGGCCTCTTACGTATCGTGTGTCCGCACGTGCGCCGCGGGGACTCGTTGCGAAAGTACAGGCGCCGAACTACCCTCGCGCCTGAGCAGCCTTCTTGCTCTCGATCTTCTTCTTGACCTTCTTCAGCCGGAAGAGGTCCTCGCGCGCGCGCTCGTCGAGCGTTTGCCGGATATAGCTGACCTGCTCCCTGAGCGCGGGAACGGTCACCTGCTCCAGCGCGTTAACCCGACGGTTGGTCTTCTGGATCTCCTCGCCGAGGCGCTTGAGTCGCGTCTCGATATCGGCGTACTCGATGATGACATCGAGGATCCGCTCGAACTTGTCCGCGGTCTCATCGACTCGGGATGAAACACCCGTAACCGAGTAGCCACGCGTGAACGACGAGCGGATCGGGCTCTCGCCCTTGGTGACCACCGGGACGGAGACACCCATGATGCGCGTGCCCGTCATGTCGACGACGATCTCGCTCTGCGTGGCCATACCGGCCGAGCGCAGCGCCACCGTGCCGTCGACGGCCTTCGCGACGGCAAGGGCGTACTGCGCCTCGGCGACGTTCTTCTGCAGCGACTCCGAAAGACGCAGTGTCTCGTCCATGACGCCCATGAACTCGATAAGCAGCGCATCGCGCTTCTGCTTGAGCAGATCCATGCCCTGCTCGGCAAGCTTGATCTGCTCGCGGCGCTCGAGTAGCTCTGAACGTGTTGGGCGTACTTCCTCCATCGTCTCCCCTTAGGCCTCGTCGGAGGCCTGCTCGGCGTTGGGATGGTACTTGTCGATGAAGTCGCGGACGCGCTTGAGCTCGCCCATCGGCAGACCCGCCATGAGCTCCCAGCTGATGGCAAGCGTGTCTTCGATAGTGCGTCCCTCTTCGCCCTGTCCCACGATCCGCTTCTCGAACTCGTCCGCGAAGCGGAGGTAGGAGCGGTCGTTGTCCGACAGGGCCTCCTCACCGACGATCGCGACCAGCTTACGGAGGTCGCGGCCCTGCGCGTACGCCGCGTAGAGCTGGTTGGCGACCTCGCGGTGGTCCTCACGCGTCTTGCCCTCGCCGATACCCAGGTTCATCAGTCGCGACAGGCACGGCAACACGTCGATGGGCGGGTAGACCGCGCGACGATGGAGCTGGCGTGAGAGCACGATCTGACCCTCGGTGATGTAGCCGGTAAGGTCGGGAATCGGGTGCGTGATGTCGTCGTCAGGCATGGTGAGGATCGGCAGCTGAGTCACGGAACCCTTGCGGCCTTTGATGCGACCCGCGCGCTCGTAGATCATCGAAAGGTCGGTGTACATGTATCCGGGATAGCCACGTCGACCAGGAACCTCTTCGCGAGCCGTCGAAACCTCGCGCAGCGCCTCGCAGTAGTTCGTCATGTCGGAGAGCACGACGAGGACCTGCATGTCCTTCTCGAACGCGAGGTACTCGGCAACCGTCAGCGCCGCCTTGGGGGTGAGCAGGCGCTCGACCGTGGGGTCGTCGGCCAGGTTCAGGAAGAAGACGACTCGCTCGAGTGCGCCGGTGCTCTCGAACTGGTTCATGAAGTAGGCGGACTCGCGGTGGGTGATGCCCATCGCGCCGAACACGATGGCGAAGTCCTCGCCGCTCTTGACGCGCGCCTGCCGGATGATCTGTGCGGCGAGCTCGTTGGCCGGCAGACCGGAACCCGAGAAGATCGGCAGCTTCTGCCCGCGTACGAGCGTGTTCAGCCCGTCGATCGCGCTGATGCCGGTCTCGATGAAGTCCGCCGGCTTCTCGCGCGTGTACGGGTTGATGGGTGCACCGGTCATCGACAGGCGACGCTCCGGGATGATGGGCGCGCCACCGTCGATCGGAGCGCCCGTGCCGTTCAGCACGCGGCCGAGCAGGTCGGGCGACACGTCGATGCGGGCGACCTCCTCGAGGAAGCGCACCTCGGTGGCGTCGACATCGATGCCGCGCGTGCCCTCGAAGACCTGGATGACTGCGGTGGTGCCGCTGACCTCGAGTACCTGGCCGCTGCGACGGCTGGCGTCCGGCATCCGGATGGCAACCATCTCGTCGTAGGCCACGTCGTGCACGTTCTCGACGAAGATGAGCGGGCCCGTCACGTAGCTCAGGGTCCGGTAGTCCGTCGAGACCAGCGGACGGGCCTTCGGCGCCATGGGGGGCGTCATCGTCTCTGGCGTCACGTTAGTACACCTCGATTCCGGCGATCTCCTCGGCGACCCGGGTGCAGAATCCCGGAATCGCCTCCATCGCCTCTTCGTGCGGGGTCGTCTTCAGCATGGAGATCTCGTCCCTGAATGGCATCTCGAGAATCTGTCTCAGCGAGACGCCTCTGTTGAGTGCCGACGCGGCGGCCTCGTGGAACGAGAGGATCGCCTTCAGGATCAGGTACTGCTTCTTGGGCGGGCAGTAGGCGTCGATCTCGTGGAACGCGAACTGCTGCAGGAAGTCCTCACGCAACATGCGCGCGACCTCGAGAATGATCTTCTCGGACTCGGGCAGAGCGTCCGGCCCGACGAGCTGGACGATCTCCTGGAGCTCCGTCTCCTTCTGGAGAATGGACATCGCCTGGTCGCGCAGAACGTGCCAGTCCGACGCGACGTTCTCCTCGTACCAACCGCTAACCTGTCCGAGGAAGAGCGTGTAGGACTTCGTCCATGAGATGGCCGGGAAGTGCCGGCGCTGTGCAAGCGAGGTGTCCAGCGCCCAGAAGGCACCGGAGACTCGCAGGGAGTTCTGGGTCATGGGCTCGGACATGTCTCCGCCTGCCGGCGAGACCGCACCCACCATGGTGACCGAACCGACGCGCTCGTCGTCCGATCCGATCGGACGAACGCGGCCAGAACGTTCGTAGAAGGCCGCGAGTCGCGTCGCGAGGTATGCGGGATAGCCTTCCTCACCCGGCATCTCCTCGAGACGACCGGAGACCTCTCGGAGCGCCTCTCCCCACCGGGAGGTGGAGTCGGCCATCATCGCGACGCTGTAGCCCATGTCGCGATAGAACTCGGCGAGCGTAGCACCCACGTAGATGGAGGCCTCGCGCGCGGCCACCGGCATGTTCGAGGTGTTGGCGACGAGCACGGTGCGGTCCATGAGCGGCGCGCCCGTGCGCGGGTCCTCCAGCTCGGGGAACTCGACGAGGACCTCGGTCATCTCGTTGCCGCGCTCACCACAGCCGACGTAGACGATGATGTCGACGTCGGCCCACTTGGCGAGCGACTGCTGCGTGACCGTCTTACCCGTCCCGAAGCCACCCGGGATGATGGCGTTGCCACCCATCGCGATCGGGAAGAAGGTGTCGAGGATGCGCGTGCCTGTCGTGAACGGGTGCGTCGGATCGAGCTTGCGCTCGTAGGGGCGGCCCTGACGGACCGGCCACCACTGCGACATCTTGATCTCGGTACCGTCCTCGAGCTGGGCCACCGCCGTGTCTACGTTGTACCGGCCGGCGGGCACGACCTTCTTGATCTTGCCCTTGACGTCAGGCGGGACCATGACCTTGTGGATGATGGTCTGACCCTCGGGCGTGGAGCCGATGACGTCGCCGCCGACGACCTCCTGGCCCACCGTCGCGATGGGGGTGAAGTCCCACAGCTTCTCCCGGTCCAGTGCCGAGGCAACGGTACCGCGCTGGATGTAGTCGCCGCTCTGCGCAACGACAGGCAACGGGCGCTGCACGCCATCGTAGATCGAGGAGAGCAGCCCCGGTCCGAGCTCCACGAGGAGCGGGCCTTCAGTCGATTCGACAGGGTCGCCGACCTTCAGACCGGAGGTGTCCTCGTAGACCTGGATCGTCGAGCGGTCGCCCTCGAGCCTGATGATCTCTCCCATCAGGCCCTCGTTGCCGACGCGCACGATGTCATACATCTTGGACCCGGTCATGCCCGATGCGACGGCCACCGGTCCGGTGATTTTCGAGATAGTCCCTGCAATCATCAGCCTCGCCTCAGTGTTATGTCGAATCCGATTGCTCTTCTGATCAGGCGTGCCAGGTACGCCCGGTGGTCCTCGCCCATCGCCAGCTGCTCCCTGATGGGAAGCGAGATGACAATCGGACGGTAACTGTTGTCTATCTTGCGCTGCGTGCGCTCGTCGATGGCGGCCATCATCTTCTCGTTGACCGCGATGATGCCGCTCCCTTCATCATCGAGCAGCGAGTTGAGCGCCTTGCGCGACTCCTCTTCCGACTCAGCCACCATCACATCCACGCCGGCGAGCCTGAAACCGTCCGCGGTGTCGGAGTCGGTGAGGACGACGAGCTTATACAAGGATGAGCTCCTCTCTCACACGGTCCTCCGGCATCCCTACGGCCTTGCCCTTGACGATGATGCGCAGGTTGGTGATCTCGTTCTGCTTGGCCCACAGGTACGAGACCGCCACGCCGATACCGAGCGGGTCGCCCTTCGCGATGCCGAGCGTGCGCCGCATGAAGAGATCCTCGAGTGCCCGCTCGAAGACCGAGATCGAGTTCTGCTCGAGGTACTTGATCGAGACATCGTCCAGAGCCCTGCCGTACGGAGTGCCCCGGAGGCGCTCGAGGACCTCGTCGATATCGGACATCTTGGAGAGAACCATGTACAGCTCACGTGTGATGTCCGCGCCGCCCTCAAGAAAGTACTGATCGACATCGATGGTCTCGATGTCGGCACTCTGCAGGCGCAGGACCATCACGAGGTTGGCGACGTCCACCTGGGTGGCCAGGACTTTACGCGCCATGCGCATGTTGGCCCCCCGACGGGACAGCCGGGCCTTCGCCCACTCCGAGTAGTATCGGTCCAGCGCGAGCTCCAATGATGCGAGCTCCCCCGTACGCATGAACTCCGCATGCCCTTCACGCAGGGCAGACGCCATCGGCAGGCCCCAGGTGACGGCGATGTCGACTACCGTTCGCACGTCTTCGGCCGCAGCAAGGGCTTCCAGGTCGACCGGGGTCAGCTGACCCGCAGGCAACAAGCCGTCCTTCAGCTCGTCCAGCGGCAGGTGCATGTGCTTGGCACGCAGGATCGTCTTCAGGTTGAAGATGTCCCACCTGCCGAGCAGCGTCGTCACCAGATACTCGGCCTCGGCATTCAGGAAGCTCATGATCTTCTGGAAGGTCTGCACCATGTTGTTGCGCAGGGCGACGTCGACGCTCGTCGCGTCGATCCCGTGGATCAGTGCGTCTTCCAGGTCCGACGTGTACTCCGTACCGTCCATCTCCTGCACGAGGCGCTGAACGCTCTGCTCTGCGATAAGGCCGTCAAGGAACGTCCTGCTCAGCAGCCGAGAACGCATGCCCCGGATGCGGGCATTGGCGTACCCGTAGTCCTTTGGGGACGCAGGGCTGCGGTTGCGTGATGACGTGGTCGTCACACTCATGAGAACAGGATCTCCGCAACGTCTGACTGAATGAAGTTGCGCACCTTGTCGAGCCGGTCCTCGAGCGTGTTGCGGCGCATGATCCGACCGTTCCCGGTCAGCACCGCCACCCCGCCGCTCGTGCTGAGCTCCGTCCGAACCTCAGCGTCGACCCCGAGCTCATCCAGGGCCTGGCGTGCGAGCGCCTCGTCAGACGGGTCGACCAGCAGCACCATGTCACCGGATACACCGGCGAAGGCCTCGGATACCAGAGACTTGAAGATCCCCGGATACGTGTCGCGGGTGCGGATTGATGCCAGGCGCTCCGCGGACTTCTCGAAGGCATCGCTGACCGCTGCCTCCTTCACGGAGGCGACCTTCTTCTTGCCCTCGAGGCGCGCCGCATTGGTCTGCTTGGCCGTCTTTCGCTGCATCGCTGACTCGGTGTGCTCGACGCACGCCGAACAGATGCCCGCGGCCTGCTCCTCGGCGTCAGCCAGGATGGCCTCGGCCTGCGCCCGAGCAGTAGCGAGGATGTCTTCGCACTCCTTGTCTGCCTGCTCGTCTAGTGCGCGGAAGATATCTTCTAGGGCCATGGGACCTGGACCTCTTTCCTGTGTCTCGCCGTCAGTGCCAACACGCCTAGGCGGGCGTGACGGGCATGTTGACGATCAGGATGGAGGCAACGAAGCCCAGCAGGACGATGATCTCCGGAAGCGCCTGGAGAACGATGACCCACACGGAGGCCTCAGGACGCTCGGCGAGCGTGCCAGCGCCTGCAGAACCGATTTTCGCCTGGGCATAGCCTGCTGCGAGCGCGGATACGCTCATTGCAAGACCGGCAGCCAGGGCCTTGGCGACGTAGGACTGCCACTCGCCGACGACTGCCTCCGCCTCAGCAGCGAACGCCATGGCCGGAACGAGCATTGTCACCAGGAACGTACTGCCGAACACCCACTTTGCGAGCCGATTCTTGTTCATACGCGCTCTTCACCTCCGGTTTTCGTGAACGGACTGTACGGCTGATTGCCGGTCTCGTAAAACTTGCTGAAGAACTCCAGCAAGTTGAGACGCAGTGCGTGGATCATCGGGCTGAAGGATGCCATGACGACGTGCAGCGAGTGCAGTATGACTCCCAGCAGGATTCCGACGATCGAGATGCTGCCCGGCGGGCTCAAGATGACAACGATCTGGTTGATCGCGTCGGCGAACAATGCGCCTGCCAGGCCCACGGCCATGATACGGATGTAGCTTGCCATGTGGGTGAAGGACTCCAGCGTCTCGACGACGCCCATGACACCCCCACCTTTGATCGCGTACACGAAACCGGCGATCGCTATTGCGGCAACAGCGAGCTGGAATGCAATCTCACCGGTCCCGCTCAGAACCGCGAGCTGACCCACACCGACCAGGATGAGGATCGCCAGGAGCATCATAAGGATGCCCCCGCGCTCCTTGAGATGCTTCTTCTGACCGGTCCTGACAGCGTTGATGACGCCGAGGACCAAGCCGAGGAGCACGTGAACCACTCCGGCCGCGATCGCGATGAGCATGAACGGCAGAATCTCGGCCACGCGGTGGAAGATAGGCAGGATCCCGAACCAGGCGTACGTGCCATCCGCCAACCATGCGTACGCCGAACCCGTGACCGGATAGACCCAGCCCGCTCTGGACGGCAGGTCGCCGAAGAGCTCTCCGTAGGCGACGCCGAAGGCGATGACCATGGTAGCCGCCGGTCCGATGATGGATGTCGCCATCTGGATCACTTCGTTCTGCTTGAACTTCAGGCGTAGCCAGACGATCACGGAGAGCATGATGGTGCCATATCCTACGTCTCCAACGATCATCCCGTAGAAGAGCGGGAAGAAGATGAAGAGCAGCCAGGTCGGATCGACGGTACCGTAGCGCGGGACACCCCGCACCCCGATGATCTTCTCGAAGGGAGCGATCGCTTTGGGGTTCTTGGTCGCGACGGGCGTGTCGCCGTATTCGGCCTCGGTGACCTCGGTCTGGGTGACGATGATGTCGTCGCCCCACTTCGATGAGATACCCTGCCGTAGCTCTTCAACGTCCTTCACCGGAATCCACCCGTTGATGACAAACGCATAGTCAGTGCGACCGAACTTCGGGATCGCCGATATCTCCTCGATCTTGTCGATGAGCACGTCACGGATCGTCATCAAGCGCAGATACCAGGCCTTAGACATCTCCTCGAGCTCGATCGAGACCTTCTCGAGCTCGGCGGGCAGATGGCCCTGCCGCTCTTTGAGGCTCTCGTATGCTGCATCGAACGGCATGTCCTCGAAGGAGGAGGGAAGACGGATCTGGTTGACGTTCTCCATCGCGAGGAACTTGTGAACCGGCTCGGAGTAGGTCTTGCTGAACACGACGATGACCGCAGTGGTGTTCTCGTCGACGTCGGTCGAAACGATCTCGCACTGCTTGTGCGTGATCTTGTCGAGCTCCTCCTTGAGAAGCTCGAGAGCGGACTTATAGCGGCGCTCGACCAGCAGCGCGACCGATTCGTACGCACCGGTCGTGACGATCTGCTTCGCGAGCGGCTGGATCTTCTGAAGGATCGGCTCGTAGCGGGCGAGAAGTGAGAGCTCCGACTCCAGGCTCGTTCGCGAGGTAGCCAGCTCGGCCGTCCGATCCTCGACCTCCTCGATCACCGCGGTGACCTCGTTGGCCAGCTCGCCTGCATCCTTTGCGAACAGCTCGCTGTACTGAGTACGGCGAGCCGCGGGATCGAGGTGAAGGTCGTCGCGGTGAAGCGCTTTGACGATCGCGCGCACTCGGATCAGAAGCTCTTCCATCTGCTCCTGGTCCTGCTGCTGGGTCTCGTAGACCTCCATGCGTTGCAGAGGCACCTCACCCGAACTGATCTTGCGGGAGAGATCCTCGATATGTAGCTTGCCCTGCTCATGCAGCAAGCTCACTACCTCGAAGAAATCGTTCTTCGGGCCGATGATCTCGATCTTCGCCATCGGAACCAGCACTTGCGACACCCCCCGGCTTCAACCGTTGGACCCGTTGGAGCTGAACCGCCCGCTAGACGCGCGTGACGACCCCAACGATGTGATCGACGGCGCCATCTACGCGCTCGCCGATACTCTCGCGGAGCTCGACGACCTCGCGCTCCCCGTCTTCCGCTATCCGTGCGACCTCGCGCTCGACCTCGGCGGCCGCACGCTCCTCCTCCTTGGTCGAGAGCATCTCGCCCTCCGCCTCGGATTTCCGGACGATCTCGACCGCCTTACGGCGCGCGGAAGCGACGATGTCCTCCGCCTCCTTCTTGGCAGCGAGGACCCGCCCCGAGATTTCCATCTCTTTCTCGCGGATAAGGTGGAGCGGCGAGTTGACATCCGCTACCACCGTGTCTTTGTGGAACTGGAACTCCTCGAGGACCTTCTCGTCCACTATCCACCCCCTGTTTCACCGACTTGGGAGCAGGGCACGCTCGCAAGAGACGCGAACGGCCCTCCAGAGGTTTCCTTCTGCTTGTGGGAGGCCGTTCCTTCTGAAAAAACGAGAGTCTTTCCCCTGAGTTCTCAGCGGTAGACGCGGGGCATCCTCATCCCCAGCGCGCATGCGAGCTCGTAGTTGATCGTCTCGGCCGACTCTGCAAGCTCATCCATAAGGATCCGCTGCTCGCCCTGGGTGCCGACAAGAACGGCCTCGTCGCCCTCTGAGACCTCCTGGTTACGGGGGACCTCCACCATCATCTGGTCCATGCATACTCTGCCGACCTGCGCGCACCGCACGCCGCCGATCAGGACCTCCATGCGATTCGATAGCAGGCGGTGCACACCGTCGGCGTAGCCGAGCGGCAACGTCGCTATGGTCGTGGGGGCAGCCGCCCGCCATGTGAGCCCGTAGCTCACGCCCTCCCCCATCCCGATGCGCTTTGCCAGTGTGACCCGCGCGACGACGGACATGGCCGGGCGCAGATCGACCAGGCCATAGGTGGATGGCGCCGGGTGCAACCCGTAGATCGCGATGCCGCAGCGCACCATGTCGAGGTGCGCCTCCGGGTGCATGATCGTTCCGGCGCTGTTGCACGCGTGGACGATCACAGACGACACGCCCTCATCGCGCGTGCGCGCTACGACGTCTGCAAAGCGGGCAACCTGGGCCTCGAAGTCCCAGTCGCCTGCGACGTCGGCCGTCGCAAAGTGCGTGAACACGCCCTCTATGCGCAGCCCCGGAAGAGCGGCAAGCTCAGACGCGATCCCGGGAGCGTCCTCGGCCCGGACACCGATGCGGTTCATGCCTGTGTCAACCTTCAGATGGAAGCGCACCTCGCGTCCCGCGGCAGCAGCCACGCGTGCGAGGGCGCGTGCGAACGCCGGGGTCGTCACGGTGGGTACGAGATCGTGTTCGACCACCAGGTCGACCGCGGACGCCGGCGGCTCGGAAAGCAACTGTAGCGGTGCGTCGATTCCCGCCTCCCGGAGCTCGATCGCCTCGTCGACGGTAGCCACACCGAGCCGGTCCGCCCCCGCCTTCAGTGCCGTTCGGGCGACCTGCACCGCACCGTGCCCGTAGCCATCGGCCTTGACAACCGCCATGAACAACGTCCCCGGACGCGTGCGCGCCTTCAGCATCCTCACGTTGTGAGCGACCGCATCCAGGTCGACAACGACCCGCGCCCACCGCTCGTACGCCACCGAGACTACTCCTGTTTCCCGACAAGCGAGCGCACGACGTCGGACTTGCTGACGATCCCGACAACACGCCCCCCGTCGAGCACGGGCAGGCGGCTCACGTCCCGCTCCACGAGAAGCGTCGCCGCGTCCTCGACGGAAGCATCCGCCGCTATTGTGATCGGGTCCCGGGTCATGACGTCGCGAACCGACGCCGCGACCGCCTTCTTCAGTTCGCTCTCGAACCGGGCGGTCGACGGCGGGTAGAGGATGTAGCCGTCGAGCAGGTGAAGGTAGGTCGGGAACTCCAGCTTGACGTCTTGCATGATGAGGTCGCCCTCGGTGACGATGCCGATGAGACGACCCTCGTCGACAACGGGAAGCGCACCGATCCGGCGATCGACCATGAGGTGCGCGGCCCCGGTCACCGTCATATCCGGCCCGACTACCACCGGATCGGCTGTCATGATGTCGCGCACCGTGTGCTCCGCCATCTCGTGTCCCTCCTTCTCGTCCGGCCCGTCGCCGGAGCCCTCCATACCCTAGATAGTACTATCAAGCTCGCGGATCGCGACCGGTAGATACGCCGGAACGTCCTCGGCCACCACGCCGAGCGTCGTCAGATCCGCGGAAGCATGGTCGCCGGCCCGGGCATGCAGGTAAACGGCGAGTGCGCCGGCCTCGAACGGGTCGAGCCCCTGGGCGAGCAGCGCACCCGCCATGCCGGCAAGCACGTCTCCGGTTCCCGCGGTCGCGAGTCCGGGGTTTCCCGCCAGGGTGACGACCTGGCGTCCCGCACCGCTCACCACGGTGTGCGCCCCCTTCAGCACACAGGCAAGATGCGGCCCGCTCAGCTGGCGTCCGTGGACCAGCCGGTCGGCCTGGATCTCGGCGGGGGTCATCCCCAGCAGACGCGCGAGCTCGCCGGGGTGCGGCGTGATGACGGTGGGGGCAGCCCGGCCGGTGATCGTGTCAACCGTGTCGACGAGCGCGTTCAGGCCGTCTGCGTCGACCACCAGCGGGACGTCAAGCGAGCCGACGAGCTCTCGCGCAACGTGCACCGCGCCGTGAGCAACGGTCATTCCCGGACCCAGCACCACCGCGTCGAACTCCCGGGAGATGTCGAGCAGCGCATCGGTGACCTTGGATGCCAGCGTCTGAGAGGGATTCTCGGGAAGCCCCATCACGACCGCCGAGGTGAGCTTGGACTGCAATACCCCCACGACCGACGCGGGAACGGCCACCGTGACGTAGCCGGCCCCCATGCGCTGGGCACCCATCGCCGCGAGCGCCGCCGCGCCGGGGAACGCTCCTGAACCCGCGACGATCAAGACGCGGCCGCGGCTGTTCTTGTGGGCGTCCGGGGCGGGACGCGGCAGCAGTGCCCGGTAGTCATCGGCGTCCCAAATCTCGGGATCGCCCGACGACCCGAGGTACTCGTGCCCGATCCCGATGTCGGCCACGACGAGCTCCCCGGCCAGTCCTGCTCCGGGATAGAGGATGATGCCCGTCTTCGGCGCCGAGAACGTCACCGTGACGTTCGCACGCACCGCTTCGGCTGCCGTCCCTCCCGTCGAAGCATCGACTCCCGAGGGGACGTCGACAGCGACCACGTACGCACCCGACGCGTTGATCGCCCCGATCCAGCTGTCGTAGGGCGGGCGCACCGCCCCGCCGAACCCGACCCCGAACAGCGCGTCGATCACGACCGGGAAGCCGGCGAGCGCGCCGGCCTCGAGCAGCTCTCGATCGGGCTCGACGACGCCGACACCCGCGGCCACTGCGGCGCGTGCCGCTTCGCCTGCTATCCCCGTCAGGGCATCGGGCGCTGCGGAGGTGAAGACCGAGACCTCTCGCCCGGCCCGCAGAAGTTCGCGTGCGGCCACCCACCCGTCGCCGCCGTTGTTCCCGCCGCCACAGATGACAGCGACGGGTCCCGATGGCTGGCGGCTCTCGACTTCACGAGCGACGGCACTTCCGGCACACTCCATGAGCTCTGCGAGCGCGACGCCGGTCTCGGCGACGGCCCGCTCCTCTGCCGCACGTGACGCGGCGGCGGTCAGTGCGTGGATCACGGGGGCTCCATCCCTGCGGGACGACCCCGTCAGGGGTCGTCACTTACTCCTCGTCTGGTGTATCCCCCACCTCGACGTCGTCGAGCAGTGCCCTGGCGTCTTTGAACGACGCGGCCAACTCGGCCATCGGGTCGGGCGGCATCAGCTTCGGGCGGGGTCGCGCCTCCTCGGTGATGGCAACGGCCGAGGCGACCGCGTTGGTGTGCGTGAACGAGAGCGAGAGATGCATCTCCACGATGCCTCGCTCATCGGCGATCTCCGCAGCGCGACCCGACAACTTCGGGACCGGCCGCCCACGCTCGTCGCGCTCGACCTCGACATCGGTGAATCGCATGCCGGAAAAGCCGGTGCCGAGCGCTTTGAGCACCGCCTCTTTCGCGGCAAAGCGCATCGCGTAGTGGATCTCGGGCTTGTTGCGGGCTTCGCAGTAGGCGCGCTCGCTGGCGGAGAAGATGCGCTCCTTCATCGCCGGGCGCCGCTCCAGCGCGCGCCGCATCCGCTCGATCTCGACGATGTCCACTCCCAGGCCAGTGATCGACATGGCGCTACTCTACCGTCACTGACTTGGCGAGGTTGCGCGGCTGGTCGACGTTGCAGCCGCGCGCTTTGGCGATGTAGTAGGCGAGCAGCTGGAGCGGGATCGTCGCGGGAATGGCCGAGAGTGACTCGGTCGTGGCCGGTATGTACAGGACGTGCTCGGCGTGGCGGCGGATCTCCTCATCGCCGTGGGTGGCGACCGCGATCACCTGTGCCCCGCGGGCACGGACCTCCTGTATGTTGCTCACGACCTTCTCGTAGGTGTGTCCCTGCGTGGCAACCACCACCACCGGGACCTCCTCGGTGATGAGCGCGATGGGACCGTGCTTCATCTCGCCGGCGGGATACGCTTCGGCGTGTATGTAGGAGATCTCCTTGAGCTTGAGTGCGCCCTCCATCGCGATGGGCACGCCGATGCCCCTGCCGAGGAAGAGCGAGGACCGCGCACCGATGTACTCGTCCGCGCACTCCCTGAGACCATCGATGTCCTCGAGAATGGTGGCAACGAGGTCGGGTATGCGGGAGAGTTCTGACCACAGGTGCTCGATGCGCTCCTGTTGCACCGTGCCCTTGGCCTGTGCCAGTTTCAACGCGAGCACGTAGAGGGCCGCGATCTGCGCTGTGAAGGTCTTGGTTGCCGCGACCCCGATCTCGGGGCCGGCATGCGTGTAGATGACGCCATCGCTCTCGCGCGTGACCCGGCTGCCCACCACGTTGGTGATCGCGATGACCTTCGCGCCGCGCTCGCGCGCCTCGCGCACACCTGCCAGCGTGTCGGCCGTCTCCCCGGACTGCGTTATCGCGACAACGAGGGTGTCGTCGTCGACGATGGGGTCAGCGTAGCGGAACTCGGAGGAGACCTGGACCTCCACCGGGATGCGCGCCCACTGCTCGATCAGTGTCTTGGCCACGATCCCGGCGTGATACGAGGTGCCGCACGCGATGATGAAGACCCGGTCGATCCCCGCCACCTGCTCGGGCTTCATGTCGAGCTCGGAGAGCTGGATCTCGCCGTTGCACATCCTGCCGCGCAGCGTCTCCCGGATCGCCTTGGGCTGCTCGAATATCTCCTTGAGCATGAAATCGTCGTATCCGCCCTTCTCGGCTGCTGCGAGGTCCCACTCGACGTGCATCATCTCAGGATCGCTCACGTCAGCCCCCTCGAGCGTCCGGACGCGCACGCCGTCGGCGGTGACGATCGCGACCTCGCCATCGTGCAGTACCAGCACTTCGCGCGTGTACTCGAGCACGGCGGGGATGTCGCTGGCCACCACGTTCTCGCCTTCACCGATGCCGATGATCAGCGGCGAATCCTTGCGCGCCGCCACCAGCACATCCGGATGATCCAGGTGCACGACGCCGAGCGCGTAGCTGCCGTCGAGCCGCTTGATGGCACGGCTGACCGCTGCGGCCAGGTCGCCGTCGTAGTAGGCCTCGACGAGGTGCGCGATGGTCTCCGTGTCGGTCTCCGAGCGGAGGATGTGTCCGGTTGCCGAGAGCTCTTCGCGCATCTCCAGGTAGTTCTCGATGATGCCGTTGTGCACGACGGCGATCCGGCCGGTACAGTCGATGTGAGGATGCGCGTTCTCCTCACTCGGCCGCCCGTGGGTGGCCCAGCGGGTGTGACCGATGCCGAGCGTGCCCGGCACAGGCGACTCGCTCACGGCGTTGGACAGGTTCACGAGTTTGCCGAGACGGCGAACCACGTCAAGGCCCGCACTGCTCAAGATCGCGATGCCTGCCGAGTCATAGCCACGGTACTCGAGCCGGGCGAGGCCGCCGATGAGGACGTCACTCGCCTGGCGTGGACCGATGTATCCGACGATTCCGCACATAGGGATACCTCTGTCTTCCTTGACGGCGCACAGGCGTGCGCTGCATGTACGTGGTTGATGCCCGACGATACAACGTGTCGGGGAGCGGAGCCGGAACAGCTCCTGAGAAGGTGAGTCACCGGTGCGACATCGCTTTGTCTCCGCGGTCGCCCGCAGGGTTTGTCGATGCCGTCACGACCCCGGTCAAGCCGGAGAGCCATCCGCCGAATCCTTCGATAAGCTCTCTCCTCGTCAACTGGAAGGCATGAGGCGCTCCCAGTCCGGGCGCTTGGTACTGCGTTCAGCGTGTGCGGCGACCCCTTTCTGCCGACATCGGTTCGTGACGAGTATACCAGGCGGACGTGCACAGACCGCCCGAGGCGCTAGCCGTCGAGTTCGGTGCGGACGACCTCCACCAGCCGCTCTACGATCGCTGCGGCGACATCCCCGTCCGAGGCCTCTGCCATCACGCGCACGAGCGGCTCGGTCCCGCTCGCCCGCACGAGCACGCGGCCCGTGTCGCCGAGAGCCTCCTCGGCTTCGCGAACCGCCGCGGCGACCGCCGCGCTGGCTCCGAGCAGCCCCTTGTCCTTGACCTCGACGTTGACCAGCACCTGGGGGTAGCGCTTCATGACCGTGCGCAGCTGTGTCAGCGGGCTTCCGGAACGCCTGATCGCGGATGCGAGATGGAGGGCCGTGACGAGCCCGTCGCCGGTGGTGTTGTGCTCGAGGAAGATGACGTGCCCGGACTGCTCCCCGCCGAGCGAGGCGCCTGACGACCGCATCTGTTCGAGGACGTAGCGATCCCCGACTCTGGTCTTGATGACGTTGATGCCATGCTCGCGCATCGCCACTTCGAAGCCGAGGTTGCACATCACGGTGCTCACGACCGTGTCGCCGGCGAGGAGACCCTGCTCCTTCATCTGGACGGCACAGATCGCCATGATGAGATCGCCGTCCACCTCTTCACCGTTGCCGTCGACTGCAAGCACGCGGTCGGCGTCACCGTCGTGGGCGATCCCGAAGTCGACCTGATGCGACTTCACCATCTCGGTGAGGGGTCCGAGGTCCGTCGACCCGCAGCCGTCGTTGATGTCCATGCCGTTCCACTCGCAGTTGAGGCTGACCACCGTCGCGCCCAGCTCCTTCAGAGCCCGGGGCGTCGCCACACTCGCAGCCCCGTGGCCGCAGTCGACCGCGATCGTCATGCCCGTGAGGTCGTGATCGACGGCATCCAGCGCGTGCGCGACGTAGCGGGCGACTGCGTCGTCCACCTTGATCGAACGGCCTACGCCGGCGCCGGTCGGCCGCTCCCACTCCCTCTCCGAGACGATGAACTCCTCGATCTCGTCCTCCAGCTCGTCGGGGAGCTTGAATCCGTCGCGGTTGAAGAGCTTGATCCCGTTGTAGGTCGCGGGGTTGTGCGACGCCGAGATCACAACGCCGCCATCGGCACCGAGCTCGCGGGCCAGGTAGGCGACCGCCGGCGTCGGCACGATACCTGCCACCAACGCGTCGGCGCCACCGGAGCACAAGCCTGCAACCATCGCGGCTTCGAGCATCTCGCCGGATCGCCGCGTGTCCCTGCCGACGACGATGCGTCCTCTGCCCTTCTCACCGAGGAAGTGGCCGGCCGCCTCGCCGAGACGAAAGGCGAGTTCCGGGGTCAGGTCGGCGTTGGCTATCCCGCGTACCCCGTCAGTGCCGAAGAGCCGCGTCATACGTCTTCCTCCAGTCAAACACACAGGGCCCGCCACGAAGGCGGGCCCTGTCGGGATGCATCGGCGCGTCCTCGCGAGCTAGCGCTTGGAGAACTGCGGGCGCTTGCGCGCCTTCTTCAGGCCGTACTTCTTGCGCTCGACCATACGCGGGTCGCGGCGCAGCAGTCCGGCGCGCTTCAGGTCGCCGCGGTACTCATCGCCGGCCTCAAGCAGCGCGCGGGCGATGCCGTGGCGCAGCGCCCCGGCCTGACCGGTCACGCCACCACCGTGGATCTTGGCGATGACATCGAAGCGGCCGGCGGTCTCGGTCGCCTTGAAGGGCGTCTCGACGTAGGTCACGAGAGCCTCGCGGCCGAAGTAGTCGGCTGCCGGCTTGCCGTTGACGGTGATGACGCCGGTACCCGGGGTGATACGGACACGTGCCACCGAGGTCTTACGGCGACCGGTGCCCTGGTAGACAGCCTTGTTCTCAGCCATGCGCTAACCCTCCAGGGTGATCTCGCGGGGCTGCTGGGCCTGATGCGGATGCTCAGACCCGGCGTAGACCTTGAGCTTCTTGCCCATGGCCCTGCCCAGGGTGTTCTTCGGAAGCATGCCTCTGACAGCCAGCTCGATGACGCGCTCGGGGCGCTTCTCGAGCATCGTGGCGATCGAGACCTCTTTCAGTCCACCAGGGTACCCGCTATAGCGGTAGTTGGTCTTGGTGGCCATCTTGTTGCCGGTGAGCCGGATCTTGCTCGCGTTGAGCACGATCACGAAATCGCCGGTGTCCACGTGGGGCGTGTACTGCGGCTTATGCTTCCCCTTGAGGATCTGTGCAACCTGGCTGGCCAGCCGGCCCAGCACCATATCGGTCGCGTCGACCACGAGCCACTCGCGCTCGACCTCGCCGGGCTTGGCATGGTAGGTCTTCAATGGTCCTCCAAACGCTTCTATCGTCCGGTGTTCGAGTCGGGAGTCACGGGGCCCGGAAGCGAACCCTTACACTCTATCCACCACCCCGACCGCTGTCAACTTGTCCACGCACCCGGGCGTGTCCATGCCTCGGGGTCATCGGGAGGACCCGTCCGGCATACGGAAACGCGATACGAGCCCTCAGAGCCAGCACTCCTCCGGGTAGCTCACGTGCCACAACGTCAGTCCACCGGCCGGGGCCGTCGGCCCTGCTGCGGAACGGTCGCACGCGGCCAGCGCCTCGGCGATCCACTCGGGGTCACGTCGTCCCATCCCCACCTCCACGAGCGAGCCGGCGATCACCCTGACCATCGAGTGAAGAAACGCGTTACCCACGATACGCACCGTCACGCAGTGCTCGCCGAGGTGCTCCTCGGGAACGATCTCCACCAGCTCGATGCTCCTGTGCGTGCTGCGGCCCCCGGCGCTCTCGGCGACGCAGAAGGACCGGAAGTCGTGCTCGCCGACGAGTGCGGCCGCCGCCAGGCGCATCGCGCCCAGGTCCAGGGTGTGCCGGACCCACCAGGCGACCCCGTCGAGGAAGAGCGGGGGGGTCGGGCCGGGAACGAGCCGGTAGCGGTACTCGCGCGCTTCCGCGTCGAACCGGGCCGAGAATCCGGCCGCAGCACGGCGCACGCCGGTGGCGACGATCCCGTCGCCGACGAGCGCGTTGAGCGAGCGCACGAGCGCCCGGAGCTCGGGCTCGCTCCCGTCGCTCTCGAAGGAGACGACCTGCCCGAGCGCGTGGACACCTGCGTCCGTGCGCCCCGCACCCACCGTGACGACCTCGCGCCGCAGGGCGACCGCGAGCGCCTGCTCGATCCTGCCCTGGACGGTCTCACGCCCGGGCTGGCGCGCGAAACCCGAGAAGGGCGCGCCATCGTAGGAGACGGTCAGGGCAAGAGCGCCGCACGGCTGTCTCGCAGAGTCCATCTACAACACCACCCCTACCAGGATCATCACAGCCGCACCCACAAGCAGTGCCGCCCTATCGGCACGCGTCATCCTGCTCTCGGTGAACCGGGTCCTCCCCGCACCGCCACGATAGCACCGGGCCTCCATCGCGGTGGCAAGCTCATCGGCACGTCGGAAGAGGCTCACGAAGAGCGGCACGAGGACGGGGACGTACGCCCGCGCACGCTTGAGCAGACCCCCAGTGTCGAAGCGTGCACCGCGCGCCACCTGCGCGACCACGATCTTCTCGGCCTCCTCGGCGGTGGTCGGGATGAAACGCAGTGCCACGGTCAGCATCATCGCTACCTCGCCTGCAGGGAAGCGGAGAACCTCGAGCGGACGCATGAGCCGCTCCAGCCCGTCGGCAAGGCGCACCGGTGAGGTCGTGAGCGTGAGAAGTGAGGTGCCGACCACCAGCAGAACGATCCTCACCACGAAGAACAGACCCGTGACCACGCCCTGTGCATCGAGCGCGACGGGGCCGACCCGGAGCAGCGTCACGGTTGCCGGATTCCACCGCAGCCCGTGCGCCAGCAGGGTGAACACGAGGATGATCGACACTGCCCGGATGCCCCGCAGCACCAGCCGGGGCGGGACCGACGAGACGGCAACCGCAACAGCCGCCACCGCAGTGGCGGCTGCAAGGCCCGCGAAGCCGTCCACCGTGAAGAGCATAGCCATGAACGCCGCAACCAGGCCCATCTTCGCCCGGGGCTCGAGGCGGTGCACGGGAGAATCGCCGGGATAGAACTGACCGAAGGGTACCGGAGCCTTCATCGCGCGCCCTCCCGGGCTCGGGCGATCAGCAGCGCTGCTTCAGCCGGGTCGAGCGAGAGGCGCGCGAGCTTCAGCCCCGCATCCCGCGCGAGCATCTGCGCCAGGAGCATCTCCGGCGCCTTGAGGCCCGCCTCGGCGAAGCGCTCGGGGCTCTGGACGAGCTCGTCCGCCGGCCCGTCGAAGGTGACGCGTCCGGCACAGAGCAGGATCACGCGGTCCGCGCTGCCGAGAAACTCCTCGGCATCATGGGTCACCACGACCACGCCGGCTCGCCTGCGAGATCTGGCCACGATCTCGCGAACCGCCTCACGGCCCTCGACGTCCAGGCCCGCCGTGGGTTCGTCGAGGAGCAGGTAGCCCGGGTCCATCGCCAGCACGCCTGCGATGGCGGCGCGACGCGCCTCGCCACCCGAGAGAGTGAACGGCGACCGGGATCCGAACTCTTCCGCCCCCAGCCCCACAGCCTCGAGGGCCCGCGTCGCGCGGTGGTGTGCCTCGTCCTCGGTGAGGCCCTGGTTCAGCGGCCCGAATCGGACGTCTGCCTCGACCGTCTCGGCGAACAGCTGCATCTCCGGGGATTGGAAGACGAACCCGACCCCGGGCTCGACCACCGCAAGCGGTCCGTCGACAGATCGCCCGTCGATCTCGACCGACCCGGACAGAGGAGTGAGCAGCCCGGCGGCCACACGCAGGAGCGTGGACTTGCCCGATCCGGTCGCCCCCAGCACGAGGACGAGTTCGCCCGGCTCGAACGACAGATCGACCCCCGCAAGGGCATCTGTTGCGAACGCGGTGCCGGCGGCGTAGGTGTGTCTCACACCCGCGAGCGTCAGACTCACAGCGCTGCCACCACGCTCTCCGCGGTCAGGGCGTCCGGCGGCACGTCTACGCCGGCTGCCCGCAGCTCCTCGGCCAGACGGCCGACGGGCGGCAGCGTCAGACCGCAGCGCTGCATCAGCCGCGTATCGGCGAGCAACGTTGCGGGAACGCCGTCGTAGACGACCGATCCGCCCGTGAGAACGAGCACGCGGTCGGCGGCGGCCGCGTCGGCGAGATGGTGGGTGATGTGCATGATGCCGGTGCCTGCATCACGCAAACGCCCGAGAACGTCGATGACGTCCGCGCGTCCCTGCAGGTCGAGCATCGCCGTCGGCTCGTCGAGCACGAGGTAGGCCGGAGCAAGCGCGAGCGCTCCGGCAATCGCGAGCCGCTGCTTCTGACCCCCGGAGAGGGTGTGCGGCTCCCGCTGTTCGAGACCGGACAGGCCCACCGTCGCGAGCGCATTGCGGACGCGTTGGTGCATCGACTCCCTCTCGACCCCGAGATTCTCCGGGCCGAAGGCGACGTCCTCCTCGACGGTGGTCGCGACGATCTGGTTGTCGGGATTCTGGAAGACCAGGCCCACGCGGGAGCGGACGTCCCACACCCGCGCAGCGTCGGTCGAGTCGATGGTGTCGACCACGACCCGGCCTTCCGACGGATGAAGCAGGCCGTTGGCGAGCCGGGCGAGCGTCGACTTGCCCGAACCGTTGGGACCGAGGACCGTGACGAGCTCGCCCGGGGCAAGCGTGGTACTCACGCCCCGGAGAGCGGGAACGCTGCCGCCGGCCGTGCGGTACTCGTATGCCACGTCGATGAACTCGATCATCCCTCAAGACCCCCGGGTGCCCGTCGGCACCCTTACGCGCGAGGAGGGCCCGGACCGCGTGGTCGAGACCCTCCTCGTTCTTGATTCCATGCCGTTGCTCCGGCTCTGGCCGTGCGTTCCTACTCGACCAGCTCCATGATGACCATCGGTGCAGCGTCGCCCTTGCGCGGGCCGAGCTTGAGGATGCGGGTGTACCCGCCCTCACGGCTCTCGAAACGCGGAGCGATGTCATCGAATACCTTGTAGACGATCTCCTTGTTGCCGAGCGCGGAGATGGCGAGGCGGCGCGAGTGAACGTCGCCGCGCTTGCCCCACGTGATCACCTTGTCGACCAGGGTGCGGACCTCCTTGGCCCGGGTCTCGGTCGTCTTGATGCGCTCGTGCTCGAACAGGGCGATCGCGAGGCTGCGGAGCATAGCGTTGGTGTGGCTCGCATCCGTGCCGAGCTTCCGGCCCTTCTTGAGGTGTCTCATAGTGTGCGCTCTCCTACTACTGCTTGAGGCCGAGGCCCATGGCCTGCAGCTTGTCCTTCACTTCTTCGATGGACTTCGCGCCGAAGTTGCGGATGTTGAGAAGGTCAGCCTCGGAGCACTCAGTGAGCGCGCCGATGGTGTTGACCCCCTGGCGCTTGAGGCAGTTGTACGAGCGGACGGTCAGGTCCAGCTCCTCGATGGGCGTGTCCAGAACGCTCTCGCCCTCGTCTACCTGAGCAGCGAAGATCTCGCCCTCGCCGAGCGGGCCTGCGGCCTGCTCTGTGAAGAGCATCATGTGCTCGTCGATAATGTGGCCGGCACGCGCCACCGCGTCACCCGGATCGACCGAGCCGTTGGTCTCGACCTCCAGGATCAGCTTGTCGTAGTCGGTGCGCTGACCGACACGTGTGTTCTCCACAACGTAGGTACAGCGCGCTACCGGGCTGAAGAGGGAGTCGACGGTGATCACACCGATCGGGTCCTCGGCCCGCTTGTTGCGGTCGGCGGAAACGTACCCGCGTCCCACGCCTACGCGGATGCCCATCTCGAGCTTCGCACCCTTGTTGAGGGTGGCGATAAGCTGCTCCGGGTTCACCAGCTCGAACTCGGACGGTACCTTGAGGTCCGCACCGGTAACGGTGCCCTGCCCGCTTGAGTTCAGCGTGGCGACCGCGTCGGCAGCGCCGACACCGGTCTCGCGGAACACCAGCTGCTTGACGTTCAGCACGATGTCGGTGACATCCTCCCGGACGCCGTCGATCGCGGTGAACTCGTGCTGCACGCCCTCGATACGGATCGAGGTGGCGGCTGCGCCCTCCAGCGAGGAGAGCAGCACGCGGCGCATGCAGTTGCCGAGCGTGTAGCCGAAGCCACGCTCGAGCGGCTCAACGGTATACCGAGCGACCCGCTCGTCGAGCTGGTCTACGGTCACCTGTGGTCTCATGAACTCAGTCATGCAAAAGCCTCCTTGGCTCGTCCGGTGCCGTCTCGCTACTTCGAGTACAGCTCGACGATGAGCTGCTCGTGCACGGGCGCGTCGATCTGGTCGCGCTCGGGCACCGACAGCACCTTGCCGGACAGCTTCTCGATGTCGACCTCGAGCCAGCCCGGGACCTCGATCTTCTCCGAGGAGATGAGCGCGGTCTTGATGACGAGAAGGTCCTTGGACTTCCCGGCGATCGCGATGGTGTCACCCGGTCGAACGCGGTACGAAGGGATGTTCACCCTGCGGCCGTTCACCATGATGTGGTTGTGCCGCACGATCTGGCGTGCCTCGTCGCGAGACTTGGCAAAGCCGAGGCGGTACACCACGTTGTCCAGACGGCTCTCGAGCAGCCGCAGCAGGTTCTCGCCGGTGATGCCTTGCTGGCGGTTGGCGAGCTCGTAGTAGCTGCGGAACTGCTTCTCGAGCAGCCCGTAGATCCTCTTGGCCTTCTGCTTCTCACGAAGCTGGCCGCGGTACTCGCTGTCGCGCGGGCGCCGCTTACCGGCCTGACCCGGCGGGTAGGGACGACGCTCTACACCGCACTTGTCGCTGTAGCAGCGGTCTCCCTTGAGAAAAAGCTTGATTCCTTCGCGGCGGCACAGTCTGCAGTCCGCCCCGGTATAACGTGCCATATCGGTTGTCCTCCCGAAATGCTACACGCGGCGGCGCTTGCGCGGCCGGCAGCCGTTGTGCGGAACAGGGGTGCGGTCCTGGATGCTCGAGATCTCGAGCCCGGCAGCCTGGAGCGAACGGATCGCCGTCTCCCGGCCCGAGCCCGGACCCTTGACGAACACGGCGACCTTGCGAACGCCATGCTCCTGAGCCATCTTCGCGCACGCCTCGGCCGCCATCTGGGCGGCGAACGGCGTCGACTTGCGAGAGCCCTTGAAGCCCACCGTGCCGGCGGACTGCCACGCGATCACGTTCCCCTGAGGGTCGGTGATCGTGATGATCGTATTGTTGAACGTGCTCTTGATGTGCGCCTGACCAACCGCGATGTTCTTGCGCTCACTACGGCGCAGGCGCGTCTTAGCGGTCTTCTTCTTGACAGCCATGCGTTACTTGCCCTTCTTCTTAGCGCCGATCTGGCGACGCGGGCCCTTGCGGGTGCGTGCGTTGGTGTGAGTGCGCTGACCGCGAACGGGCAGGCCTCTCCGGTGACGGAGACCGCGGTAGCAGCCGATCTCCATCAGGCGCTTGATGTTCTGGCCGACTTCGCGGCGCAGGTCACCCTCAACCTTGAGGTTGCGATCGATCGCCTCACGGAGACGAACGACCTCTTCCTCGGTCAGGTTGCGAACGCGCGTGTCCGGATCGATCCCGGTATCGCGCAGGATGGCCTGGCTGGTGGTCAGCCCGATGCCGTAAATGTAGGTCAATCCGATCTCTACGCGCTTCTCGCGCGGAAGATCGACGCCTGATATACGGGCCACAGACCTGCTCCCTCCCTACCTAGCCCTGCCGCTGCTTGTGACGCGGGTTCTCGCAGATCACGAGGACGCGCCCGTGGCGGCGGACCACTTTGCACTTGTCGCACATCTTCTTGACCGAAGGTCGGACTTTCATTACGAAACCCTTTCGGCGTGATTCGATCTATCTACACACCCAGCCGCAGGTGCGATTCTTCAGTGTCATCCGGCAAACACGCCTCCGGGCGTGTCCACCGCCTACCGGCAACGCTACCTTACTTGTAGCGGTACGTGATGCGGCCACGCGAGAGGTCGTAGGGCGAGAGCTCGACCACGACCTTGTCTCCCGGCAGGATACGGATGTAATGCATGCGCATCTTGCCGGAGATGTGAGCCAGTACCTTGTGCCCGTTCTCGAGCTCCACCCGGAACATAGCGTTGGGCAGCGGTTCTACAACCGTGCCCTCCATCTCTATCGCGTCTTCACGCTTGCTCACGTGGTGTCCGTTTCCTCCTCGGGCGACTCTGGCCGCAAATGAGCAGTATACCTATCCTGCTACCGTCCGTCTAGGGGCGTTCTACTCCAATGTCAGCACGAGCGGCCCGTCGTCCGTGACGGCCACCGTGTGCTCGAAGTGCGCCGAGAGCGATCCGTCCTCGGTGACCACGGTCCACCCGTCCTCAAGCGAGCGTACCGCCGCCTGGCCGGAATTCACCATCGGTTCGATAGCGAAGACCATCCCGGATGCCAGCGTGGGACCCTGGCCGGGAGCTCCGAAGTTGGGGAGCTGGGGATCCTCGTGCATCGCGCGGCCGATCCCGTGCCCGACGTACTCGCGCACCACCGAGAATCCCGCTGCCTCGGCAACGGACTGAACCGCGTGCGAGATATCGTAGAGACGCCGACCGGGCACGCACTCGGCGATGCCGGCCTCCAGCGCGCTGCGGGTCGCGTCCATCAGCGCCCGGGCGTCGCCGCTGATCGCCCCGACCGCAAAGGTTCTCGCGCTGTCGCCGAAGTAGCCCTCCACGATCGCACCGACGTCCACCGAGATGATGTCGCCCTCGCGCAGAGGCACCGCTCCCGGAATGCCGTGCACGACCTGGTCGTTGATGGACGAGCAGATCGTTCCCGGGAAGCCGTGGTATCCCTTGAAGGCCGGAACGGCTCCGGCGGAGCGTATGGCCTCCTCGGCGATGGCATCGAGCTCGGCGGTCGTCACTCCCGGCACGACCGCCTCTCCCACCAGCCGCAGCGCGCGGGCGGTGATGCGACCCGCCTCGCGCATGGTCGCGAGCTCTGAGACGGACTTGCGGATGATCACTCGCTCAGCGCTACCCTTCGACGATGCGTCGGACGTCGGCAAAGACCTCGTCCACGGGGCGATCGCCGTCGATGGCGTGCAGAACACCCTTCGAGCGGTAGTAGTCGACGAGCGGAGCCGTCGACCGGTCGTACACAGCCAGGCGGTTGCGCACGGTGGCCTCGGTGTCGTCGTCGCGCTGGTAGAGCTCGCCACCGCACACGTCGCACACGGCCGGGTCGGCAGGCGGGTCGACGATGAGGCTGTAGATCTTGCCGCACGACCTGCAGGTGCGACGCGAGGTGAGCCGCTTGACGATCACATCGCGGTCGACGTCGATGCTGATCGCGGCGTCGATCGAGCGGCCGAGCGAGTCCAGCTCGCGGTCGAGTGCCTCGGCCTGGCCGTCGGTGCGGGGGAAGCCGTCGAGGATGAATCCCTTGCCGGCGTCGGGCTCCTCGAGACG
>JAHYJI010000092.1 GCA_019429145.1 Coriobacteriia bacterium | reverse complement strand
CCCGATCTCGAGTCCCAGACCGCGCGATGCGCTCTCGAGTCCTTCGGGCGTCGTCCGGTCGGGATCGTAGTTCACGGTGAGCGTCCAGGTGCGCGCGTCGACAACGACCGTGTGAACCCCGTCGATCTGCTCGATCGCACTGCGCAACCGCTCGATGCACTCGGAACAGCGCACGCCGTCGGGCATCTGCACCGGGATGCGAACCTCACTTGAATCGGCAGGCACGCCGATCTGCGGGGTCGCGCTCACGCCCGCTCTCCGGCATGTTGCGTCCCCTGCGCGAGGAGCGCTGCGACGTGGCTGTCCGCGAGCCGGTAGACCGCGCGCTTGCCCTCGCGCCGGAAACTCACGAGGCGTCGGTCGCGCAGGAGCCGCAGCTGGTGACTCACCGCCGAGGAACTCACGCCGGTCACTGCCGCAAGGTCGCAGACGCACAGGTCTTCGCGCGACAGGGCGAGCAGGATGCGCAGGCGGGTGGGGTCGGACAGAGCCGCGAAGATGTCTGCCACCAGGGAAAGCTGGGTGCTCCCGGGTTGCGCCTCGAGTACACGGGCCACGGCGTCAGGGTCGACGATCGTGGCATCACAACTCGAACTGGCATCATCTGCACGTCTGCTCATACGTTCACTAATACTACGCGACCGGGCGGCAGTCAAGCACCGGCGGCAGTCAAACACCCGGGACGGGAATACTCATCTCAGGCACCATTCTGAGGGGTCGGTCATGGCTGCGGCGGTCATCACGCTCGAGCAGGCGGCACACAGCGCAGCGGCGGTTGTCGGTGGCAAGGCTGCTAACCTCGCGCGCCTCACTGCAGAGGGGCTCCCCGTTCCGCCCGCCCAGGTACTCACGACCGAGGCATTCGACACGTTCATGGCCACTTCGGGTGCGGACGTCCTCGTTAACCGACTCAGGACGCTGTCGCGGGAGCGCGACTCCTTCGACGCACCGACTGAGCGTATCCGCTCGGCGATCATCGGCCATCCCCTCTCTGCCGCTCTTGCCGAGGAATTGGCCGCGGCGTTCTTGCTTCTCTCCGCGGGCGGACACACGATCGTGGTCAGGAGCTCTGCGACCGTGGAGGACACGGCCTCCTCGAGCTTCGCCGGGATGCTCTCTTCCGTACCCGGTGTATCGAGCGCCGAAGAGATGTACGCCGCCGTCAAGCGGTGCTGGGCATCCGCCTTCAGCGTGCGAGCGATGCTCTACGCACGTGAGCGTGGCGTCGACCCGGCCGCGGTGAGGGTTGCGGTACTCCTCCAACGACAGATACTCTCCGAGCGCTCAGGTCTCGCGTTCGGTCGCGACCCCGCCCGGCGCGAGGCGGACGTGGTCATCGTGGAGGCGATACAGGGCTCGGGCGAGGACATCGTCTCTGGCGAGGTCACACCCGAGCGCTACGAGTTCAGACCCGCCGACGGGCATGTGACGATGGTGGCTCATCCCGATGGGGTCTCCGCCGTACGCCGGAAGCTGGAGGAGCGAGAAGTCGCCCTTCTTGCCGGGTGGACACGACGCGCGGAGGAGGTGTTCGGTGCTGCGCAGGACATCGAGTGGGCCTACGCGAATGGCGAGTTCTACCTGCTCCAATCGCGCCCGCTCATCTTCTACGACTCCGGCGACATGCTCTTTCCCGAGATCGCCGAGCACACGGTGCTCTTGCGCGGGATCGGCGCCAGCCCGGCAGTCGGTTCCGGCGAGGTAGTACACCTCGCAGGCAACCAGGTGCAGATCCTTCCCCCGGGCGCCGTCGTCGTCGTGCGCCGCCTGACCAACGACCTCGCCGTGCACCTGCGTGACGCGACGGCGGTCGTGGCAGACGAGGGTGGCGCCACCAGCCACGGCGCTAACATCCTGCGCGAGTTCGGTGTCGCGTGCGTTCTGTCCACCGGCTCGGCGACGTCAGTGCTCCGCGAGGGTGAGAGGGTGACTGTTGACGGCTACCGGGGCGCGGTCTTCCTCGGAGACCTGTCCCTGCGCCCGGAGGAGATCGACGCTGAGGTGAGCACGCGGACCAAAGTCTTCGTCTCCGTCCTCGTTCCCGAGCAGGCCAAACACGTCGCAGCCCAAGCTGACGGCGTCAGTTCGCTTCGAAACGACTACTTCCTGCTCCAATCGGGGGTCCACCCGGCCAAGATGGTGCGTACCGGAAGGGGACGCGCGCTCGAAGATGCGCTCATGGCCGGCGTACTGGAGACGAGCCGTCTGTTCGTCGACAAGCCGATCTGGTACAAGACGCTCGATGCGCCCACCGACGAGTTCCGGAGGCTTGAAGGCGGCAACGAAGAGCCGCAGGAGCGCAATCCGCTCCTCGGCTGGCGAGGCCTGGGACGCGAACTCGAGGAACCCGACCTGTTCGGATTGGAGCTTCGGGCCGTCCGGCGCGCACTGGAGGCCGGCGCGGACAGCGTATCCGTCAAGCTGCCGTTCGTTCGCTTTCCCGAGGAGTACGAGCGGGCCAAGCAGTTCGTGCTGCGCGCCGGGATGCGTCCGCACGACGATGTGGGCCTCGGGGTCTCCGTCGAGACACCGGGCATCGCCGCGCGCCTGAGGGATGTCTGCGAACTCGGTGTGGACTTCGTGAGCGTCGGGGTGAGCGACCTCGTGATGTGCGTGCTCGCGATAGACCGGGAGAGCGAGCGCGTGGCACAGCTGTTCCGCCCCGCGCATCCGGCCGTGCTCGAAGTCCTCGCACGCATCGCCGACGTATCACGCGAGTACGGGGTCTTCCTGTGCGCGTGCGGAGAGAGCGCACACGACGAGGAGCTGCTGCCCGAACTCGTCGCGCTCGGCTACGACGCAGTCGGCGTCTCGCTCCCCTACTTCGCACCGGTCAAGCGACGTCTGGCAGAGATCGAACGCCCCTGACTGCGGCTACTCGGCCTCCGCCATGGCGACTCCGGCCGGTGCGGCGTGCTCTTCGTGTCCGTGTCCCCCCGTGACCTTAAGCTTCCGGATACCGAAGAAGTCGAGCGTGCACGGGATATCGACGGTCGCCGAGAGATAGACATGCGCCGTGACCATGATGATGAAGAGCCAGTTGATCACGTAGTGGGCGATGCGGGCCCACCAACCGGCCAGATCGGCGCTGCCGAGCAGGGCGCCCAGCCACCATCCCACCAGCAGGTCACGCGGACTGTACCCGAAGATGAAGGGTGCGGTGACGAGAGCGAACCCCGTGAACGCCTGCAGGAACATCAAATACAGGAAGACGTTGTACACGAGCTTCTGCATGACGTTGTACTTGGCGGTGTGCGGCTTGTAGTTGCTCAGATACGCGTAGAACTTCGCGACCGCGATGAGGCTCGCCATGTCCTTGCGCCTCACCGCAAACTCCCGCCAGTCCTTGTTCTTGGAGAAGAAGGCGTACCAGATCCGCCAGAGGAGAACGACGCAGACCACGATCATCGCGACGTAGTGCACCCACCGCATCGCGATGCGGCCGCCTTCGAAGAAGGGGAAGCGGATGTACATGCCGCTGAAGGCCAGGAGAAGGATGCACGCCATATGGACGAAGTGAAGGACCTTGGGCATCGCGGGGACCGCGTGGTCGTGCTCGGGCCACTGCCCGTCGATCCACTTCTTACGGAACCGGCCGGTGATGACGTCGAACGCGAAGTGCACGATCAGCGCCACGATGACCACCGCGTACAGCGCGGTGAACACCACATCGAGCCAGACATTGAACTCGGTCAGGTTCATCGTGCCCCCATACCCCGTCTCGAGCCGGGAGTGACGTCCCGGCGACCCCACACGACTTAGTGCAGCCGTACCGGATCGGTCGCACACCTGCTGTTTTCGCAGTGTGACGACACATTCCTGCCCCCGCAGCACCGCACCACACTCCGGCCAAAGGTAGCATGAGCGTGAGCGGGAAGTCGAAAACGTGCGATCTACCGCGTCAGCGCCTCTTGCGCTTCCCGTACCCGCTTCCCTTGCGAGCACCCTGCTTGAGGCGACCGAGGACCTCATCGGCACTGGTCGACTCCACCTCGGCACGCAACTTCACCACCTGGTCGCGAAGGCGCGCCGCTTGCTCGAAGTCCAGCGACTCGGCAGCAGCGCCCATGTCCTCTTCGAGTGTGGAGATCAGCCGCATGACCTCGTCGCGCGGCATCTTCGCGAGCTCGCGGGCGGCCTCGGCGGCGGTCGTGAGCTGGGCCTCTCCCTCCCGCACGTACTGCACGATGTCCGCGATCGCCTTGCGGATGGTGGTCGGCTCGATGCCGTGCTCCTGGTTGTATGCCACCTGCAGCGCGCGGCGCCGGTTCGTCTCGTCGATCGCGAGCCTCATCGAATCGGTAACCTTGTCTGCATACATGATGACCTCGCCGGAGACGTTTCGCGACGCGCGGCCGACGGTCTGGATGAGGCTGCGGAAGTTGCGCAGGAACCCCTCCTTATCGGCATCCAGTATCGCCACGAGCGAGACCTCAGGCAGGTCGAGGCCCTCCCTCAGCAGGTTGATGCCCACGAGGCAGTCGAAGGTGCCGAGGCGCAGGTCGCGCAGGATGTCGACACGCTCCAGCGTGCCGATGTCCGAGTGCAGGTAGCGCACCTTGAGTCCCTGCTCGAAGAGGTACTCGGTCAGGTCCTCGGCCATCCGTTTTGTGAGCGTGGTGACGAGCACTCGCTCGTCGCGAGCGACGCGTTCGCGGACTTCGTGCATGAGGTCATCGACCTGGCCCTTGACCGGACGGACGACTATCTCCGGGTCGACGAGTCCGGTCGGGCGAATGATCTGCTCGACCACCTGCGAGGACACCGAGAGCTCGTAGTCACCCGGCGTGGCCGACACGTAGACGAACTGCGGCACGCGCTGCTCGAACTCGTCGAAACGCAGCGGCCGGTTGTCGAGCGCACTCGGCAGACGGAAGCCGTGCTCCACCAGCGTGAGCTTGCGGCTGCGGTCACCCTCGTGCATGCCGCGGATCTGCGGGATGGTCACGTGAGACTCGTCGATGAAGCAGAGAAAGTCGTCGGGGAAGTAATCGATGAGCGTGCTTGCGGGCTCGCCGGGATTGCGCCCGTCGAGGTGGCGCGAGTAGTTCTCGATGCCCGAGCAGAACCCCATCGTCTCGAGCATCTCGAGGTCGTAGTTCACCCGCATCTCGAGCCGCTGCGCCTCGAGCAGCTTGCCCTCGGCCTTCAGTTCGCCCAGCCGGGTCACCAGTTCGGCCTGGATGGTCTCGAGCGCGGCCTTGAGCTTGTCAGGCGCGGTCACGTAGTGGGTAGCCGGCCAGATCGGCAGCCACTTGTAGGAAACGAGCACTTCACCGGTGAGCTGGTCGACCTCGGCGATGGACTCGATCTCGTCACCGAAGAACTCCACGCGAACCGGGTGGTCGGCGTAGGGCGGGAAGACGTCGAGCACGTCACCCCGTACGCGGAACGCTCCGCGCTGCAGCTCGTAGTCGTTGCGGTCGTACTGTATCTCGATCAGGTCGCGGATGAGCTGGTCGCGATCGTACTCCTCGCTCACCGTCAGGAACGCCGCCATGCCCGCGTAGTCCTCGGGCGAGCCGATGCCGTAGATACACGAGACGCTGGCAACCACCACAACGTCACGCCGGGAGAGGAGTGCCGCCGTAGCTGCGTGGCGCAACTTCTCGACCTCGGCGTTGATCGAGGCATCCTTCTCGATGAAGGTGTCGGTCGTCGCGACGTAGGCCTCGGGCTGGTAGTAGTCGTAGTAGGAGACGAAGTAGACGACCGCGTTGTCGGGCATGAAGTCGCGAAGCTCCGAGGCGAGCTGGGCCGCGAGCGTCTTGTTCGGGGCCATGATGAGAGTGGGCTTCTGCACGGCCTCGATGGTCTTGGCCATGGTGAAGGTCTTGCCCGAGCCGGTCACGCCGAGCAGCGTCTGGTAGCGCTGACCCGAGGTGATTCCCTCGGTCAGCTCGGCGATGGCCTTGGGCTGATCGCCGGCCGGTTCGAACTCGGACTCCACACGCAGGCGGATGTCGCTCACTCGCTGCCTCCACTCCACCCCGGAAACACGTCGGGGTAGATCTCCTCGTAGCGTTCCTTCGCGCGCACGACCCGCACCACGAAGTGCCGGGTCTCGGAGAAGGTGATCTCGTCGCGGATGTTGCCGCCCTGAGCGGCCCACTCATCGGCGTAGCGCAGACCCGCGTTGTAGGCCGCCAGCGCGGCCTCGATCTCATGGTATCGCTCCACGAGATAGCGCAGGTAGGCAGTCCCGTACTCGATATTGGCCGCGGGATCGGCCAGATCGACTCCGTCAACCGTTGTGGCATCGACGATGCCTCGCGCGCGCATGTCCTCTGCTGTGGCCGGCATCACCTGCATGAGTCCGACCGCGCCGGCGCGTGACACGATCTCCGGATCGAACCCTGACTCCCCGTTGATCACAGCGGCCACGAGGAAGGGGCTTACGCTGTGCCGCTCGGCGGACGCGGCGATCTCGGCCTCGAATGCAAGCGGGTAGTAGAGCCGTTGGAACCAGAGCGGTCCTCGCAGCGCGAAGAAGGCCAGTACGCCCAGCGCTCCGATCACGAGAAGCAGAACGACGCGGTGACCTGCCCACGGCCGACTACGGCGCATCCGCGATCACCTCGTCGGCGTAGCGTCCGAGCGCCTCCCGGAACTTCTCGATGCTCCCGTCGTTCACGAACACCACATCGGCGATGGCTTCTCTCCGCGCGTCCGTCGCCTGACAGGCCATACGGGCACGCACGTCGTCCTCGTCACGTCCCGATGCCACCGCACGGGCGACGCGCTGCTCTTCCGGCGCCGAGATAGTCACTATGCCCCCGACAAGACGCTGGAACTCGGGGGACTCGACCAGCAGTGGAATCTCGATGACGACGAGGCGAGGTGGATCGGGACGACGTTCCAATCCTTCGAGCATCTCGCTGACCGAGCGCAGAACGGCCGGGTGCACGATCTCGTTGAGCCGGGCAGAGCGGTCCGGGCAGGAGAACGCGTCCCGTGCCAGGGCCTTCGTGTCGACCCGTCCGCGCGCATCGAGGATGCCCTCTCCGAATGCAGAGACGACGTCGTCGAAGACGGCGCTGCCCGGCTCGAGAAGACGCTTCGCCACATCGTCGAGCGAGAGCACGACGGCCCCCCTTGAACGAAAGACCTCGGCAGCGGTGCTCTTGCCCGCCCCGATGCCCCCGGTCAGCGCTATGACGTGCATGTCAACCTCCGCGCCTAAACGTCGGGGGCCGG
>JAHYJI010000091.1 GCA_019429145.1 Coriobacteriia bacterium | reverse complement strand
TTCGCCGGCTACGGCACGCACATCGGCTTCTACCCGATCCCGACCGGCATCGAGGCCTTCAAGGAGGAGCTGAGTGCCTACAAGACCGGTAAGGGGTCGGTGCGCTTCCCGTTGGATCAGCCGCTTCCACTCGACTTGATCCGACGGATCGTCGAGTTCCGTGCCGAGGAGAACCGCAGACGTTCGGCGAAGTAGCCAGGCATGAGCGAATCAGCGGCACAGATGTGGAAGACCTTCGTCGCATCCGGACTTCCCGACGTGCCGGACGCGGAGACTCCGTACACCGCCTGGCACTTCGGCACCGGCGGCGCGATGGCCGACGAGCTCGCGGACCTCGTGCTCGCCGGCCGCAAGCGCGCGACCGCGGGTGCCCTGTGGTCGTACGAGCATGAGGGCGAGCCGATTCCGGAGATCGGCGAGTACAGCGTCATCCTAGATGGGTCGGACAGGGCGTGCTGCATCATCCGGACGACGGCGGTCGAGGTGGTACCGTTCGATGGCGTGAGTGCCCGGTTCGCGGCCACCGAGGGTGAGGGCGATGGGTCGCTCGCGTATTGGCGTGAGGGCCACTGGCATTTCTTCGCCCGTGAGCTCGCCGAGTTCGGACGTAGTCCCGAGCACGACATGCCCGTTGTCTGCGAGACGTTCGAGGTGGTCTGGCCGCCGAACCCCTGAGTGACGGGGCCTGCCACATGATGCGTGATCGGGCTCGCTGAAGGGGTACTCTAGATACCAGCGCGGCCGGCCGCTGGTGCTACTGGCCTTCCGGAAGGAGCGTCGATGAGTTCGACCGTGATTCGCTGCGAGAGGCTCACGAAGTACTACGGCAAGAGCCGCGGCATCGAGGACCTGACCTTCGAGGTCCGGCCAGGGCAGGTCTACGGGTTCCTCGGTCCTAACGGTGCCGGGAAGACGACCACGATACGCTGTCTGCTCTCCATGCTACGCTCGACGAGCGGGCGCGCGTTCCTCTTCGACGAGGAGGTCGGCGTCGACGGGCGCGAACTGCGCAGGCGCATCGGGTACGTGCCCGGAGACGTGAAGCTCTTCGAGAAGCAGACCGGCCGCTGGACGCTCGACTACATCGCCGGCCTGCGTGGTGGTCCGGGGCCCGCCGAGGCCGAGATCTGCGAGCGCCTCGAGTTCGATCCGACACGCCGCGTCAAGGAGCTCTCGAAGGGCAACAAGCAGAAGCTCGCACTCGTCATCGCGCTGATGCACGAGCCGGAGTTGCTCATGCTCGACGAGCCCACCTCCGGGCTCGACCCGCTCAACCAGCAGGTCGTCTTCGACATCCTCGAGGAGCGTGTGGCGAAGGGCGCGACCGTGTTCCTCTCCAGCCATATCCTGCCCGAGGTCGAGCGGGTATGCGATCGGGTCGCCGTCATTCGCGACGGCCGAGTGGTTGCCGAGGAGTCAGTCGACGACCTGCTCTCCAAGGCGATCCGTACGGTGCACGTCACCTACGCCGAGCCGGTACCCGACGCGTTCGTCGACGGCCTGCGCGGTGTGACCTCGCTCGAACGCCTCGGCGACACCGGTCTGCGTGCGACGGTCACCGAGGACATCGGCAACACCCTGCTTGGCATCCTTGCCCGCCCGGTCGCGGACATCACCGTCGAGCACGCATCGCTCGAAGAGGTGTTCCTGCAGTACTACGGGCATGGCGAGCGGGAGGGTGGTGCGTCATGAGCTGGGCCGTCTTCCGCTCGACGCTGCAGATTCGTCGCACCTCGCTTCTCTGGTACTCGTTCGGCCTCGCGCTGTACGGATGGTTCATCATCGCGTTCTTCCCGCTCATCGAGGACAACCTCCAGTACATGGAGATCTTCGAGACGGTGTTCACCGAAGAGATGATGGCGATCTTCGGAGCGGCCGGACTGAACTTCGGCACACTCGGAGGTTTTATGACAGTCGAGTACCTGGGACTCATATGGGTCTTGATCGTGGCTGCGGCGGTCATCACGTTTGCGGCCGGGACGCTCGGCGGGGCTGTCGAGGACGGGACGATGGAGCTCACGCTCGCCCAGCCCGTCTCGCGCATGCAGGTCGCCCTCATGCGCTATCTTGCGCTTGCTGCGTACGCCGGCATACTGAACTTCGTCACCGTCGCCACCATATATCTGCCGGGGCTGCTGCACGGAGTGGACGTGCCGCTCGACGGGATGGGGCTGCTCTTCCTCATCGGGTGGGTGGTCACGATGGCCATCGGCGGATTCGCCTACGCCGTGTCTGCGTTCTCGTCGGGTGGTGGTCGGACCATCGGCATCAGCCTCGGCGTGCTCGCCGCGATGTGGCTCGCCGATGTGCTCGGCAACATCTCGGAGCGCTTCGACTGGCTCAGCGAGTTCACGCTGTTCAACTACTGGAAGCCCGACGTCGTCATCGATGACCTGACCGTCGCCGGCGAGTCGTGGGCGGTCTTCGGCATCACGGCCCTGGTCACATTCGTCATCGCAGTGTGGGCATTCAGGCGCCGTGATGTGGTGTAACGATGTCCCGGCAGCGGCTGACACTCGTGCGCCTTACCCACGATGTCGTCTACGTCGTCATGGCGACCGCGACGGTGCCTGTGCTCTACGCGGGACTGAGCGAGCCGATGGGCCCGTGGCTGAGTGTCGCCCTAGCGCTCATCGCCGCCGAGGTGGCAGTCTTCGTCGGCTTTGGAATGAAGTGCCCCCTGGCGATCGTGGCGAAACGGTATGGTGCCGAGACGGGTCACGCATTCGAGGCCACTCTGTCGCCTCGAACGTCACGCGTCGCCTTCCTCGCCGTTGACGCCATCGGCGCGGCCGGCCTCACGCTGCTCGCTGCACGCTGGATCGGGCCCCTCGGCTAGAACGGACTGCCGAAACGTGACGGCTTCTCGCATAACGGACATCTCCAGCCTGCTGGCCCCGGGCTCGGTTGTCCTCGGGCCGATGGCCGGCATCACCGAGGCCCCGTTCCGGGGAATCTGCAAGCGGATGGGCGCGCGGCTCACGTACACCGAGATGGTCAGCGCCAAGGGGCTGCACTACAACCCGGACTCCGCGGTATCCAAGGCGCTCCTCACCTTCGACGCCGGCGAGGTCCCGTGCGCGGTGCAGATCTTCGGCTCCGAGCCGGAGATCATGGCCGACCAGGCGTCGCGCATCGTCGAGGAGCGTGCCGGAGACGTGGCGCTCGTCGACATCAACATGGGCTGCCCGATGACGAAGGTCACCGCAAAGGGTGAGGGAGCGGCGCTCATGCGTACCCCCGAGCTGGCCGCCGAGATCGTCTCGAAGGTCGCCGAGGCGTGCAGCGTGCCGGTGACGGTGAAGTTCCGGGCCGGGTGGGACGGCACCGAGGTCAACGCGCCCGAGTTCGCACGCCGCATGGAGGCCGCGGGCGCCGCGGCGACGGCGGTGCACGGACGCACGCGCGAGCAGTTCTACCGCGGACGCGCCGACTGGGGCGTGCTGGCCGAGGTCAAGCGGGCGGTAAGCGTGCCGGTCATCGGCAGCGGGGACGTCTTCTCGGCGGCCGACGCGAGTGCGATGCTCGAGCAGACCGGCATCGATGTGGTGATGGTGGCCCGCGGGGCCCAGGGCAACCCGTGGATCTTCCGCGAGGCCGCTGCGCTCATCGAACGGGGCGAAGTGGTGTCGCCCCCTACCGCCTTCGAGCGCATCGAGATGGCTCTGCGCCACGCCGAGGCCTTGCAGGTTTTCGGCGGGGACCACACGTTCCCGCGCATGCGCAAGCACGTGGGTTGGTACATCGTGGGGATGCCGGGAGCTACGCACGTCCGCGAGCGCGTCAACCACATCGGCAGCTATCGGGAGCTACACGACCTGCTGACCGAGTACCGCCGCTACCTCGAGGGGCGCAGCGAGACGTGAGAGAGTGCCCGGGCCTGGCGGCGCGGGCACGCTCGATCAGTCTTCCCGTGCCGCGTTCGCGAGGATTGCGTCGCACATGTACTGTGCCATCCCCCGATGGATCTTCTCGTAGGTCGCGGCAAAGCGCGGATCGGCGATGTACATCCTGCCGAGTCCGGCGTGCATCTCGCGCGAGCACGGGTAGAACCACGTGTCGATCTGCAGGCGCGCGCGGTCGACGGCATCCATCGCGCGCGGGTCGTCGGCGGGGACGCCCTCGTCCATCAGAGCGACGACGGCCGCATTGATCTCCTCGGATTCGTCCTTGAACCGCTGCCAATCGGCCTTTGTATAGCGGGCACTGCGGCGCGCAGATTCCTTGTAGGCCTCGGATTCGCCCCAGCGCTCCTTCACCTCGTCCTCGTACTCTGTCGGGTCGAAGTCGCCGAAGACCTCGAACATCTCCTCCTTTGTCATCTGGATTCCTCCTTGTGCGGCATCGATAGTCCTGTCGATGAGGTCGAGCAGCGCGTCGAGCCGAAGCGCTTGCTCGGCTATGAGCTGCCGTTGGGCACGGAGGGCTTCCCTCCGGTCGAACGCGGGATCGCTCATCAGTTCGCGGATGTCGTCGAGCGAGAAACCGAGTTCCTTGTAGAAGAGGACCTGCTGCAGCGTCTCGAGATCTCCGAGTGAGTACAGCCGGTAGCCGGTCTCCGAGCGCCGGGCGGGAGTGAGCAGCCCGACTTCCTCGTAGTGATGAAGCGTGCGCACGCTCACGTGTGAGAGCTGCGCCACCTCTCCAACAGTGTATGTCTGTCCTGTCACCGCGTTCACCTCCGGAGGGCAGCATAGACCCTGACGTTACGTGAGGGTCAAGTGATCCGGGCGGGCGCGGACCGGACCCTACTCGGCGGCCGCCCTGAAGATGAGGGACTCGTTGCCGCTGGCGTCATACAGGGTCAATGTGGTGCCGTCGAGACGGTAGGTGGCGGCAGCGCGAAGCAGCTCCATGTAGGCGGCCTCGGCACGCATGTTCGCTCAGTAGACCTCGGGTACGTGGGTCTGCGTGTGCATGGGCGGGCGCACGTATCCCTTGGTCGGCTCGGTACGGGGCGGAAGCTTGAACGGCTCGGGCAACACGTCCTCGTAGGGTATGCAGCTCAGCAGGTGGCTGATGCAGTTGAGTCGCGCTCGCTTCTTCACGTCGCCCTCGACCACCCACCACGGCGAGTCCTTGGTGTCGGTGTAGCGGAACATCTCGTCCTTGGCCCGGGAGAACTCCTCCCAGCGGTCGCGGCCATCGAGGTCCGTCGTCGAAAACTTCCACC
Organism: Coriobacteriia bacterium; assembly: GCA_019429145.1. Taxonomy (GTDB): domain Bacteria; phylum Actinomycetota; class Coriobacteriia; order Anaerosomatales; family SLCP01; genus SKKZ01. Next base: position 2,068 of record JAHYJI010000091.1, on the reverse strand, counting down.
GCTTGAGCGGGTTGTCGATGCGGTCCTGGAAGCGGCGGTCCTGTTCTTCGTCGGAGACGGAGAACCAGTACTTGATGAGGATGGTGCCCGACCGCATCAGCATGCGCTCGAACTCGGGGCAGTCGCGGAAGAACTCCTCGACCTCCTCCTCGGTACACCATCCCATCACGCGTTCGACGACCGCCCGGTTGTACCAGGAGCGGTCGAAGAGCACGATCTCGCCTGCCGCGGGCAGGTGCGGGATGTAGCGCTGGAAGTACCACTGCGTCGTCTCGCGTTCGGTCGGGGTCGGCAGAGCGACCACGCGGCAGACGCGAGGGTTGAGCGCCTCGGTGATGCGTTTGATCGAGCCACCCTTGCCGGCAGCGTCCCGGCCTTCGAAGACGACCACAACTCGCAGGCCCTCCTGCCTGACCCACTCCTGGAGCTTCACGAGCTCTATCTGGAGCATCTTGAGTTCCCGCTCGTACAGCGCCTTGTCGAGCTTGGGAGGCCGCTGCGGAGCTGTCTTGTCTACCTGCTTGTCGTCTCGGGACTCGCTGCCATGTGCCATCGTCACACCTGCTTCCCGGTGCTTGCGTGCCGGAATCTGCCAAGACCCCGAGGGCGCCGCATGAGCGACGCCCTCGTACCCCTGAGTCCTCGGCGTGAAGGCCGCCCGGCCCTACGCCTTCGGCTCCCAGTAACAGCGCTTCGGCGACACGATGCGCTCGGTCTTCTTCAGGTCGTTCATCGCCTTGTCGACCTCTTTGCGATCGAGGCCGGTCAGGTCCACGATCTTGCCGGCGTTCAGTGGTTCGCCGGCGTTCTTCATCGCATCGAGAACCTTGTCGGTCGCGTCCACAGGCGGCCTCCGCTCGCACATCGGGGACGGTACGTTGAGTTGATTCCCAAGAGCCCCGCGCATCACACGGGCGCCCTGCAGCACCGTGCCGCCTCCGTTACAATCGGTGGGGTGCGCCGATGTCGCTCGGCGCGCGGACACGGAGGAGTCATCGCATGCGCATCCTCGTACTGGGCGGCGGAGGCCGCGAGCACGCGATCGTCACCAGTCTCGTCGCGTCCCCGGTCGTCACGGCCGTCATGGTCGCTCCGGGCAACGGCGGGACTGCGGCGATTGCCGAGAACGTCTTGCTGGCGATCGAGGACGGAGAGGCGGTCGCAGCCTTCGCGCGCGACCATGATGTCGATCTGGTGGTCATAGGTCCGGAGGCCCCGCTCGTTGCCGGGGTCGCTGACTCCGTGCGCGCGGCCGGCATCGCGGCTTTCGGGCCCGGAGCAGAAGGCGCGCGTCTCGAGGGCTCGAAGGAGTTCGCAAAGGAACTCATGCGACGCCACAACATTCCCACCGGCGCGTCGCGCGCATTTACCGACCTGGAACCGGCACTCGCATATCTCGAGGAGGTCGGTGCCCCGGTTGTCGTGAAGGCCGACGGGCTTGCGGCGGGCAAGGGCGTCACCGTCGCGATGGACCTGTCGATCGCTCGCGACGCGGTGCGCGAGTGCTTTGCCGGACGCTTCGGCGAGGCGGGCTCGACCGTGCTGATCGAGGAGTACCTCGTCGGTCCGGAGTGTTCGATCCTTGCGTTCACCGACGGCCACACCGTCCTGCTGATGGCGCCTGCGCAGGACCACAAGCGGGCCTACGAGGACGACCAGGGCCCCAACACCGGAGGGATGGGCGTCTACTCGCCGGTCCCGATCGTCACTCCTCACGAGCACGCCGCGATGGTCGCCATCATGGAGCGCACGGTCGAGGCGCTTGCCGAGGAGGACATCGACTACCGCGGCGTCCTCTACGGTGGCTTCATCCTCACGGATGACGGTCCCAAGGTACTCGAGTTCAACGCGCGCTTCGGCGATCCGGAGACGCAGGTGGTCCTCCCGCGCCTGAAGTCCGATCTGGCCGGAGCCATGCTTGCGACCGCTGAGGGCCGTCTTGCCGAAGTCGATCTGGAGTGGTCCGACGAGTGGGCGGTCTCGGTCGTGCTTGCGAGCGGCGGCTATCCCGGGGACTACGACACCGACATGCCCATCAGCGGTATCGATCAGGCCGAGCAGGTCCCCG
>JAHYJI010000090.1 GCA_019429145.1 Coriobacteriia bacterium | reverse complement strand
GCATCTTCGCACACCGGCGCGCCGACCTGGTCCTGGTGGGCCACCCGGACGGAACCGTCACGGAGGTCGATCCCGGCCGCGAGAGAGGGGCGGAGTGAGATGGCGCACGTGAGCGACGAAGGGGACGCTCCGGTCACGGTCGCGGTGTCCAGACACGTCATCCCGGGCCGGGAAGCGGCGTTCGCCGAGTGGGCGCAGGGCATCAGCGCCGACGCGGCACGCTTCCCCGGTCACCTGGGGGCGGGACACATACGCCCCGCGCGAGCGGACGACGAGCACACGATCGTCTACCGATTCGACACGCGCGAGCACTTCGACGCGTGGCAGAACTCCGAGGAGCGACATCGCTGGATGGAGGCTTCGCGCGATCTGATCGTCGGCGAGCCGCGCGTCCAGATGGCCACGGGTCTCGAGTACTGGTTCACGGATCCGTCGTGCGCGGGGGAGCCGCCTCCCAAGGTATGGAAGCAAGCACTGCTCACCTGGCTCGGGTTGTACCCGACGGTGCTAGCTGTCGGCTACACGGTGGGAGCCCTCATTGCCGGGTGGCCGCTGCCGGCTCGCTCGGTCGTGACGACGGCGCTGTCGGTCCTGCTGATGACCTGGGTGGTGATGCCCGTCGTAACGCGCGTCTTCCGCGGCTTCCTGCGTCCGGGCGCAGCCCGGGCGTGAGGGGAAGCGGTGCCTCGCCTACGCCCGGTTAGCGCGTGCTCTCACTCCGCAGCGAGCTCCCAGACCTCGGCGTTGTCGCCGTGCTGCGTCACGAACGAGAACCACATCTCGAGGTAGACGGGCGCATCCACACCGTCGACAGCCGCCGTGATACGTACTCCGTCGTGCTCCAACGTCACCTCGCGCCCGTCGAGGCGCGTGGCGTACGTGCCCACCTCCACGCCGTCTCGGGGTACGGCCACCGCAGGGCCGTCAGGCATGCGGAAGACGTACATGATCTCCTTCATAGGGAAGCGCGCATCCTGCCGGCTCACCGGTGCGATCAGCTGCTCGCCCTCCTCGTACCCGGCGTACGGGTTGTGCCGGTAGTCGCGCGCGTGCCCAGTGTCCTCCGACAGGATGAGGGCGCCGGGAACTTCCTGCCTGAGCTCCCCGACGGTCATGAACCCCGCGCTCACAAGCTCGAGTTCTGTTCCGGTGAACTCGCCCGCCAACGCGACACCGCGCGATTGCGACCAGAGGGACTCCGTCTTGCGGTCGTACATGACGAGGTTCGATTCGTGGAGCAGACCGCTCACACCGAACTCCAGCACCTCGCCGTCGACCTCGCGGTCGAAGACGAGGGCCGAGCCGCACAGCGGTCAAAAGGTGACCGCGATCGGGCGACCCCCCACGATGTCGTTCACGATCTCGTGCCACACCATGACGTTGTAGGGGTAGAAGCGGGTGTCACCACCGATCTCGACGAGAACGCCGTACACGTCGTCAGGGACCGTAGAGTCGCCGAGTTCATCGAACTTTGGCTCGGTAAGCGCAGGGATACCGTCTTTGGGCGGCCCGCCGGAGAGGAACTCATCGAGCTCGACACTGCGCTTCGAGGTGTCGGTCGCCAGGCCGAATCGCTCCATGTCACGACTCCCCGCCCCGGTGCCCGGCTCGTCCGGGGGAGATTCGCTCGAGGCACATCCGACGCCGGCCAGCGCCGTGCCGAGCAACAGGGTCGCGAAAACCCATGTCCTCGTTCGCCTGATGCCGCACCGGCCGGAGACACTTCGAGCGTACATCGGACCTCCTCGGCTGTGAGCGTCGTGATGCTCAGCGGCTGACCTCACGAGCCTCCGCGTCGAGTGCTTTGAGGTTCGTCGGGAGAGGCGTCGCCCTGAGCGCGTGCACTCCCCAGAGCAGGTTGTGCGCCATGTAGCGTGCGGTGCGATTCGTGTAGAGATGCTTGTCGCCGCCGGCCTCGATGTAGCTGGGCCCCGGGCCGGCATCCCCGACCCAGTAGCAGTCGACGTTCGGCGGCGCCACGCAACCGAGATGGGTGAGGTTGAACAGCGTGTTCGCACAGCAGTCGTGCGCGCCGTCTTCGTTCCCGGTCACGATGACGCCCGCGACCTTTCCGTACAGCGGATACTGTCCGGTCTGCGAATCACCCTCTGCATAGGTCCCGTCGAGGCGCTCCATCACGAGCTGCGCGACCGACGAGCGCACCCCGAACCAGATCGGCATGCCCATCACGAGGATGTCGCACGCCTTGATGCGCTCGAGGATGACCGGCCACTCATCGCCCTCCCCTTCATCTGACGAGATCCCGAACTTCACGGCGTGGTCGACCACGCGAATCGTCTCCGACTCGACGCCGAGTTCGCCGAGGAGTCCCGCCACCTTGTCGATCAGAGCCTGCGTGTTGGAGATCTCGGGCGAGGGCTTGAGTGTGCAGTTGAGGAAGAGTGCCTTGATGCTCACGAGGAGATCCTTTCACCGGGGGTCGCACATACATGCTTGATGCCCGTTCTTGCCCCGCTCGGACCGCCGCCTCTTGTCTCGGCGCTGCGCGACCCTTCCAGCACCGTCTTGAGAGGTGGGTAAGTACCAGTGAAGGAGGTGGCTCCCATGCAGAGTATGGAGAGTCTCGATGTTGTGATCCTCGGAACCGGGACCGGTTTTCGAGGGGAAAGAACGGCTAGCGAGACGACATCAGGCACCTAGGGTACAACCTAGTCAGCAAAGCCCTGCACCGGGCTTCAGGTGCCGAGGACCCAGACGGAGGCACAGTGCCAACACACATCCGACTAGTTCACGCGCACGAGTTCATCCAGGCAAGCCCGGAGGGAACGGTCGATCTCGACCGCAGCAAGGAACTGCTTGTTGAGATCGCTGCCTGTTCATCGCCGGAGCACGACTACGACATCATCCTGGACACTCGGGACGCCACGATGAAGCTCTCCGTCACCGATCTGTGGTACTTGGCTGCCGAGATACACAAGCACCCGAAGACCTTCGCCCGAAAGACAGCTGTCCTTGTTCCGCGCGAGGATTTCGACCTCGCCGGATTCTTCGCGCTCTGCGCCAAAGAACGGGGTTTCAAGGTCAGCGCTTTCACCTCGCCCGGAGACGCCATGGAGTGGCTCGCCGAAGCGTGACCGTGGTCCTGTCGGGTGCTCAGTCCGTCACCATGTCCGCTGTAAGGACGTAGCGCTCCGGTGCGCTCCCGATGTAGTTGAACGGGTAGCAGGTACTCACCGTCAGAACCGCATGGTCTGCGGGAACGATGACCGTCTTGTCGTCCTTGTCGACGATTCTGATGCTGACGATCTCGTAGGTGAACCGGCCGGCGACTGTCTCCGCAATCAGCTGATCACCGATCTCCAACTCGCCGAGCCTCGTGAAGACGGTGTCGCGATGTCCGGACAAGACGCAGTTGTCCTCTATCCCTGGCAGCACACTCTGCCTGAAGTGGCCCACGCCCCGCTTGAGTTCATCGTCGCCGGTCCCCTCGATGATGGGAAAGCTCTGATCCACGGCCGGGATCCACAACGTTCCGATGAGGTCACCTTCGGTCGGATAATCGGGATAGAGCACCTCGTCGGAAACCGCTGGATCCGGTGGGGGGACGGACTCGACGGCCGGCTCGACCCGTTCTCGTACCGGAGGGGACGGGGGTGCCTTGGGGCCGATGTGGGCATCGGCAGACTCGGAGCTAAGTGCCCCGATGTTCACCGATGCCCACCAGATGAATCCAGCCCCGATCGCCAGGACTCCCAGTGACAGCAGAGCCAGGCGAGACACGCCCGGTTTCTCTCTCTCCCTACTCATGACTCCTTCTGGTGGCCGTCCAGTAGCCCGCAGCTCCGATCATAGCCATGACAACGCCCGCGAGCAGTAGGTTGTACCACGGAGTGGCGGTCTTCGGGATGGCCCCGCCCGTGACCGTGCTGACCACAACCGTGACGGACGCGGTGTCGGTGACTGTCGTATCGCCAGAGGTGGCCGAGGCGGTGGCGGTGTTCGTCGTGGTCGCGCCCAGCGTCATCGTGCCGGTATAGACCCAGGTCTCCTCAGGCTGGAGCAATCCGTCGTCGTTGACGTCCCCTGACACATAGGTCACAGGGCTAAGCTTGTCGTCGACAACAGACACTTCGGACAGCGCGACCGTGCCCGGGTTGGTCACCCGATAGGTATACGTGACCGGTCCCGGTCCACTGTTCAGGGCGGAGGGCGAGGCAGACTTGGTGATGCTGATGCCCGAGAGCGCAGTGTCCGCGCAGAACCCGTTTGTGATCGTGTTGTCGTCCAGCGTGACCGCGCCGTTCCGTGCCAGCAGCTGTCCTTCCACCGTGGCACCGGTCTGCGCCGCGATAGATGTCAGTGCGAACACGTGTCCCACGAAGCTCGAGTTGACTCCCAGAGTCGCAGAGCTTCCGACCTGCCAGAAGACCCGACAGAACCGGGCCCCATTGACGAGGTTGACACTGCTGTCTGGCGCGGTGACGAGCGTGGACGCCATCTGGAAGATGAAGACCGCATCGGGATCGCCCTCGGCGTCGAGAGTGAGGGTGCCGGTTATCTCGAACGTGCCACTCTCAGAATTGTAGACGCCGGCCTTCAAGGTGGTCCCGCCAAGCTCGGTAGGGATGGTAGTGACGGGTGTCCGTCCGGCTGCATCGTTGTATGCGATCACGAGGTCATCCTTGGCCTGAGCCGCAACGTCGTCAGCCAGATGCACCGCGCCGTTGATCTTCGCCTCGGCCTGTCCGGTGAACGTGGTTCCCGGATGCACGCCGACATCTCCGTTGATCACAGTCGGTCCGGTGTTGGTGATCGTCTCGCCAGCCAGGACCGCGAAGTTGGAGGTGGTGCCGAGGTTCACCGTCGGCTGAGCCGCCACACTTGTCGCGGGCATCACCATCGTGACCGCCAGTAGCACGACCAGCAGTGAGATCGCTCGCGTCTTTCTGTGTATCTTCATCGTTCTGCTCGACCTCCTCTCGTACGCCCGCGGGAAGCGGACGCTGCCATCACTCAACAACGACATCCTCATCTGTCTCGACTCGTTCAACCGTCTGAGCGTGCGATCGCGGACTCACCGCACCTATCAAAGCGACGATGCCCCATGCGATCAGCGCATAGACGGCAATCGCCACCAGGGCACTCCACTCGAACGTCGCCCCGGATACTTGATCCGTGCCGAAGACCGCGATGAACGGAGCCATGAAGATGTCGGAGATGCCGTAGATCAACCGCACGAAGCCCGCCTCGGCATTGGCCCCGAGCAGTATGAGCATGAAGCGAATGGCGATCAGTATCTCGATCGCGCCGAACACGAACCACACGACCCGAGCCATCACTGACTCTATGGGCGAACGAACCTCGGTGTGAACTTGACTGCGATTGACTGAAGCTACGTTGGGCATGACTGTTCACTCTCCCTTGCTTCTATGCGGATCGGCGACCCGTCAACAGGTTGTAGACGAGCACGATCACCGCGATGACGATGAGTGCGTGAATGAGGCCTCCACCTATGTTGAGGCTGAACCCCAAGAGCCAAAGCACGACCAAGACCACGAAGATGGTCCACAACATGACTATCGCCTCCTAAATGGCGAACGGTTATCCGGCTAGACTGGCACGCGGCACGCCCGCTACCGTCCCCCTTCTTCGTGCTGATCGAATTGCAGGTTCAACTCGAGGATCCGATCCGCCGTTATCGGCGACATCGAGTACTTCAGGATGCCTACGTCTCCGAACTCCCTCGATGCGAACGGCCAGTGCTTCATCCCGTATCGGCCGCGAACGCGCTTCTTGAACGGTCCGAGTGAGGCGACCACCTGCCGAGTCGTCAGCCCGGAAGCCTCGGCGATCTCATCGGTGGTCACCCAGCCGGGGGACTTCCGAGCGATCGCGGTCAGGATTCCCCTCATGGCCCTCGATGACTCGACGAACATGCGGTCGATCAGCGCCTTGCTCCAGCCAGCGGGATAACCATCCTCGCTATCGTGGTGAGCATCCGCCGATCCGGCGGGTTCACGGGCCAGGAGCTCGTAGACCTCCCGAACTCGATCGACTGGAACCGCAATATGGACCAACTCGGTCATCGCACCTGTTCCTTTCGCATCGGCCAGATAACAGGTATATACCCGAAGCTAGCTTAAGCTAACCGAAGCTAGTGAAGAGTAACGATTGTACGCACCCTGCCCTCAGGCCGGGGGCAACGGTTGGTTGTGTTCCTCACTGGCGATGGTCGGGAACATCCATGTAGTGAGGGTTCCTTCCACGGAAGGACGAGACGATGGATGACCAGACCCACACACGCAAGCCTCGCAGCAGAAGGTGGCTGTACGCGTTGCTGGCCGCAGTGCTGGCGTTAGGCGCGGCGTTCGTAGGCGGGATGTGGTTCGCGAATCGTGGCGAACGGTCCGTCGCGGCCGTCACCGAGTCGTACGCCGAGGCGTATGAGGGGCTCGACACGACCAAAGACGTGCCGGTACTCCTCCCCCTCTACGCTCCCGATGCAGTACTGCACGATGCGGCCACCGACAGGACGTACAGCGGGACCAGTGAGGTCGAGTCCGCACTGAACGCGCTCTTGGCGACACCCGACTTCGATCTCACTATCGAGCGAACGCTTGTGGGTGACGGGTGGGCACTGGTGTTCTGGACCGCAGACGGGATGCGTCCGGACCTGGACAGAGTCGCACAAGTAGTCGGCGTCACATCACTGGAAGTCTCGAAGGGCAAGATCGAGAGGGAGACCTGGTACTACGATCCCGCCAAGGCTCCGTTCTGATCGCCACTGGCGACACCACCGGCGACGAGTACCTGCAGCGCGAAGGCAAGATAGATCAAGGTGGCGCCAAGGTGAAGAAGACGGTTGAGACGCAGCCGACAAGCTCAAAGAGGTTGTCGACAACGACTGAACTACCAAGGGTCTCCGAAGTCAGCACTCAGTGAACGTGACGACGCCCGCCCCTCACGTTCGAAGAGACGGGCGTCGTCGCGTTCGCATCTGGCGGAGAGGGAGGGATTCGAACCCTCGAGACGGGGGTAACCCGCCTAGCGGTTTTCGAGGGGGAGGAACGGTAGGATCACCCACGCCACCTGGGCACGGATGCACGGAGCAGCTCCCACGGCTACCGCGCCGTCGCAGCGGCGGTCTCTCTCGTGGTGGCTGCTCCTTGACTCAGCGGCCGTGCCTATTCCCTACTTCACGGTGACCTTCCGATAGCTCGAGTATGTCTTGGCGTTGGTGGTGTCGGCTGCGTGATACGCCCGCACACGCCAGGTGCCCTTGCTCGGCAGCTTGATCTTGGCGTTATAGCGCGAGTAGGTGGAGTAGTCCGATGCCGATGTGGA
>JAHYJI010000089.1 GCA_019429145.1 Coriobacteriia bacterium | reverse complement strand
TCTCGCTGTACGCGATCTGCCAGAGCAGGAAGTTCGAGACGCGCATCTCCCCGCTCGTACGGATGAGAAGATCCGGATCGGGCACTTCAGGCAGATAGAGGTGGCGGGAGAAGGCGACCTCATCGATCGCACCCGCGTCGAGCTCGCCAGAGGCCACGTCCGCCGCAAGCGCTTGCGCTGCATGGACGATCTCGGTGCGTCCTCCGTAGTTGAGGGCGACTACGAGGGTCAGGGCCTGATTGGAGGCGGTGCGTTCGACCGTCGAGCGGAAGGCCTCGGCCGTGTCGACAGGCAGCTCGGCAAGATCCCCACTGACGAGCACACGGACGTGCATCTTTTCGAGGTTGCCGAGTTCGCGTTCGAGGACCTCGACGAAGAGCCGCATGAGACCGGAGACCTCGTCGGCCGGGCGAGACCAGTTCTCGGAGCTGAAGGAGTAGATCGTCAGGAACTCGACACCCAGCTCGATCGCAGCGGCGATCAGCTCACGGACGGCCTTTGCACCGGCGCGGTGTCCGGCGACCCGGGGAAGGTTCCTGGCTGACGCCCACCTGCCGTTGCCGTCCATGATGACGGCGACGTGGCGGGGAGTGCGCGCGGTTTCGAGGTGCTCCAGAAGCTCCGGGCCCGGATCATCGGAGAAGAAATCAGCGCGGGAGTCTGCAGAGGGAGACAAACCCTCAGACCTCCATGATCTCGGCTTCTTTGCGGGTCAGCGTCTCGTCGATCTGTGCTACGTGGGTATCGGTGTACTTCTGGATCTCGGCCTCCGCGCGGTGAAGGTCGTCCTGGCTGATCTCCCCGTCCCGTTCGGAGCGCTTGAGCTTGTCGTTGGCATCGCGCCTTATGTTTCGCACCGCGACACGGGCTTCCTCCGCGTAGTTCTTGCAGAGCTTGACGAGTTCCTTGCGCCGTTCCTCGGTAAGCGGTGGGAAGGGCACACGAATGACCTGTCCATCGTTGGCCGGGTTCAGTCCGAGGTCGGAGGAGAGTATCGCCTTCTCGATGGCCTTGATGGCCGTCTTGTCGTAGGGCTGGATGACGAGAAGCTGCGGCTCCGGCGCCGTGACCGTCGCGATCTGCAGGAGAGGTGTCGCGACACCGTAGTAGTCCACGAGGACCTTCTCGAGGATGGACCCGGAGGCACGGCCCGTTCTCACGGTCGCGAACTCGTGTCCCAGTGCGATGACCGACTTGTCCATGTGGTCGGTGGCGTCCTTGAGTATCTCGTTGATCATCGCTTGTCTCCCCTCACGATCGTGCCAACTGGTTCGCCCATGAGCGCCCGTTCGATGTTACCGTCCGTTTCCATGTTGAATACGAGAATGGGCAGGTTGTTGTCCATGCTCAGCGAGATCGCCGTGTTGTCCATCACCTTCAGGCCACGGCTGAGGACCTCGATGTAGGGCAGCTCGTCGAACTTGACTGCGTCGGGGTTGGTGGCCGGATCGGAGTCGTACACGCCGTCGACCTTGGTTGCCTTCATGATGCACTCCGCATCGATCTCGAGCGCCCGCAGTGCAGCGGTGGTGTCGGTGGTGAAGTACGGGTTGCCCGTGCCTGCTGCAAAGATGACGACGCGGCCCTTTTCTATGTGACGGATGGCCCTGCGTCGGATGTAGGGCTCCGCGACCGCCTGCATCTCGATCGCCGACATGACGCGCGTGAAGACCTCGTGGCGCTCGAGAGAGTCCTGCAGGGCCAGGGCGTTCATTACGGTCGCTAGCATGCCCATGAAGTCGGCCTGGGCACGATCCATGCCCTTTGACGCGGCAGCCAGGCCCCGGAAGATGTTGCCCCCGCCCACGACGATCGCCACCTCAACGCCAGCCTGATTGACGGTGCGGATCTGGCGCGAAAGCGAATCGAGCACGAGAGGATCGATTCCGTAGCCGGCATCGCCCATGAGCGCTTCGCCGGACAGTTTCAACAGGACGCGGCGGAACCGGTACTCTCCCACGCCTTCCCCTCTCATCGATCGTGTCAGCGACGGCACATCCCCTACAGCATACAGCACGCGGGCCGGTACTTGTGGGTACCGGCCCGCGTTTGCCACGCTGCGGTTACCCCCAGCGTGTGCACTACTACAGACTACTCAGCCGATGCCGTCTCTCCGAGAACGAAGCGCTCGAAACGAACGACATCGAGCTCTGCTCCCAGGGCCTTGGCGGTGGCCTCGAGATACTGCTTGACAGACACGTCGGGGTCTTTTACGAAGGGCTGCTCCAGGAGGCAGACCTCCTTGTAGTACTTCTCAAGACGACCGGTGGCGATCTTCTCCTGGATCTGCTCGGGCTTGCCCGACTCGGCAGCCTGAGCCTTGTAGATGTCCATCTCGTGGTCGACGGTCGCCTGCGGAATCTCCTCACGGCGGACCGCGAGCGGGGCGGCTGCAGCGATCTGCATAGCGACGTCCTTGGCGAACGCGGCGAAGTCACCAGCAGCAGCGGCGTCCGGGGTCGACGCAGAGATCTCGGCCATCACGCCGATGTTGCCGACGCCATGGATGTACACGGTGATCCCACCGTTGTCCGAAGCGAGTTCGTAGCGGGCAAAACGAGCGATGCCCATGTTCTCCCCGAGCTTGCCCACAGTCTCGCCGAGAAGTTGTTCGACGGTGACCTCCGGACGAGACTCGTACGGCTGCGCAAGCAGCCCCGCAACGTCAGCAGGGGCCGCAGCGGCGATGTGCGACGCGACGTCGACCACGAAGCTCTTAAAGCTCGCGTTGCGGGCGACGAAGTCCGTCTCGCAGTTGACCTCAACGAGAACGCCGGTGCGGCCGTCGTCGCTGACGATGCCACCGATGACTCCCTCGTTGGTGGCCCTACCGGCCTTCTTCGCGAGCGCGGCCAGGCCCTTGGTCCGCAGTATGTCGACGGCAACGTCCATGTCGCCGTCGGCTTCCGCAAGAGCCTTCTTGCAGTCCATCATGCCTGCGCCGGTGCACTCGCGCAGGTCCTTGACCATTGTGGCGGTGATATCTGCCATTCTGGGATTACCTCCGGTGATCGTGTGGGATGGTGCGTGCAAACGTTGGGCTACTCGGCCTCGGGCGCCGGGGTCTCGACGGCGGGAGCCTCGGGAGCGGCATCGGGAGCGGTTGGCTCGGCAACCTCGGGCGCCGGGGTCTCGGGCGTAACCGCCGCAGGCGCCTCGGCGACGGAAGTGTCGACGACGGCGGGCGCGGGACGCTCAGTGGCTTCTGCGACGCGCGGGCCCTCGAGCGCGGCACGGCCCTCGATGACGGCGTCGGCGATCACGCGCGACATCAGTGAAACCGAGCGGATCGCGTCGTCGTTACCCGGGATGATGTAGTCGAGCTCGTCCGGGTCGGCGTTGGTGTCTGCCAGTCCGATGATCGGGATCTTCAGACGGCGCGCCTCGGCAACGGCGATGGTCTCGCGCTTCGTGTCGATCACGAAGATCGCGGCCGGAAGGCTCTTCATCTCACGGATGCCGGTGAGGTTGCGCTCCAGCTTCTCCTTCTCCTTGCCAAGAAGGAGCTGCTCCTTCTTGGGCAGTGAGGCCATCGTGCCGTCCTCCTCCATCGTCTCGAGTGCGACGAGGCGGTCGATACGGGTCCTGATGGTCACGAAGTTGGTGAGCATGCCGCCGAGCCAGCGCTGGTTGACATAGGGGCTGGCGGAGCGCTCGGCCTCGGTCTGGATCGGCTCCTGGGCCTGCTTCTTGGTGCCGACGAACAGCACGTGGTCTCCGCGGGCCGACAGATCGCGAACGAACTTGTACGCGGTTTCGAGTTCGCGAAGGGTGCGCTGCAGGTCGAGGATGTAGATCCCGTTGCGCTCGGTGAAGATGTAGGGCTTCATCTTCGGGTTCCAGCGACGGGTCTGGTGTCCGAAGTGGACACCGGCCTCGAGAAGACTCTTCATCGAGACTACGGACATAGTGGTTCCTCCTTCATCGGTTGTACCTCCGCCTGCTGTCATCCCCGATCCGCATACCCGGGCTCATCATGGCCGGGGTCACCTGCGGGCAGGTAGGCAAGCGTGTGTGATAAGAACCTGCGTAGCATACCACAGGGTGGGAGACGCGAGAACGGGCGAATTGCGCGGCGCACGGGCGCCGCGGAACGTCACGCCGAGTGCAGCTTGGCGCGCATCCTCAGCACGGCCTTCGTGTGCAGCTGGCTGACACGTGACTCGGTCACGCCGAGCACCTTGCCGATCTCCTTCAGGGTCAGACCCTCGTAGTAGTAGAGCGTGATGACGACCCGCTCACGCTCGGGGAGGTGCTCGATCGCATCGGCGAGGATGTGCTTGACCTCCTCGGTCTCGAACATCGAGACCGGATCGTCGGCATCGTGGTCGGGAATGGAGGCCGCCCCGTCGGAGTGCTCCTCGCGGTCACCACCAGACCAGAGTTCCTCGAAGGAGACCACCGAGGCGTAGGAGAGCTTGGAGAGGATCTCGTGGAGTTCGTCGATGGTCAGACCCATCTCCTCGGCGACTTCCGCATCGCTTGGGACGCGGCGCAGACGGGTCTCGAGCGCGATGTAGGCGGCCTCCAGCTCCCTGGCACGTGCGCGAACGGAGCGAGGCACCCAATCAAGCGAGCGGAGCTCGTCGATGATCGCTCCCTTGATGCGAGCGATCGCGTAGGTCTCGAACTTGATCCCGCGTTCGGGCTCGTACTTCTCGATGGCATCGATGAGCCCGAACAGCCCGTAACTGATGAGGTCGGCGGTGTCCACGGTCTGGGGAAGTGTGGAGGAGACACGTCCCGCAACGTACTTAACCAGCGGAGAGAAGTTGAGTATCAGACGCTCGCGGGCATCGGGATCGCCCGTCTCTTTGAATGTCGACCACAGAGCGGACACATCGGTCCGCGAGTCGTTCCTCATCAGTGTGTGCCCCTCGCCCGCGGCGGTTGCCCCCGGCGCATCACGCTCTCGGATGCGCTCGACGATGTACGTCTTGAAGCCGCTTCATGCTCACGTGAGTATAAATCTGGGTAGTGGACAGCGCAACGTGACCGAGGAGTTCCTGCACCGTACGCAGGTCGGCACCGCCCTCCAGCAGATGCGTCGCAAACGTGTGACGCATCGAGTGCGGCGACAGGCCGGCCGCTGCCCCCGCGGTCGCGAGGTGCGTCTTCATGAGTCGCCTGACCGCGTCTGGGGAGAGCGGGTTGCCGCGGGTCGAGAGGAAAAGCGTCCCCGGATCGGATCCGCGGACCAGCGTCGGTCTGGCGCGTTCGAGGTAGTCGCGTACGCGGCGGATGGCGAAGGGGTGGATGGGGATGATCCGTTCCTTCGAGCCCTTCCCCATCACCGTCGCCAGGCCGGAGCGCAGATCGAGTCGCTCGGTCGTCAGCCCCGTGAGTTCGGAGACGCGCATCCCCGACGCGTAGAGGACCTCGAGCACCGCGCGGTCGCGGATCCCCACCGGCGTCTCCGGGTCCGGAGCGTCAAGCAGCTGCCTGAGCACGTCTTGCGGCACGAGACCCGGAAGCCTGCGGGGAGTCTTCGGTGCGGAGACGACCCGGGACGGGTCGGAGTCGATGACGCCCTCCTGCGACAGGTATCCCATGAAGGTTCGCAGCGCCGACAGCCGACGTGAGATGGTGCGGCGGGCGTACCCGGAGCGGTCGAGGTCGGCCAGGTAGCGGCGGAGCGCCCTGTGGGTCGGGCGCAGCGGGTCTACGCCGGCACGCCCTGCCCACTCGAAGTAGCGCGAGAGGTCCGAGGAGTACGCGCGAAGAGTGTGCTGGGAAAGACCGCGCTCGGCGGCTATGTGCCGCAGGAAGGAATCGAGATACGGGTAGCCCTCGGTCATCGGTCGACGCTCCCTTCGAGGCCGCCACCGAGAGGATGACCGCTCGCCCAGGCTGAGATGTCTTCGGCAGCGCGGCCGGCGTACGCGGAGTAGCGGTTACGCTTTCCTCGCACGGGAGGATACAGCGGCGGCACGAGGCCCCAGTTGACGTGCATCGGCTGGTAACCGGTGGTTTCCGGATCGGTCGCGTACGCGATCAGCGCACCGAGTGCTGTCGTCGGAGGCAGGACCACCGGCGGGGCTCCGACAAGGTCCGCCACCGTGTTGAGTGCCGCGAGAAGTCCCGAGCCGGCGGCTTCCAGATAGCCCTCCGTCCCGGTGAGTTGGCCGGCAATGCGCACGTGCGGAGCGTCTCTCAACGCAAGTGTGGAGTCGAGGAGCGAGGGCGCATCGATGAAGGTGTTGCGGTGCATGACGCCGTACCGGAGGAACTCGGCGGTCGCCAGACCCGGTATCATGCCGAACACCCGCCGCTGCTCCCCGAAGGCCAGGTTCGTCTGGAACCCGACGAGGTTGTACGCGGTACCCGCGGCATTCTCGGGTCGCAGCTGAACGACGGCCCACGGACGCTCGCCGGTGTTGGGGTCGGTCAGCCCCACCGGCTTGAGCGCACCGAAGCGAGCGGCGTCCAGGCCGCTACGAGCGACCTCCTCGATAGGCTGACACGCCTGAAAGAGATCGGCCCTCTCGAACTCGTGACCCTGAACGCGGCGAGCGCCTCGCAGCTCGGCGATGAACGCCTCGTACTGTTCGCGGTCGAGCGGGCAGTTCAGGTAGTCAGCTCCGCCTCCCTTGCCGTACCGGGAGGCGGCGAAGACGACAGAGCGGTCGATCGTCGCTGCATCGACGATGGGCGCGGCCGCGTCGTAGAACGCGAGGCGGTCGGAGCCGACCAGGTCCGAGAGGGCTGCCTCCATCGCGGGGCTGGTCAGCGGACCCGTTGCGAGGATCGACCTCCCCTCCGGAAGGTGCGCTGCCTCCTCGCGGAGCACCTCGATGAGAGGGTGTGACTCGAGCATGCCGGTCAGCGTCGCTGAGAATGCCGTGCGATCGACTGCAAGGGCGGCGCCGGCGGGGACGGCCGTCCGGCGAGCTGCCGCGAGGACGACCGAGCCGAGGTGTTCGAGCTCTCGCTTGAGCGTCCCGGTAGCCGACGAGGGATCGGTCCCTTTGAACGAGTTGGAGCAGACGAGTTCTGCCAGCCCGTCCGTCGAGTGCGCAGGAGAGGTCGTCGCCGGGCGCATCTCCATCAGCTGCACGCGTACACCGCGTTGCGCGAGCTGCCACGCAGCCTCGGTGCCGGCGAGTCCTCCCCCGACGACGGTTACGGATTCGGACAGGGGCACCCTACTACCTCGGCATCTCTCTCGTGCGGTCGGTTGGGGGCATTGTACCGCGCTTCAGCGCGGAAGCACCCCGTATCGACCATCGGGGTAGCGAGTGAGAAGGCCCCGGGATTCCAGTGTGCCGAGCGTTCGTATCGTCTGCACGATATCCAGGTCGTACGCGCGCGCGATGTCGTCCGGACGCATGG
>JAHYJI010000088.1 GCA_019429145.1 Coriobacteriia bacterium | reverse complement strand
CCTCAACGACTCGATCCGCTCCTTCCCGCAGCAGGCCCAGCTCGCTGCCGAACTGCGTGGCGCAGGCTTCACCGCGATCTCCTGGGAGGACCGCACCGGCGGCATCGTCGCCATCCACACCGCCGTGAAGTAGCGACGGGGGAGCGACGGGGAGGGCTCCCCGACTCAGACAGCTTCGCGCGGAGGGGCCCCCGGCGCTTCGCGCCTCCCTCCGCGCTGCAGAACTCGCCGGGCAACCCTCCCCGTCGCTCCCAGACCGTCTCCGTGCTGATAGAATGGCGTGATGCCGATTCCAGGGAGACGTGGATGCTGCTCGCCGCCCGGTATGTCCTTCCGATAGCCGCCCCGCACATCGTCGATGGCGCCGTGCTCGTGCACGGCGACCACATCGTGGAGATCGGGGAGCTCGAGAAACTCAAGGCGGCCCATCCCGACGAGGAGATCCGCGACTTCGGCCTTGCCGTGCTCATGCCCGGCTTCGTCGACCTGCACACCCACCTCGAGTACTCGGCGATGCGCGGACTCGTCGACGACCTGCCCTACTCGCAGTGGAAGATCCAGCTGCTCGAGAAGGAACAGTACCTCGATGACAAGGACTGGGAGGATGCCGCCCGGCTCGGCGCCGCCGAGGCGCTGCAGTCCGGCATCACGACGGTCGCCGACATCACCGAGACAGGCGCGTCTGCGCGCGCGGCAGCCGGGTCCGGGCTTCGCGCGGTCGCATACCGGGAAGTCTCTACGATGGAGAAGCGTGAGGTAGCGGGGCTGATGGCCCGCGCAACCGAGGACATCGCGGAGTGGCGTGAGTACGGGGACCCGTCGCGTCTGACCATCGGGATCGCGCCGCATGCGGCGTACAGCTGCCACCCTGAGGTATATCGTCAGGTCGCCGAGAAGGCGATCGCAGAGGACCTGCCGGTCGCGATGCACGTCGCAGGCTCGAAGGACGAGTACGACTTCGTGAAGTACGGCAGCTCCCGTCTTGCGGTGGATTACCGGGACACCTTCACCGGTGTCGATCTCGGGTGGCTCCCCACCGGGGTCAGCCCCGTGCGCTACATCGACCAGTGGGGGCTCTTCGAGGTCCCGCGGATGCTCGCCGTGCACTGCACGCAGGTCGACGACGCCGACATGGAGATCCTCGCCGAGCGCGAGGTGGCCGTGGCGTACTGCCCGCGCTGCAACGCCAAGCTCGGCATGGGTGTCGCGCCACTCGGAAGCTTCCTCGAGCGCGGCATCGAGGTCGGGATCGGGACCGACTCACCCGCATCGAACAACACCCTGGACATGTTCGACGAGATGCGGATCGGCCTGCTCATCCAGCGCGCACTCTCCGGGTACGAGTCACACTTGATCGCCCGCCAGTTCATCAAGATGGGAACACTTGACGCAGCACGCGCGCTCGGTCTCGACAATCGGGTGGGTTCGCTCGAACCGGGCAAGCAGGCGGACATCATCGCCGTTGACATCTCGCACAGCCACCAGATTCCGACGCTCTACCCGTACAGCACGCTCGTGCACACCGCGAACCAGGAGAACGTGGTGTTCACCATGGTTGCCGGCCAGGTGCTCTACGATTCGGGCCGTTGGAGCCTGCTCGACATCGATCGCATCCAGGCTCGGGCCGAGGAGATGCGCATCAAGTTGAGGGTCGTCTAGAGATGCGCGAGTGCGGCACGGTTGTCTCGGCTGCCGATGGGCGCGTCTCGGTTGCCATCGTGCCGTCCGAATCGTGCGCGGCGTGCGGCGCCTGTGCCGAGGGCGCGGGGGGGAAGCGCCTGCTCGAAGACGTCGCGGATAGCCACGGAGCACAGCCCGGCGACACCGTGGAAGTCGAGACCCCTGCCGCCGTGAGGCGGCGGGCGCAGCAACTCGTCTATGTAGTTCCTGTGGGGGCAGCGGTCCTCGGGTATCTGGCTGGCTTCTTGCTGGCACACTGGGTGCAACTCGCACCGGACGCCGTTGGCGCCGTGTTCGCAATCGCGGCCGGGGCCGCATCCCTCGTCTCCCTGAGGCGCTACGAGCGCTCATTCGAAGGCGCGGAGGTGCAACCGAGGGTGCGTGCTATAATCGCGCGGGGTCGCAGCCGCTTTCCGGGAGATTCCGGAGAGGACTGACGGCCTGTCTTATCAGAGTAGGAGGGAATCGACCCGTGAGTGACCAGGACTTCTTCTTCGACGACGACGAGACCTCGGCTGACAAGCCGGCGGCCAAGTCAACATCCAAGCAGGCCGGCGCCAAGGCCCAGGCGAGCACTCCCCGCACTAAGGCAGCTGCCGTCCCCGCAGGCGCACAGAGCGTGACGATGACCGTTGCCGGTCTCATCGGCGTGGTCGCGCTGCTCGTCGGTATCATCATCGGTATCCTGATCCCCACCGGCAGCCCGCAGGTGACGTCCCCGAGCGTGGGCGTTCCCAGCATGGGTACCGGCGGCACGCAGGCACCTCCGCTCTCCGAACAGGACCTGCAGGGTGAGATGCCTCCGGGACACCCGCCGATCGATGACATAACCGGTGGAGAGGCCACAGACACCGCCGCTCCCGAGGGCGAGAGCGAGTAACACGTGGCTATCAACAAGAAGCAGTCATCGCTCTGGGTAAAGGTCGTTCTGATATTCGTCATCATCGCCTTCGTGGCAACGCTGGTTCCCGCACTCTTCATGGGCGGCACCGGTGCCCAGCAGCCAGCCGGGGCGACGGAGACCGGTGCGAGCCTGGAGCGGATCGCGAACGATCATCTGCCTGCCGTGAACTCGTATACGGCAATGCTGGCCAGCGAGCCGACGAGCTATACGGCACTGGTGGGGATGGGCAACACGTACTTCGACTGGGGCTTCCAGATCCAGCAGGCGCTCGGGCCCAACAGCGGTCACGACGTTGCGTATTGGGTCTCGGCGACGAACGCCTACGAGCGGGCGCTGGCCGAGCAGCCGGGCGACCCGAACGTAGCGGTCGACATGGCCATCGCGTACTTCTACTCTGGACAGGCCTCACGCGCCATCGAGGTCACCGAGCAGGTCATGGCCGACTCGCCCGAGTTTGCCCCGGCCTACTTCAACGCCGGAATCTTCTACCGTGCCGTCGGGCGGACGGACGATGCCGCGGCATCGTTCGCGCGCTATCTCGAGATAGAGCCGGACGGCCAGAGTGCATCGGCCGCCCAGAGCATGCTGGCCGAGATGCAGGCGACACCGTCAGGTGAGGCGACGACCACACCTTAGGTCGGCGAGCGCACAGGAACCAACAAGATGGCGCCGGTGACGGCGCCATCTTCAGTTGGGGCCTCGGCATCTGCTACAGGGGCTGCTCCGAGACGGTTGCCAGCGCATCGTCCATCGACGAGGCGGTGGAGAAGATACCGTTCAGCCGGGTCAGCGACAGGATGTTGTCGACCGTTTCGTTGGTGATCAGCACGAGACGGCCTCCCTGGGCCCCAAACTCCTTGGACAGGCTCAATAGCAGCCCGAGCCCGGAGCTGTCCAGATACTCAAGGTTCGACAGATCGACGATCGCCGCAGGTGGCGAGTTCTTCAGGATCCGGTCGATGTTCACCCGGAACGCAGCGCACTCACCGTAGTCCAGATCCCCTGCTAGTTTCAGGAGCCAGTAGGTGGGCTCCTGTGTAAGGTCTATCGTGAGCGACATCGGGGTCCTTTCTATCGGGCGGATTCACCACAATGGTACCCGTATTCCTCCGACCGATACCGAGTAGCGTGTGAGCAGATGCCCCTGCCCCGCGCCCGACCACACGACACCGGCGACGCGTGCGGTTGGTACGGGGAGTGGAAGCACGGTACAATCTTTCAGGCTATTCCGGCAACGAGAGGGAGCGAAGCGCGCCATGGAACTTGAGATCACCTCAGTGCAGGCGGAGGGCGTGTGCACGATGTCGCTCGACGGTGAGGTCGACGTCTACACCGCTCCCCGGCTCAAAGAGACTCTCATCGATCAGATCGAATCGGGGTGCTCCCACATCATCGTCGATCTCGAAGGTGTCGGCTTCATCGACAGCTCCGGCCTCGGTGTTCTCGTCGGCGGCCTGCGGCGCGCAAAGGAGCGTGACGGGGCGATCCGTCTCGTGTGCACGCGTGAGAACATCCTGAAGATCTTCCGAATAACCGGTCTCGACAAAGTGTTCGCCATCTTCCCCGACGCCGCGGAGGCGCGGGAGTTCTAGCAAACGGGGATCAACGGCAGGGTCCTCGCGAAAGGGTGTTTCTGTGTTCGGCATCGGTGGAACCGAGCTTTTCATAATCGTCGTCTTCGTGCTGCTCATCTTCGGCCCCGACAAGCTTCCTCAGTTCGGGCGGACGATCGGTCAGATGATGCGCGAGTTCAAGCGCGCCCAGGAGACCATGGAATCCGTCATCCGGGCCGAGGTCTACGCCGACAAACGCACTCCGGGCAACCTGGCCGATGTGGAGAGCGATGAGGAGGGCGAAGACGGGGAGGCCGTACCACCGGCACGAGCGCCCGGCACGCCGCTTCTTGTGGACGATACGGTGCGCGAGGATGAGGACGAGGAGGAAGAGGAGTAGCCTCCGGGCGCTTCCTCGGACCACACCATGCCGATAGGACCAAAGCGACTTCCCATCACCGAGCACCTCCGGGAACTGCGCTACCGGCTCATCATCATCGCGATCGTCATCTTCGCTGGCTCGATCGTCCTGTACTTCCCCGCACCGTACTTCTACAACCTTGCGATGCAGCCGATCCTGCACATCTTCGGCGACCAGCAGCTCGTGGTCCTCAACCCGTTCGAAACGTTCACGCTGCGCTTCAAGGTCGCCCTCTACGCCACGCTCGTGGTCGGCAGCCCCATCATCATCTGGCAGGTCATGGCGTTCTTCCTTCCCGCTCTCAAGCCCAACGAGCGCAAGTGGCTGGTCCCGACGTTCCTGGCAATGGTGGTGCTGTTCGCAGGTGGTGTCGTCTTCGCGCACCAGGTGATCCTCGGCACGGCATTCGAGTGGATCGTGGGGCAGGCGTGGGAGGGCGTCACGCAGATGCCCGAGGCGAGCACCTACTTCCAGGGCGCCATCATGCTGATGCTCGGGTTCGGGCTCGCCTTCCAGCTGCCGGTGGTTGTCTTCTACCTCATGATCTTCAACATCGTGCCCTACGACAAGCTGCGGGCGAACTGGCGCGTGGTCTATACGGTATTGATCGTGGTAGCGGCAGGCGCGACGCCCGACTGGTCGCCGGTGACGATGCTCGCGCTCTTCGCGGCGCTTCTCGGTTTGTACGAGATCAGCATGGCGCTCGCCCGTGTCGTACTCGTCAAGCGCATCGAGCGTCGCCGCACACAGGGCTACTAGCGGAGGGCCGGGCACGTGCACGAGATGGGTATCGTGAGCGGGATTCTGACGGCCTCGGTCGAGAGTGCAGCGCGCGAGAATGCAACACGCATCAACGAGATCCGCATCCGCGTCGGCGAGCTCACCGAGATCGTGGACGATGCGCTCCACTTCGCTTTCGAGGCGCTGAGCCCTGGCACGCTCGCCGAGGGAGCGACGCTTGTCGTGGAGCGTGTGCCCGGACGATCGAGGTGCGTCGAGTGCGGTACCACCTTCAACCACGGCCGCTTCGACGTCGAGTGCCCGTCGTGCAAGAACTACTTCTGCGAACTGGTCGAGGGCCGCGAACTGGAGATCGAGTCGATCGACATCGACCTGCCCGATGGGGCAGAGGCCGGGGAGAGATCATGAAGGTGGACCTGTCGAAGCCGATCCTCGATCGCAACGAGCGGTTCGCGGCCGAGAACCGCGCACTCTTCGACGAGCACGGCGTGTTCGTTCTCGACCTGCTCGCCTCACCCGGGGCCGGGAAGACATCGACCATCCTGGCAACGATCGCAGCTCTGCGCGACCGCTACCGCATCGCCGTCATCGAGGGAGATATCGCCAGCGACGTCGACGCGCAGAAGATCAAGGCGCACGGCGTGCCGGCGGTGCAGATCAACACCGGCGGAGCGTGTCACCTCGAAAGCGACATGATCCGGCGCGCGGTCGACGCGCTCGAGATCGCCGAGATCGACCTGCTCATCATCGAGAACGTCGGCAATCTCGTGTGTCCTACCGACTTCGATCTGGGCGAGCACGCCAAGGTCATGATCCTTTCGGTACCCGAGGGACACGACAAGCCGTACAAGTACCCGAACATCTTCGCGCGGGCCGAGGCGGTCATCCTCAACAAGTACGACACGATGCCGGTGTTCGACTTCGACGAGAACGAGTTCCGGGAGGTCTTACGTCGCCTCAACGCCACGGTGCCCGTCTTCCCGATGGCAGCGACCAAGGACCAGGGTGTCGCCGAGTGGGCCGAGTGGCTCGCCGCGCGCGTCGAGTCGCAGCGCGCCCGTACCGGTGCCTGACGACCGTATGAACCCGGAAGGAGCCCCCATGGACCGCGAGACAGCCCTCGCGCTGGTGCGCGAACGCATCCCGAACCGCAACCTCGTCAACCACTGCATCGCCGCCGAGGTCATCATGGAGGCTCTCGCACGCCACCTCGGCCTGCCCGAGGAGGACGTGGCGCGGTGGGGCCTTGCCGGACTGCTGCACGACCTCGACTACGCCGAGACCGCCGAGGACCCGGAGCGCCACGCCCGCGGTGCGGCCGAAGAACTCGCAGGCGTCGTTGACGACGAGATCGTGCACGCCATCCTAGCGCACGCCTGCCACGTCGAGCTCGAGACCGACATGGACCGCGCGCTCTACGCCGCCGACCCGCTCACCGGTTTCATCGTTGCCGCCGCGCTCGTCAGGCCGGACAAGTCGCTTGCCGGTGTTGAGGTTCGTTCGCTGAAGAAGCGCTGGAAGGAGAAGGCGTTTGCGCGCGGTGCGAACCGCGAGCAGATGGACACGTGCACCTCGCTCGGTATCACGCGCGAGGAGTTCCTGAGTGTCGCTCTGGAGGCGATGCAGGCCCGGGCGGAGGAGCTGGGACTGTAAGGGTTCGGTAGGGCGTGGGTTGACGCGCAGTATATACTCGCAAAGACTTGCCGCCTGAAGAACAGGACCCGACCCGTATGCGACTGGTCGTCTCAGAGAAGAACATCGCCGCGCGCAGGATCGCCGAGATCCTCGCCGTGGGCAAGCCCACTACCGACAAGGTCTACTCCACCCCGGTCTACCGGTTCCGCCGCGACGGCGAGGACTGGGTCAGCATCGGGCTGAAGGGCCACATCATGAAGGTCGACTTCCCCGAGGAGCTCGACGGCGTCGATCTGAAGAAGTGGAAGCTCGACTCCCTGCCCACGCTCGTGGGTGCTCCCGTGCTCAAGGAGGGCGCCGAGAAGGGCATCATCCGCTCGATCGAGAACCTTGCGAAGAAGGCCGAGCAGGTCATGATCGCCACCGACTTCGACCGCGAGGGCGAGCTCATCGGTGCCGACGCGCGCGACGTGGTCCGGCGCGTGAACGCGGACGTGCCCGTCTCGCGCGTGCGATTCTCCGCCATCACCAAAGACGAGATCGAGCGCGCGTTCGCCGAGCCGGGCGAGCTTTCCGAGGAACTCGCCGACGCCGGCGCGACGCGTCAGGACATCGACCTGGTGTGGGGAGCGGTGCTCACGCGCTACCTGACGCTC
>JAHYJI010000087.1 GCA_019429145.1 Coriobacteriia bacterium | reverse complement strand
CGGGGCGCCTCAGATTCAGCAGAGCCACGGAGATGCCGGCTGCCGCGACAGCCGAGCCCCACGCAGCCTCGTCGAGGATGATCGGACGCGGCCCGAAGGTCCCGGTGGCCCGTTCGACGGCGAGCAGCGTGGTAACGAGCGCGGGGACCGCAAGCAGCGCGGCACCTGGCAGGTGAGCGCCGCCACGGCGTGAGAGGTGTACCGACAGGGCGGCGACGAGGCCTGCCAGGACGACCGCCGGAATCGCGGTCGCGGGCGGCACGAGTGCGGTCACGTCCCAGCCGGATGCCGGCAGGCCCCAGGCCACCGAGCCGGCAAGCCCGCCCGCAGCAGCGAGCGCGTAGACACCGCGGGCTCCCTCCGTGCGGGCAAGGCCACCCGTGATGATCACGAACGCCGCCCATGCGACTCCCGCGATCACGAAGGTGAGCTCCTCGGCGGGGAAGGTGACGAGCAGCGAGAACGAACTCGGTCGCTCCCAGCTGCCGAGGATCCCCATGCAGCCAACCATCGCAACGAGCGCACCGGCAGCGCGAACGGGGCGGCGGGCGGAGAGTGCCGACGCGGCCACCAGCAGGAGACCCCAGACGGCGGTGGTCCAGAACGCGACGACCGTGCCCGCGGGAGCGTCAGAGTAGCGGTTCACCATCACGAGCGCCGGCGCGATGGCCAGTCCGAGCACCCCGGCACCGAGCGCGAGTGCGGCTCGTTGGCCCCCGAGCGCTCTCAGATCCGCCATCCGTGGCCGGTCGCCGATCAGGAGCAGGAAGAGCGCTGATGCGACCGCTCCGCCAAACACGAGTGCAGGGTCGGCCACCGAGGGCACGACGGCGGTCTCGAAGACGAAGTGTGCGGAAGCAGCAGCGGCGAGAAGCACCCAGGCCAGGACGATTCCCGGGAGTGCCAGAGGACTCCGGTGCGCAGAAGAGGGAGAGCCGGGCACTGCCCGGCTCTCCCCTCGAGTCTGCTGATCGCAGTCCCGATCAGATGCTGTTGCGACTACTTGTTGTGGCATTCCTGGCATACGCCGCGATCGTCGAGACGGAGCAGCGCACTGCTGTTCGCCGGATCGACACCACCAACACCTGAGCCTGCCTCGGGGTCGGTGGAGTCCCAGACGTTGGCAAAGCCATTCATCTTAGCGGTCGAGCCGTGTGACACGTGGCAGGTCAGACAATCGACCCAGGCCTGGTCCCACTCCTCTCCCGGCGTATAGGCCGTCGGGAGCTTCTCGGGATCAATCAGGTCGCGGGGGCCGAGGAAGCCGGACAACTCGACGTTGACCGGGTGACGGTAGCGCGTCACGAGGCCGAAGCCGTCGTTGGCGTCGTAGGTACCTTCCTCGTTGACGGTACCTGTGAAATAGCTGGTGGTGCCCGGAATCCTAACATCCGTCGTGGTACCAGCGTTCGTCATGTACTGCGTGTGGCAGGCACGACACCAGCCGCTGATGCCCTTATCGGGATCCAGACCCGGAGCCTTCGCATACGAGGGCGTCGTGTAGTTGGGCTGGTAGTCAACCATGTCGAGAGCGCCCTGCTCGTGCAGCTTCCAGCCGGCGGACGGATAGCCCTGCTCGTTGGAGATCACGTACGGGGTCGGGGTGTTGTCTGCCTCGTACCCGCCGACCCGGATCCCGTTCACGACGTCCTTGAGGATACGGTAGTTGGAGCTACCGTGGACATCGTGGCAGGAGGAGCAGCTCATCACGATCAATGGGCCTGCTCCGGTGCTGAAGAGCCCGTCACGGCCGGTCTCCCCGCCGCCCCACGCAGCCCACGAGGCACCGTTGAAGGTGTGGTTCGACGTACGGTTCATGCCGAACCCTCCACCATTCAGAGGCTGGCCGATGTCACCCCACTCGTCGCTCTCGTAGACACCGCTGATGACGTTGGTCGCGGCACCGGCGGCGTCATCACCGTGGCACGTGAGACAGAACTCGAACGTCTCGTCGGCCGTGGTGATCAGCAGCGCGCTCCCGCTACCGGTCACTAAGGTGTCCGGATCCGTGTAACTCCACTGGATCGGGCTGGAAGCCGTGTGCGCACGGTGACATCCTGCGCAGGCGTCCGTGTCCATGGAGTACCCGCCGTGGATCGCAAAGTTCGCAAGAGCGATGCCCGGGGTGAGCAGCAGCACTGATGCAGCGACTGCTATGGCAAGTGCGATGGTGATCTTCCGCATACCTATCACCCCTCTCTCTTTCCAGCGGACTCTTCCATATTCTGCTGCCTACGTGCGATAACCGCAAGCAGGCCACCAGCGAAGATCGTCGGCACCAGCGCCGCTTTGGCGAACGGGCTGTTCAGCAGGTTGGACACCATCGGCGTGATGTGGTCCTCGATGTACGGGTCTGCCTTGGGCTGGATGATGATCGCCCTCTTGCTCGCCCAGTACATGCTGCCGTCACCCTGCGCTGAGATGTAGCCGTTGGCCGAGTCGTTGACGTAGTCACGGATACCCTGGCGGGTACCCCACTTCATCGCCTTGGCCGGGCAGGTGTAGACACAGCTCGGCTCGTGGGCCAACTCCGGAATCGCCGCGCCCTTCTCGGCGGGGACGTTGTTGCTGTTGCGGATATTGCGAGGAAGCGGCTTGCCCCACGACTTGCCGCGCTGCGCAGTCGCAGCAGCGATGTCGTCATCGGAGCCGGAGCGGCCGAAGCACAACGTGCACTTCCATGCCTTCTCGGAGGCGGGGAACTCGTCGCTGCCCACACCGATCTTCGGGTAGCCGGCACGCTTGCAGTCAAAGAGGCACTGCTTCTCGCACTGGCTCGGATCGCAGAGATCCGGGTCGATAGAAACCGCGCCGTTCTCCTGCTTGGTCAGCGCCTTGAAGGGGCAGCGCTTGACGCAGGGCGGATCGGGACAGTGCCAACAGCTGAACCGTACGAACGGTCCGTTGTCGACGCGCCTCTGGGACTTGATGATGACGCGCTGGTCGGGTGCAACCTTGTGCACGCCGGGGTCCAGAGCCTTCATCTTCCAGGTTCGCTTGCAGCTGATGACGCAGCCGCGGCATCGCATGCAGGTATCGACGTCCTGAAGAATCGCCATTGTATTAGCCATCGTTCACCACCTCCCTACATCTTCGCTATCTGACAGAGACAGGCCTTCGACTCGGGGATGGTCGTGTTCGCATCCCCTGCATCGATGCACAGATCGTTGGCGCGAGCGCCGGTCGAAAGGCCCTTGTCACCCCAGTGCCACGGGATGGCGACGACTCCGACGCCGACACGCTGGTTGTCCTCCGCACCGACACCTACACGGGCCCTGAAGCCCTGGGTGAAGGTACCGGAATGCGGTGAGAGCGGGCCCTGGCTGGCCTGATCGGAACCGCCACGGGCTGTGGTTACATTGACCCAGTCGTTAGTCGCGATACCGTAATGCGCGGCGTCGACCGAGTTGATCTCGATCCACGGCTCCGGCTCGGCCTCGACGTTCCACGGGTTGTTCCGCGTGATCGGGCCGCCCTGGAAGTGCTCGACGCACCGAATGGTGGTGAGTACCAACGGGTAGCTAGCGGCCTCCGCGTTCTTGCCTGCGACCGGAGTGTCGCTGGGAACGCAGTTCCACCGGGCTCCTGCAGCAAGACCGCCAAGGTTGACGGCACTCATGGTGGTGTTGCGACCCCAGGTCTCCGCCAGATCCTCACGAGGCGTCTCGTACGGCTCGACGTGTGCGGGGAAGCGACCGGGCAGCACGTGCGGCGTCCCATCGGCGTCCCAGGTGTCGGGACGGTCCGCCAGCTTGTGATAGAAGCGGTACCAGCGCGAGTAGTTCAGCGGCGTACCGGCAGAGCCAGCGAGTGCACCCGATCCGGTGTTGGCGGAGACGAACAGACGCGCGACCGAGTCCGGACCCATGTAGAAGTCGCCAGCGTCGCCCGGGACGTCGCTGTTGTTGTACAGCACGCGGCGATTGACGAGCCATGCATAGCCCCAGCCGGGGTATGCGAGGGTACCGTTCGGATCTGCGATGTCGCGGCTCTTGGCACGGTTGTTGACGAGCCAGTGGGACTGGCCGGTGTGAATCTGCGCATCTCGCACGGTGCTGTACGCAGCGACCCACAGCCATGATGTGCCGCCGCTGTTCACGTGCGTGCACAGCTCGCGGTACATCAGCTCGGTGATCCACTCAGAACCGTAGACGGTGCCCACGGTCGGAGTTGCGTCAGCACCACGCCAGATCTCGGCCTCGCCACTGAGCGCCTCGAACGCTGCAGACACGCCGGGCTTGTAGCCGTAGGGATCGTAGTACAGCGTGTCGTACGCGTTGAGAGTGCCCTTCCCGAGCGATGCCCACTGACTTGTGATGTGAGAGAAGGCGCCAGCGCCGTCGAGAGCGTGCGCGAGACGGAAGATGAGCTCGAGGTCCGCCTTGCTGTTGCCCTTGGGCTCGGTGGCCTTCTCACGCCACTGCAGTACGCGACCGGAGTTGACGACGCTGCCCGCTTCCTCGACGTGCGAGCACGCGGGAATCAGGATCGTGACGCCCTCGGCCTTGCGGTCGACCGCAGCGGTCTCGGTCTCGAAGAGATCGACGACCACGAGAAGATCGAGCTCCTTCATGCCCGCGCGAACCGCGCCCTGATACGGCTGGGTGACGGCCGGGTTCTGGCCCCACGCGACGCAGGCCTTCGTAACGCCCGAGATCATCTGCCGGAACATCGTGATGTGTGAGTCGCCATTGCCCTTGGGCCACAGGTCGTACAGGCCGTTGGTGAGCGTGCGGTCAGCTTCCGGGGTGGCCATCCAGCCCGGGCCGCCGAAGAAGTTGTAGGTCATGTTGATGAAGCCACGCTGCTGAAGGCCCATCGGCGCCGTATTGTATGCGTCGTCGTACGAGCCATCGTAGGTTGCACGGTTCCCGGTTCCGTTCAGCGGGTTGCCCCAGAGGTTGTCCATGTACTTGCCGAACGCAAGTGGGTCCACGGAGGTCATGGTCGAGGGGTTGCCCGAGTAGAACGGGATCAGGTGCTGCAGGTTGCCGGCGTCGGTCGAGCCCTGGACGTTGTGGATACCGCGCAGCGCGTTGATGCCGCCGCCGGCGCGTCCGGTGTTGCCCATGAGCGCCTGCAGGACTGCGAAGCTCTTGACGTTCTGGCCGCCGCACGTGTGCTGGGTGATGCCCATGGCGTACAGCATCGTCGTGCACTTGTAGCCGGCAGCTGTCGGGTCCTGAGTGCCGTTGACGCCACCGTTGATCGCAGAACCAACACTCGCGGCACGGCCGTTCTCGATGTAGGCATCGACAACGAACTCGAGGTCAGCAGGGCTGACACCGCTAATGTCCTGGACCACCTTGGGCGTGTAGGGATCGACGTGAGCCTTGAGCCTGTTGTACACGGTGTCGGGGTCGGCAGTTACCGATGCCGCCTTGACCGGCAGATTCGAGATCTGCGTCGCGGTGCCTTCGTCGACTGTCGCACGAACATAGTCCGTACCGGCCTCGTTCACGATGAAGCGGGCGTCCGTGTACCTCGAGCCGCCCGTAACGGAGATGATGCCGCCACCAGCGTCCGGGAAGAACGAGTTGGAGCTCGTCTCGTTCAGGTACTGGTAGAACTTGACGCGAACCGGATCGTCGACCGGACGGGCTTCCATCTTCTCGATGATCCGACGAACGAGACCGTTGATGATCGCGATGTCGGTACCGGGACGGAACCGGATGTAGCGGTCTCCCCGCTTCGGGTCGCACTGAAGCGCGGTACGGGTCTTGCGCGGATCGAGAACGATCAGCCTGCCGCCCTTGTCACGCGCGTGGTTGATGTGGGCCATCGAGGCGGGGTGATTCTCCACCGGGTTGGCGCCCATGACCACCACGAGCGACGCGTTGCCCATGTCGGTCCAGTTGTTCGTCATGGCGCCTCGTCCGAATGCGGCGGCCAGACCGGCCACCGTGGACGAGTGTCATATACGGGCCTGATGCTCGACGTTCGAGGTTCCGAACTGAGCGATCAGGCGGCGGTACGCGATGTTCTGCTCGTTGTTCATGTGCGAGGAGCCGAAGAACGCCACGCCCTTGGAGTTGTAGTTTGCATCGCTCAAGGTGCCCCGAGCAGCGACGAGGCCGGCTGCGGCCTCGGTCAAGGCGGCGTCTAGGCTGACCTTGCTCCACGCACCGTTACCGACACGACGGTATGCGATCCCGTCGGCGTGCGCAGGATCGTACTCGAAGGTGTTGTTTACCGGATGCGATCCAGCCCATGCGCCAAGACGGCGCGGGTTGTTGACCAGCTGTAACGTGCCCGCACCCTTGGCGCACAGACCACCGTCGTTGAACGGTGACTGGTGGTCTCCATAGATGTCCAGTACGTTTCCTTCCGCATCCACATCGATGAGCTGACCACAGCTCGCCGAGCAGTACGGACAGGTAGTGTGGTAAGTCTCCGCTACTTCCGCGGCGGCGGCACTTGACGGCTTGGCGGCGAAATCGAGACCCGCTGCTCCAACAGCAGCGGTTGCCGCGCCTGCCTGTATGAACTGGCGCCGTGTCAGCTTCAGTGACTTACCTCCATCCTTATCCAGTTTGCCCATGCCTCTTCCCTCTCTGTCGTTTCGCGGCCTCCTCATTGAGGCTCGCGAATCGTTCATACGGTCCTAGCGGATCCGCATCTCACGTTCTGTGACGACCTCCTTTCCCGTGCTTCCGTGGAAGGGACGAGAATACAAAGGACCGGACATCGCCAACGGGGCGCCTGAGCGCCTGCGATATCCGGTCTCTTCTCGTGTCTCGTCTCCCTTACCCCGTACACCGATGAACCGGGCCCCATTTGCCGGGAGGCCCGTATGCCCATCAGTCTCCTTTCCAAGGTCCGAAAAGGACGGGAGGCGCCGTCGTTTCCCACGACACCCTATCGGCTTGGGATCCCTGGCCAGAGCGGCTGTAGGCGTCCGAAGCTCGGAGACGATGTTCCAGTTGTCAGGGCCCGCCTGCAATGCCGGTGACTCACGGGCCGGGTCGTGCGTTGTAACGATTGTTACAAAACCCTGTAAATAGACTACTGCGCGTGCTCAGACGTGTCAACCGATAGACTGCTACACGCCTCCATACTCCTATACCCAAACACCGGTTGCGTCCGTGGCGTCACTCCGTCTTCGTCTCGCCGGCATCGAGGTACTTCTCGACGAAGAGCGCCGCATCGTACGCGTCCACGCCCATCGCGCGTGCGGCCACGGCCAGGCTTGCGTCCTCTGTGCAGAGGTTCTTGGTACGCTTCGCGATCGTCAGGACGAGTGCAGTCTCGCGACTCACGCCGATCCGCTTCATGAGGTCGTTCACGTCCGACTCTGAGTGGCGCTCGGCCTTGAGCATGGTCGTCAGCCGGACCCCGCCCAGTTCACGCCCGCGGTACTTCTCCATGTGCTCGGCGGGCACGATCCACCGCCAGCGTCTGCGCTCGGCAGCCTCCTCGAGCGTGTCGGCGGCCGCCATGGCGATCAGGAAGTCCTCGGTGACCGTGAAACGGCGGCGGCGCAGAAGCAACAGGAGCGGCAGGAGCAGCAGCGGCAGCAGGCAGAAGCCCCACTGGGCCGGCGTCTCGGGCACCACCGGGATGACGGGTACCTGGTCGGGCCAGCCCCAGACCTG
>JAHYJI010000086.1 GCA_019429145.1 Coriobacteriia bacterium | reverse complement strand
GTCATCAACCTCATCGACGGGCTCGACGGTCTGGCGGCCGGCGTCAGCGCGATCGCGGGTGCGACGATGCTGGTGCTCGCTCTGCAGGGGAACCGGCCTGACGCAGCGGTGTTCGCCGCGGCGCTCATCGGTGCCTGTGTGGGCTTCCTACGTCACAACTTCCACCCTGCCAGCATCTTCATGGGCGACTCGGGAGCGATGTTCCTCGGCTTCTCGCTCGCGGCGGTCTCGCTCCTGGGCGTCATGAAGTCGGTCGCGGCTATCACGCTGGTGGTGCCCCTGCTCATCATCGGCGTGCCGATCTTCGACACGGCAAGCGCGATCGTCAGGCGGGTGCGGCACAAGCGGCCGATCCAGGAGGCCGACCGGGGCCACATCCACCACCGGCTGCTGGGACGGGGTTTCGGGCAGCGGCAGACCGTGCTCATCATCTATGTGTGGTCGGCGGGGCTGGGCGTGGGCGCATACGCCATGCGCTGGGCGGCCACCTCGGTGAAGCTTCTCACCTTCGGGGTGCTGGCAGGCCTCTCGGTGTTCATGGCATCCTGGCTCGGCCTCTTCGAGATGGCGCATTACCACGCCGATGAGCTGCCTGAAGAGGCGTTTTCGGGGGACGGTGACACCCCGCCGGGTGACGGGTTCCGCGACCGCGCCTAGACCCCAATCCGCTTCTTGCCCGCTCCGAGGTGTTCGTGTACGATGGGCAAGCTTTCCGAGACCCCCGTCGGACAAGCGGTCAACGGCGGCGTGGCCGGTTCCGGTTGCGCCTTTCGCCCAGGTCGCTCGCGCACCCGCCTCCGCGGTTGGTCTCACAGTGTGCGTCATGTACCGATGAGTCTTAACCGGAGGGGTCCGTCACTGTCTCCCGCACTCGTCGATAGCGTACTTGCGTTGCTCGGCCATCCGGTCGTCGCGGCGATACTCGGCATCGCACTGGGAGCCGGGCTTCTGCTGACCTCCCGGGCGAGCTTCAGGACCATCACCCCGGATTCGATGGAGTCCGGTCTCATCTTCGCGGCGATATCCCTGTTCGTGCGGATGGCGCTCGCCGCCGCCGTCCTGTTCCTGTACTTCCGTTTCGTATCTGAGGGATTCGTGCCGTTCGCTGCAGGAGTAGCGGGCGGCTTTGTCGTGCTGTACACGGTGGAACTCGTGCGATACGGCAAGGTGCTCGCCCGACCCCGGTAAAGGAGGAACGACCGCGTGGATGGTTTTGCTGAGAAACTGGCATCCAAGCTCCATCACTACTCTGTTCTGCCGTTCAGTGACGTAAACGGGACGGTAGACGCGGTGGACCCGTTCGTTCTCACCAACTACACGTTCTTCCTGGTCATCGCGTTCGTCATCACGCTCGTGTTCTTCCTCGTCGCCGCGAGACGGGTCTCGATCGTGCCCCAGGGCATCGGTCAGGTCGCCGAGGCGGGATACGAGTTCATCCGCAACCTGTGTGTGGACAACATGGGCAAGGACGGAGCGAAGTACGCCCCGTTCATCGGCACGCTCTTCTTCTTCATCCTCTTCAACAATGTGATCGGACTGGTTCCCGGCGCGCTGCCCGGCACCGGTTCGATCGGCGTGACCGCGACGTGGGCCCTGATGGTCTTCATCGTGTATAACGCCATCGGCTTCAAGAAGAACGGTGTCATCGGGTATCTGAAGAGCTTCGTCCCGAGCGGTGTGAGGGAGATGGGTCCGGGCGGGCGTTTCACACTCGGTCCGTTCATCTTCATCCTCGAGATCGTCGGACACTTCCTGCGTCCCCTGACGCTCGCCGTCCGTCTCTACGCCAACATGTTCGCCGGCGGCATCATCCTCGGCATCTTCGGCATCTTCATGATCCTGGGTGTTCAGCAGCTCGGCGCACTCGGCATCACGATGACGGGCTTCGGCTTCATGATGTTGGTCATCATGTATGGCTTCAAGGTCTTCGTCGCGTTCATCCAGGCATACGTGTTCGCGATCCTCACCTCCGTCTACATCGGTGGTGCGCTCCACGCATCGGAGCACTAGAGACAGGTTTCTGGCCGGCACACGCCGGTATGGATTGATAGTCCGGAAGGGGACCCGGTGGGTTCCGGAATGAAGGAGGATCACTGGTGGAAGGCTCTCTGAACGTACTCGGCGCGGGTATCGCCTACGGCCTCGCCGCGTTCGGCCCGGGTCTGGGCATCGGCATCATCGGCGGTAAGGCCGTCGAGGCCATGGCACGCCAGCCTGAGATGGCCGGTAAGGTCCAGACGACCATGTTCATCGCCATCGCGTTCACCGAGGCTCTTGCGCTCCTCGGATTCGTTCTGGCTCTGATCCTCAGCGCCTAAGTCCGCGCTACCGAGAGTGGAGGTAGTAGAGCCATGTTTGTAGGAGTCGCCTACGCAGCCGAGGAAGGCGGGTCGGCCATCTCGGTCGTGCCGGTACTGGCCGACATCTGGCCGTCGATCCTTGCGTTCCTCTTGCTGTTCTTCCTGCTCAGGAAGTTCGCGTTCGGACCCATCTCGTCCACGCTGGACAAGCGTGCGGCCACTATCAAGGAGTCCCTCGAGAAGGCCGAGCAGACCAAGGTCGATGCCGAGCGCATGCTCGAGGAGTACAAGCAGCAGATGGCCGAGGCGCGCGGTGAGGCCGGCAAGGTCATCGAGCAGGGCCGCAAGGTCGCCGAGTCGATGAAGGCCGAGATCGTCGCGCAGGCCAACAAGGACGCAGAGGCTATCGTCGCCAAGGCGCACGAGGCCATGGAGGCCGAGAAAAAGGCCGCCATCGGCGAGTTGCAGGCATCGGTGGCCGATCTTTCGGTCGCGGTGGCCAGCAAGCTGATCGGCGAGAAGCTCTCCACGGCCGATCATGCGAGCCTCATCGAGAAGTACGTCGCCGAGGTGGGCAGCCTCAATGACAACTAGCGAGATCGCAAGGACCTATGCACGGGTCCTCTTCGACCTCGCCTCCGCTGCCGATGCGGTCGACGCGGCCGACGAGGGCGTGAGCGCCGCTGCCGAAGCGGTCCGCGGTCACATCGACCTGCGTACCGCGCTTACCGACAGCGGCATCCCTGCCGAGAAGAAGCGCGACGTCATGCGCGACATCTTCGGCGAGAAGGTGACGCCCGAGGTCCTGTCGGTGGTCACCCTGGCAGTCGAGAGAGGTCATACCGACACGCTCGGCGAGATCGCGCGCATCTTCGGTGAGATCGCCGAGACCGAGCGGGGCATCGTCGTGGCCGAGGTCACGACCGCCGTGCCGCTCGACGACGCGCTCCGCTCGTCGATATCGGACAAGCTCGTCGCCGCACTCGGGCGTCCCGTCTCGCTTCGCGAGCGGGTCGACGCCGGGATCGTCGGCGGCGTCATCATCAAGGTCGGCGGCCGCGTGCTGGACGGAAGCCTTTCGTCACAGCTCGACGCAGTGCGCGCCGACCTGACTAACGCATCGCAGGGAGGTGAGGCGTAAGTGGCGGAGATAACCGCACGCGCCATCAGCGACGTACTCAAGGCGCAGCTGGAGCGTTTCGAAGCAGAGATCGACGTCCGCGAGGTCGGCACCGTCATGTCCATCGGCGACGGTATCGCTCGCGTCGACGGATTGCGCGGAGCCATGGCCGGCGAACTCCTCGAGTTCGTGGGCGAGGGCGGCACGGTGGTCTACGGCATGGCGCTCAACCTCGACGAGCACGAGGTCGGCGCGGTGCTCATGGGTGACGTGACGCTCATCAAGGAAAACGACACCGTACGCACCACCGGCCGCACCGTGGAGGTGCCGTCCGGACGCGCGCTGCTCGGCCGTATCGTCAGCCCGCTGGGCGAGCCGCTCGACGGTAAGGGCCCGATCGCAGCCGAGGGCTATCGCCCTGTTGAGTTCCTGGCGCCCGGCGTCATCGAGCGCAAGGGCGTCCACGAGCCGCTGCAGACCGGCATCATGGCCATCGACTCGATGATCCCCATCGGCCGCGGACAGCGCGAGCTCATCATCGGCGACCGCCAGACCGGCAAGACCGCGGTCGCGCTCGACACGATCATCAACCAGAAGGGCACGGGTGTCATCTGCGTCTACGTCGCCATCGGCCAGAAGGCATCGACGGTGGCGGGCGTCGTCGAGACGCTCGAGCGCTACGGCGCGATGGACTACACGATCGTCGTCTCCGCTGCGGCTTCCGAACCGGCGCCGCTGCAGTACATCGCCCCGCTTGCCGGATGCGCGATGGGCGAGTACTTCATGTACACCGGTGAAGACGGGCAGCCCGCGAGCGAAAGCAACCCGGGCCGCCACGTGCTCTGCATCTACGACGACCTGTCCAAGCAGGCTGTCGCCTACCGGCAGATGTCGCTCACGCTTCGCCGCCCGCCGGGCCGCGAAGCCTACCCGGGCGACGTCTTCTACCTGCACAGCCGCCTGCTGGAGCGCGCCGTCAAGCTCTCCGACGCCAACGGCGCCGGCTCGCTTACCGCACTGCCCGTCATCGAGACGCAGGCAGGTGACGTCTCGGCCTACATCCCGACCAACGTCATCTCGATCACCGACGGCCAGATCTTCCTGCAGACCGACCTGTTCTTCCAGGGCGTTCGTCCGGCCATCAACGTTGGCATCTCGGTGTCGCGTGTCGGTGGCTCGGCGCAGACCAAGGCCATGAAGTCGGTCGCCGGCTCGCTCCGCCTCGACCTTGCGCAGTACCGCGAGCTCGCCGCGTTCGCACAGTTCGGCTCGGACCTGGACAGGGCCACCCAGCAGACGCTCAGCCGCGGCGCGCGCCTCGTCGAGCTTCTCAAGCAGGGGCAGTACACGCCCTACCCGGTCGAGCAGCAGGTCATGGCGATCTACGCCGGGACTAAGGGTTTCCTCGACGATCTCGAGGTCGAGGACGTGCTGCGCTTCCGTGACGGCTTCCTGGAGTTCGTTGGCAACGGCCATCCCGAGATCGGTGCGGCCATCCGCGACGAGGGCAAGCTCTCCGAGGAGACCGAGGCCAAGCTCGTCGAGGCGATCAACGAGTTCTCGGCGACGTTCTCGGGAAGCCAGGGCTAGAGCATGGCGAACCTGCGCGACATCAAGAAGAGGATCGGGAGCGTCGAGTCGACGCGGCAGATCACTCGCACCATGGAGATGGTCGCCACCGCCAAGATCAAGAAGGCCCAGGAGAAGATCGAGGCCGCGCGTCCCTACGCGCTCTCGATGATGGAGGTCCTCGGCAACGTCGCCCGGTACGCGAAGGGCGCCGAGCACCCGCTGTTGGAATCGCACGAGAAGCGCCAGAGAGTCGTCGTCATCACGGTGACTTCGGACCGCGGTCTTGCGGGAGCGTTCAACAGCAACATCCTGCGTCTGACCGAGAACATCATCCGCGAAGAGAGCGCTGCGGGCGTGGCGGTCGACGTGATCGCTGTCGGCAAGAAGGCGGCCGGCTACCTCCGCTACCGGGGGATCGAGCCGCTCGCGGTCTACCGCGACATCTCCGACAAGCCGACGTTCACCGACGCCAAGGCGATCGCCTCTCACGTCATCGGGGCGTACGCGGACGAAGCTATCGACGCGGTTTACGTCGCGTTCAACCGCTTTAAGAACGTCGCCGAGCAGAAGCCGGAGGTCCACCAGCTCCTCCCCATCGAGCGGCGTGTCGTTGATGAGGCGGCCGAAGTGAGCGACGTGCGGGCCGAGTACACGTTCGAGCCTGACCCCGAGTCGGTTCTCGTGCGCCTGCTGCCGACCTACGTCGAGACGCTGGTCTTCAGGGCGCTCATGGAGTCGGCCGCCTCCGAGCACGGTGCACGGCGCACCGCCATGAAGTCGGCAACGGACAACGCGTCCGAGATGATCACGACGCTTACGCGCAGCTACAACAGAGCGCGTCAGGCATCCATCACTAACGAGATCGCGGAGATCGTCGGCGGCGCCGCCGCCCAGGAGGATTAGATGGCAGTCACTGAAGGTAAGGAAACGTCTATGAACGTCGGAAGAATCGTGAGGGTCGTGGGTCCGGTCCTCGACGTCGAGTTTGCGCCCGACGCGATGCCCGCGATCTACAACGCTCTGAAGGTCGACGCGGAAAGCCCCGTCGGTCGCGTGAGCACCGTCGCCGAGGTACAGCAGCACCTTCCGGGCAACCAGGTGCGTGCGGTCGCCATGTCCTCGACGGACGGCCTGACCCGCGGAATGGATGCGGTCGACACCGGCAGTGCTATGAAGATGCCGGTCGGCCCGTCAACGCTCGGCAGAATCTTCAACGTGCTCGGTGAGCCGGTCGATGGCGGCGCCGAGGTCACGGCGGAGGACTACTACCCGATCCACCGCGACGCCCCCGAGTACGAGGACCTCGAGCCCACCACCGAGATTTTCGAGACCGGGATCAAGGTCGTCGACCTGCTCGAGCCCTACATCAAGGGCGGCAAGACGGGCCTGTTCGGCGGCGCAGGCGTGGGCAAGACCGTCATCATCATGGAGCTCATCAACAACCTCGCCATGGCGCACGGCGGCACCTCGGTGTTCACCGGTGTGGGCGAGCGTACCCGTGAGGGAACCGACCTGTACAACGAGATGAGCGAGTCGGGCGTTATCGAGAAGACCGTGCTCGTGTACGGTCAGATGAACGAGCCTCCCGGAGCGCGTCTCCGTGTCGGCCTGGCCGGACTCACCGCTGCGGAGTACTTCCGCGACCAGGGCCAGGACGTGCTGCTCTTCGTCGACAACATCTTCCGCTTCACCCAGGCGGGCTCTGAGGTCTCGGCCCTGCTGGGCCGCATGCCTTCGGCAGTCGGGTATCAGCCGACGCTCGCGACCGAGATGGGCCAGCTCCAGGAGCGCATCACGTCCACGAAGAACGGGTCGATCACATCCGTGCAGGCGATCTACGTCCCTGCCGACGACCTCACCGACCCGGCTCCTGCCACCGCGTTCACGCACCTCGACGCCACGACCGTGCTCTCGCGCTCGATCGCCGAGCTCGGTATCTACCCGGCGGTCGACCCGCTCGCCTCGACTTCCCGCGCACTCACGCCCGAGGTCGTCGGCGAGGAGCACTACCGCGTCGCGCGTGCCGTGCAGCAGGTGCTGCAGCGCTACAAGGACCTGCAGGACATCATCGCCATCCTCGGTATGGACGAGCTCTCCGAGGAGGACAAGCTCTCCGTCAACCGCGCCCGGAAGATCCAGCAGTTCTTGAGCCAGCCGTTCTTCGTCGCCGAGCAGTTCACCGGCATGGGCGGCAAGTACGTGAAGCTCGAGGACACGATCCGCGGTTTCAACGAGATCGTCGAGGGCAAGCACGACAGCGTTCCCGAGCAGGCCTTCCGCTACGTCGGCACGATCGAGGAGGCCCTCGAGAAGGCCGAGCAGATGGCCGCGACGGCCTAAGGAGCTGGGACACGTATGGAGCGCACGCTTCTGTGCGAGATAGTCACGCCCGAGCGCATCGTCTACACCAACGAGGTGCGCATGGTCGTCGCGCCGACGATCGACGGCGAGATCGGCATCATGCCGCTGCACGCCCCGCTCGTCAGCGCCTTGAAGCCGGGCGAGATCCGCGTCATGTACGGTGAGGACAAGGTCGACTGGTTCGCGATCGCCGGTGGCTACATCCAGGTGCACGAGGACAAGGTCATCATCCTCGCCGACCAGGCGGCCTCCTCATCTCAGATCGATGCCGAACGTGCACGACAGGCGCTCGAGAGCGCCCGCCGGCGCATGGAGGAGATAGCGCCCGACGACGAGCTCGAGGTCAACGCCTGTGTCGCCGACTTGAACTGGTGCGAGGCGCAGCTCAACGTCGCGGACAAGCACGGCCTGTAGCACGCGCGGGAGATGCATTTCGGGGCGGCAGGCGCTCGGCGCCTGCCGCTCTCTGCTGTCTCGCGGATGACCGTCCGGTGACGGTCGTCGGTGGCCGGTTGTGACGCTGGCCCGCGTACACTACGGTATGAAGGCTACGGAGTGGCTGAAGGAAGGATCGTTACGCTGGTGGATCCCATCATCGTCAGAGGTGGCCGCTCGCTGTCTGGTGAGGTGCGGGTCGCGGGTGCGAAGAACTCCGCACTCAAGCTGATCGCCGCCGCGCTGCTAGCGCCCGGACGCACGCGCATCGACAACGTGCCCGACATCAGCGACGTCGCCACCATGGCCGAGGTCGTATCGGGTCTCGGGGCCGAGGTTCGCCGC
>JAHYJI010000085.1 GCA_019429145.1 Coriobacteriia bacterium | reverse complement strand
CCGATCATCGTCTTCTACGCGCTCGCGCTCGCCGGGATCTTCCTGCCGGGCTCGAGTCTCGTGGAAGAGAAGGAACACGGGACGCTCAATGCGTTGCTCGTCACCCCGGTGAAGGTGAGCGAGGTGCTGGTGAGCAAGTGGATCTTCGGCGTGGTTCTCGCGACCGTCATGAGCGGCGTGACCCTCGCGCTCAACGGAGCGCTCGGCCCCCGCCCGCTCGACGTTCTGACGGTGCTCGTCACCGGAGCGATCCTTGTGGCCACGCTCGGGCTGCTCATCGGCGTGCTCGCCAAGGACTCGACGATGCTGTTCGCGCTGATCAAAGGGACCGGCATACTCATGTTCGCACCGGCCATCTTCTACCTCTTCCCGGACTGGCCACAGTGGATCGCGAAGCTCTTCCCGCTCTACTGGGTCATCGAGCCGATATGGCAGGTCTCGGTCATGGGCGGAGCGATCACGGAGGTCTGGTTCGAGGTCCTCGTCGCGCTCGTTATCAGCGCGGCACTACTCCCGCTCAT
Organism: Coriobacteriia bacterium; assembly: GCA_019429145.1. GTDB lineage: Bacteria > Actinomycetota > Coriobacteriia > Anaerosomatales > SLCP01 > SKKZ01. Next base: position 7,628 of record JAHYJI010000085.1, on the reverse strand, counting down.
CGTCGTGGTCGCACGACGCATGCAAGCGCAGATGGTGTCGCAGTAGGCATACCCGTCCCCCTCTGCAGACCCGCCGCGCCCCCTCGCGGTGGGTCTGCTCCATTCGGGGCAGCAAGCGGCCCTAACGCTACAATGGGCACGGAGACGACACGTCGGGGGAGATCGTGGAACAGCCTCTCATCCTGGACAGATACCGCCCGCTGGAAGAGCTCGGCGAGGGCGGATACGGCACCGTGGTGCTCGCGTACGACACGCGGATGCAGCGCCGGGTGGCCATCAAGCGCCTCCCCTTCCCCTCCGATCGCTCCGGTAGGCCGGTGGCCCCTGCCGGTCTGGCCGAGGCGAGGACCGCAGCGCTGCTCAACCATCCCAGCATCGTCACGGTTCACGAGTGGGACACCGACGCCGACGAGGCGTTCATCATCATGGAGCACGTCGACGGTGCAACCCTTGCCGAGCTGCTGCGCGCCTCCGACGGGCCGCTGACCCTCGACGAGGCCGCCGCGGTGGTCGAGGCGGTGGCTGACGCGCTGGAGTTCGCGCACGACAACGGCGTCCTGCACCTCGACATCAAGCCCGACAACGTGATCGTCACGCGCGATGGCCGGGTGAAGGTCGCGGACTTCGGCATAGCGGCGCTGTCCACCTCGGCAGGTCACGGCCACGGAGTCGGCGGAACCCCCGGATACATGCCGCTCGAGCAGATCCGGGGTGAGGAGCTCGACGAGCGCACCGACGTGTGGGCGTTCGGCGTACTCGTCTACGAGATCCTGACCGACGCGAACCCCTACTACGCCGACACGTGGGAAGGTGCGGTCTTCAAGGCAGAGGTGGTCGAGCCTCCCGCACCGCGGGAGTTCGTGCCCGAGTTGCCGGCCGCGCTCGATGACGTCCTGCTGACCGCGCTCGCCCCCGTAGTCTCCGACCGCTACCCGGGCGTCCGTTCCCTCGCAAACCACCTGCTCGCCGGGCTCGGGGACCCGAGAGCAGGCAGACGGTCGCTGGCAGCCCTCGTCGAAGAGGCGTGCGGCGAAGGTCTCTGCGACGAGGTCGAGTCCGAGCAGGTGGGCCTGTGGGACCGCCTGGCCCCCTGGAGCCGGGCCGCCTCCGGTGCCGCAGGTGCACTGGCGGCTGCATGGATGGCGTGGGCAGGACTCACGCCCTTCGCGCTCGGCGGCCTCGCGGTCGGCGCCGCCAGTGCGCTCCTCGCACTCGCCGCGCTCCTCGCGCCCGGCCTGGGGCTCGGGGTCGCCACCGTGCTGCTGCTTGCAGGGATCGCACGCGAGGGCATGCTGCTGGCCGCCGCGCTGCTCCTCGTCGCTGCCGCGGCGGCGTGGTGGTTCTTCGGAAGGCGGGGCGCCACGTGGCTGGCTGCTCTCGCCGGCCCTGTGCTCGGCGTGGCGCGGGTCTCGCCTGCCGCCCCGCTGCTCGCAGGCTTCATGCTCCCTCCCCTGCCTGCGGCCGTACTCTCCGCACTCGGCGCGGTCCTCACGATGGGCGCGTCGGCCGCATCCGGTGCCGGCGCTCCCTTCACCGATATCAGCGTGGCGTTTCTTATCGATCCGTGGGCAAGCGCCGGCGGGTCGCAGGCCGCTCGCGACCTCGTGAGCTCGGTGGCGCCGCTGATGGTGGTCCTCGGGTGGTCGGGCGCGGCAGCCGCGATGTCGCTGTTCTGCCGCTCGGCGTCGCGCCTTATGGCACTGCTCGGCACCGCCCTCGGAGCGCTGGTCCTTCTCGGTGGCTACCTGCTGGCCGATGCCGTCGCGCTCGAGGTCAACGCCTCGGTTACATGGTCGAGCCAGGCCTTGCTTCTGAGCGTCGCAGCCTCCTCTATACTGATGGTGCTGGTCATAGCGGCCGGACCGCCGACCAGACCCGAGGAGGAGTAGTCCTTCCGGCAGACGGGACATGGCCTCATGAGCATCCTCTCCGATTTCGAAGACCGCATCGCCTCAGCCGTCGAAGGCGTCTTCGCCGGGGCGTTCCGCTCGCCCGTCCAGCCTGCCGAGATCGCCAAGGCTCTCGGCAAGGCGATGGACGATCGTCGTGCGGTCGGCGTGGGCAAGGTCTACGTTCCGCACGCGTACACGGTCGCGCTCTCCCCCGCTGACGAGGAGGGCATCGGTGGCTTTCGCTCCACCCTGGCCGGAGAGCTGGCGACCTTCCTGGTCGGTCACGCCGCCGAGCGCGGCTACACGCTGTCGGCCCGCCCCAGCATCACCTTCACCGTTCACGACGATCTGCGGCTGGGGCGCTTCCGCGTTGCTGCAACGCCCGCATCCGAGGGTCCGCCGGACGTCGAGCATCTCGCCGACAACCCTCCCCCGTCACCGCCGCCTCCTCCGATCAAGCCCGCGACGCAGCCACCGTCACCCAAGAACGCCCCTATCCACGGAATCGCCACGGTTACCGTAAGCGGGGTCGAACACGACGTCGCGCTCGCGGGAGAGCGGGTCTGCGTGGGCCGACTGTCCTCCTGCGACATCAAACTCTCCGACGCAAACGTCTCGCGCGAGCACGCCGCCTTCGTGCGCGAGGGCGCCGGGTGGGCCATCGAGGACCTCGACTCCACCAACGGGACGTACCTGAACTCAGAGCGCGTGACATTCGAGCGCCTGCGCGATGGCGATGTGGTCTCCGTGGGAGCGAGCGAACTGTACTTCCACGAGCCGAGGGGGTAGCGCCGTGGTCGATATCATCCTGCTCGTCGGCAAGTTGGTCCTTCTCGCACTCCTCTACCTGTTCCTCTTCGCGGCCGTCCGCGCGGGGCTGGGATACGTCCGCGCCGCCGGGCCTGCTGCAGCCGGAGCACGACTCGCTCTCGCTGTGGTGGAGGGCCCGAGGGAACTCAAGGGCGTGAGCGTGCCGGTCACCGGGCCGATCATTATCGGGCGCTCGCCGGGAGCCGACATCGTCATCGCGGATGACTTCATCTCCTCGACTCACGCACGGGTCACGCCCTCTCCGGACGGCACCGCCGTCATCGAGGACCTCGAGTCGACCAACGGCACCGTCGTCAACGGCTCGGTCATCGTTCGCCCTGTCGCGCTCGCGTCGGGTGACATGGTCGACCTGGGCTCGGTGCGCCTCAAGGTGGTGCGCGCGTGAGGGCGCGTCCGGGCAAGCGCACGTACGCGGGCCTGACGGATGTCGGCCGCGTACGGGCTCACAACGAGGACTCGGTCCTGCTCGAGCAGCCGCTCTTCGCCGTCGCGGACGGGCTCGGCGGGCACGAGGCCGGTGAAGTCGCGAGCGGCATCGCGGTCACCGCACTGCGCGACGCCGCCCCCGCTCACGCCGATGCGAATGCTCTCGGCCGCGCCGTGCGCGCAGCCAACCGTGCCGTCATCAAAGCTGCACGCGAGGGCCGTGGTCGCGAGGGCATGGGAACCACGCTGACGGCAGCGATCGTCGAGGGGACCCGCATCGTCGTTGCACACGTCGGCGACAGCAGGGCGTACCTCCTGCATGGCGACACGATGGAGCGCATCACCGGCGACCATTCGATGGTCGCCGACATGATCCGCCAGGGCACGCTCACCGAGGAGGAGTCGCGCTCGCACCCCAACCGCAGCGTGATAACGCGTGCGCTGGGTACCGACCCCAACATGTACGCGGACACCTACGAGGTCGACGCCGAGCCGGGAGACCGGCTGCTGATCTGCTCCGACGGTTTGACCGGCATGCTTACCGACGACCGGATCGCCGATCTACTCGGCCATTACGGCGATCCGGAGATGGCCGTGCGCGAGCTCGTCGACGCCGCCAACGAGGCGGGCGGACACGACAACGTATCCGTCGTCGTCGTCGACATCGTGGGAGAACGTGCCTCCACCGAGCCGGCACGGTCGCACCGCGGATGGCTCGCCGTCCTCGTTTGGGCGCTCGCAGTGGCTGCTGTCGTGGGGATCGCTGTGTGGGGGACGTACCGCTACGCTGCTGACCGAGCGTACCTGGTCGCCGAGAACGACGTCGTCGTGGTCTACCGTGGTCTGCCGGGTGAGTTCGCGGGAATCAGCCTTCGCTGGCTGGCCGAGGAGACCACGATCACCGTCGGGCTGCTCGACCCTGTCACCGCGGGACGCCTCGCCCAGGGGATACCCGTCGAGGACCTCGATGCCGCCAACGCGCTCGTGGCGCAGTACCGGGCGATCGCCGAGGCGCGCTCGGGTGACGTGGACAGCGCACCCGGGGGCCCGTAGCCGTGCGCTCGCGGCGGTCGACAGAACTGCTCCTGCTACTCGCTGCCGCCCCTGCCGTGCTGCTCGTCTTCGGGCTCGTTGACGCGCGGACGGCCGAGACCCTTTCCTGGCGAGACTTCGCGGTTCCAGCCGGGCTGATCGCGTCGTTCCTCGCCGCACACATCGCCGTACGCTTCCTGGCGCCCGCGGCCGACCCGGTGCTCCTGCCGCTGACCGCGCTTCTCTCGGGTGTCGGGGTCGCCTACGTCACCCGACTCGATCCCGTTGCCGGTGCCCAGCAGGTGGTGTGGCTCTTCGTGGGCGTTGCCGCGATGGTGGGCACGCTCATCGTGGTGCCCTCGCTCGAACGGATCGCGCGCTACAAGTACACGATCATGCTCGCAGGCCTCACCCTGCTCGTCCTGCCCTCTATCGTGGGTGTCGAGATCAACGGGGCCCAGCTCTGGCTGCGCGTCGCGGGCATGTCGTTCCAGCCCGGCGAGGTCGCCAAGGTGCTCATCGTGCTCTTCCTCGCCGCGTACCTGGCGGAGAACCGCGAGGTGCTGTCCGTCTCGACGCGCAAGGTGCTCGGCATCGGCGTTCCCGCCGTGCGGCACCTCGGGCCGCTCGTCTTCATGTGGGCGGTGTCGCTCTTCGTCCTCGTCTCGCAGAAGGACCTCGGCTCGAGCCTGCTGTTCTTCGGCATCTTCCTCGTGATGATCTACGTCGCGACCGGCAGGATCGGCTACGTGATCGTTGGCCTGGGGCTCTTCTCGGCCGGGGCCGCAGCGGCCTACTCCCTCTTCTCGCACGTGCAGACACGCGTGGAGATCTGGATCGACCCCTTCGCCGATGCGGCCGGACGCGGCTACCAGCTGGTGCAGTCGATCTTCGCGCTCGCCGCCGGGCAGGTGACCGGGGTGGGCGTGGGGCGCGGGCTGCCGGGACGGATTCCGTTCGTGGAAACCGACTTCATCTTCGCGGCCATCGGAGAGGAGCTCGGGCTGCTCGGCGGAGCGGCTCTCATCATCGCGTACCTGCTCTTCTGCATGCGCGGTCTTGCCACTGCGGCGCGGGCACGCTCCGACATGGCGGCATTCACCGCAGCCGGCCTCGTCGCCGCGCTCGGACTGCAGACCTTCGTGATCATCGGCGGAGTCACCCGCCTCATCCCGCTGACCGGCATCACCCTGCCGTTCGTCTCCTACGGTGGCTCGTCGATACTCGCGAACTTCATGATCCTCGGTCTGCTTCTGCGCGCCGGTGACGCGGCGACGGGCCGGGAGTCCGAGATCGTCTCGCTGTCCGGCTCCTCGGCGGTGCTCGGCAGGGTCGCGCTTGCCACGCGACTCTCGCGCTCGGCGACGATGCTCGCCGTGATGCTGGTCGCGCTCGTGGTGAACCTGACCTCGATCCAGGTCATCCAGGCGCGCGCACTCAACAACCACCCCGCCAACACGCGGGGTCTGGCCGAGGAGATCCGCTCGCCACGCGGCGCGATCGTCGCCGCCGACGGCGTCGTGCTCGCCGAATCCACCGCGGACGGCGAGATCTACCGCCGCCGCTACCCGCAGGGCTCGCTGGCAGCGCACGCCATCGGCTACTACAGTACGACCTACGGGCGCGCCGGCATCGAGGCCGCCATGAACGACGCGCTCTCCGGACAGCGCGTGTTCCGCTCGTTGCGCGACGCGATCGAGGCAGCAGCGGGACTTCCCGTCCCGGGCAGCGACGTCTGGCTCACCCTCGACAGCCGGGTACAGCGTGCCGCCGAACAGGCGCTTTCGGGATACCGGGGAGCGGTCGTGGCTGTCGACCCCGGGACCGGGGCGGTGCTCGCGATGGCCTCCTCGCCCTCCTACGATCCGGGCGCCGTCGACGACTCGTGGGAAACCCTGGTGGCCGACGGCTCGGCGCCGCTGTACGACCGCGCCGTCCAGAGCCTCTACCCACCGGGCTCGACGTTCAAGATCGTCACTCTCACCGGAGCGCTGGGCTCGGGAGTTGCGAGCGCTGAGACCACCTACACCGGCCCCGGCCGCCTGGAGATCGGCGGTGCTCCGGTCACGAACTACGGCGGGGGCAGCTACGGTGTCGTCGACGTCCGCTCGGCCACCATGCGCTCGATCAACACCGTCTTCGCGCAGATGGCAGTCGACATCGGAGCGCAGGAACTCGTCGCACAGAGCGAGCGGTTCGGGTTCAACAAGGTGCCCCCGATCGAGACCCCGGCCCGCGCGTCGCTCATGCCGGTTCCCGGGGAGATGACCACCTGGGAGACCGCCTGGGCAGGCGTGGGACAGCCCGTGGGCGAGCACGACAGCCCGCCCGGTCCGCAGACCACTGCGCTGCAGATGGCGCTCGTCTCGGCGGGCCTGGCCAACGAAGGGGTCGTGATGCGCCCCCACTTCGTACAGCGCATCACCGACCAGGCGGGCAGGGTCATCACGTCCACGGAACCGCGGCGCTGGACAGCCGCGACCGACGCCGCTACCGCATCGCAGGTCACGGCGATCATGGTGGACACCGTGAACTCCGGGACCGGCACGCGGGCACGGATACCGGGCGTGACGGTAGCCGGGAAGACGGGCACCGCCGAGACCGGCAAGGAAGCCGAGTCCCACGCGTGGTTCATCGCGTTCGCGCCGGCGGAGAACCCGACGGTCGCCGTGGCGGTCGTCCTCGAGAACGCGGGCACGGGCGGAAGTGTTGCCGCACCCGCGGCACGGGCCGTGCTCGAGGCGGCCCTCGGGCGCTGATACGGTAGAATAGTCCGGATGGTCGGGCCCCTGGCGGGCCCGCGTCGAGAGACACGGGAGTACACGTGGAAGAGCTGGTGTTCGGACGCAGATACCGGGTCACCGAGAAGGTCGGTTCCGGAGGCATGGCCGAGGTCTACAAGGCCGTCGATGAGGTCCTCGGCCGGACCGTCGCGGTCAAGGTACTTCACCCGCGCTACGCTTCCGACCCCGGCTTCGTTGCCCGCTTCCGGCAGGAGGCTCAGGCTGCTGCCAACCTCTCGCACCCCGGTATCGTCAACATCTACGACTGGGGCCGCGACGACGAGACCTACTTCATCGTCATGGAGTACGTGCACGGCACGGACCTCAAGGCGCTCGTTTCACAGCGCGGCGCGCTCGATCCGATGAAGGCCGCCGAGTACGCCTCGCAGGTCTGCGCAGCGCTGGCCGTCGCGCACGGCTACGACATCATCCACCGTGACATCAAGCCCCACAACATCGTGCTTGCCCCCGACGGCACCGTGAAGGTCATGGACTTCGGCATCGCCCGGGCGGGCAATACCACGATGACGCAGACCGGTTCGGTCCTCGGCACAGCGCACTACGTGAGCCCCGAGCAGGCGCAGGGTCGCGCGCTGGGCCCGTCGAGCGACCTGTACTCGCTCGGTATCGTGCTCTACGAACTGACGACCGGTCGGCTTCCCTT
>JAHYJI010000084.1 GCA_019429145.1 Coriobacteriia bacterium | reverse complement strand
CCATCGCCGTACCGTGCTCCGCACAGATCGCGGTCATCGCGGCGCTCATCGCCGGGGTCGGGCCGGCGTATGCGGCCGGGTACTTCGTGGCACTGCTCGTCATCTTCGTCGGAGTGGGGACCGCGCTCGGCCGGCTCGTGCCGGGCACGTCCACCGACCTGCTCATCGACCTGCCGAGCCTGCGCGTCCCGCGCCTGGACAACGTGGTGCGCAAGTCCTTCATGAAGGTCTACCACTTCATGAAGGAGGTCACGCTGTTCTTCCTTGTCGGAGCGGCAGCCATCTCGGTGCTCGACGTCACGGGTGCACTCGGCGCCATCCAGACCTTCGCGGTCCCGCTCACCGTGGGCTGGCTCGGTCTGCCCGCCGAGGCCGCGACCGCATTCGTCATGGGCTTCGTGCGTCGCGACTTCGGTGCCGCAGGGTTCTTCACGATGAACCTGACCGCCGCCCAGCTGCTGGTTTCCATGGTCACGATCACGCTCTTCGTGCCGTGTATCGCGAGCGTCATGGTCATCTGGAAGGAGCGTGGCGCCGGCTACGTGGCGGGACTCTTCGCGGCCTCGATAGGGCTGGCGCTGCTTGCCGGAGGCCTGCTCGCCCGTATCGTGGGGGTGGTCTAGCATGCCGGGCGTGCGCGAGTGCCCCGTGTGCGGGCTTGTTGCCGAGGAGTTGCGCTGTCCGCGCTGCAACGCTCTGAAGGCGATGTCGTGCTCGGGAGGGTGTATCACGTGCCGCTCTGCGGGGTGCTCCAAGAAGCCGGACACGTCCGTGCCGAAGAGCGGGCCGAAGCATGTTGCGGGCAGGTCCTAGACCGAGGGAACCACGCGCACGCCGGTGACGCCGGGTGCCGACGAGATTCGATCGAGGGCGGCGGTGCCCACCGGCACGTCCGTCTCGATGAGCATCAGTGCACCGGCGCCGCGCCGCTCGCGCGAGACCTGCATGCTTGCGACGTTCACGCTCTCCTCGGCGAGCACGGCTGTCACCGCGGCGATCTCACCGGGGCGGTCGAGGTGGGCCACGAGCAGGAGCGGCAGCTCGCCGGTGACCTCGACGTCGTACGAGTCGATCTGCGTGATCATGACATCGCCTCCGCCGAGGGACGAGCCCTGAAGCTTGGTCGTGTGATCATCGGGTCCGGAGAGCTCGAAGGACGCGGTGTTGGGATGGACCTGACCCAGGTCCACGATGTCGAAGGTGATCTCGAGCCCCGCCTCTGCGGCGAGCTGCTCGGCATCGCGGATGGAGAGGTCGTCGGGGGCCAGTCCGAGCAGGCCGGCTGTCAGGGCCAGGTCAGTGCCGTGGCCGCGTCCGGTTGAGGCGAACGACCCGTGCAAACCGATCCGTGCGCACGCGGGCGTGCTGCCGAACACCGCACGCGCCAGCAGCCCGAGGCGGACCGCGCCGGCCGTGTGACTCGAAGAGGGGCCGACCATGACCGGCCCCACGATGTCGAAAACGCTGCGTTGGCGTGCCATTCGCTAATCATACCCCGTCGGAGAGTCACGGAGTTTGTGTGCCGGGTCATCCGGCAGTACCATCGGCAGCGCAACCGCACAGTTCAGGCACGCGAAGGAAGGAACGCACATGTCCCAGTCCGCACTCGGCCAGAAGCAGGTCACACTCCTGCTCGTTGTGGCCGCGGTCCTGCTCGCCGCCGTCATCGGCATCCTCGTCTGGCAGAACTCCAACTCGTCGCCGGCCGCGTCGGTCGCGCCCGTCACTACCGATCCCGTTGCCCAGGCACCCACGGGCATGGGAGCGCAGGTGCCCGACGTCGATTTCGATCCGGCAACTGCTCCTGCGGTGCCCGACGGACAGACGCCGCTGGAGTACCTGACCGGCTACTACGAGGCATGTGCCGCCAAGGAATACGATACGGCCTACGGACTGCTGCCGGTCGCCTCACAGCAGTACTACGGTGACGCAGCCTCCTTCGAGCAGACGCTCGAGGGCTACGGCATCAGCGACTTCTCTGTGGACGAGCCCGTCGAGAGCGGCGACACCGTCTCCATCGTGGGATGGCAGGTCGCGCAGGGCATGACCTTCGGTTACGAGTGGACCTTCGTCAAGGCGGAGGACGGCACGTGGCGGGTCAAGTCCCGCACGATGGCTGGCGCCCAGTAGGACTCCACTTCTCCACGATCCGCACCTCACGCATGCCGCTCCGACTCCTGTCGGGGCGGCATGCTAGTCTTGTCCGGTGATGAGCGCAGGACTTCCCGGTCTTCTCGTTCCGGGCACCGATCCGGACGTCGCCGTGTCGTACGCGGGAGCGATAGAGCGCGCCCGCGATGCGGTCTTCGGCTTCGAGGAAGAGGTCGTTCTCGTCGACATCGAGACGACCGGATTCGACCCCGCTCGCGACCGCGTGATCGAGATAGCAGCGGCAATCATGCGGGGTCCGGAGGTGCTCGACACCTTCCACACGCTCGTCGACCCCGGCTGCGCGATCCCGCCCGAGATCGTCCGGCTGACCGGGATCACCGATGACGAGGTCTCCGGTGCTCCGGCCCCGGATGCAGCCGCGTCGTCTCTGGCGTCCTTCGTCGACGGGCGGGACGTCGTCGCGCATAACGCGCCGTTCGACCGGGGGTTTCTCGAGCGGCTTGCCGGAGGCGGTCGCTTCCCGGGTGAGTGGATCGACACCCTGCAGCTCGCGCTCATCGCGTTTCCCCGGCTCTCCAGCCACCGGCTGCGCGACCTTGCCGAGGCGTTCGGCGGTGAGGCGCCCTCCCACCGCGCGCCCGATGACGTGCGGGCACTCGGCACCGTGTGGCGCGCGGTCCTGTGCGGCCTGGACGATCTCGGGCCGGCGCTTCTCGGCCGGCTCGCGGCACTCGCACCGGGTACGAAGTGGCCCGCGCGCACGGTACTGGCGCACCTCGCGGCCGGCGGCCGTGCGAGCGCGTTCGATCTCGCGGACGCTCGCAGGGCCCGTGCGGGCACGGAGCGGGCAGCGGCGCTTGCCGACGCCGACGACCTCGAGTGCGCCTGCCCGGAACCGGACAGGATCGCTGCCGAGTTCTCCCCGGACGGGATCGCCGGTCGTATGTACCCGGGCTACGAGCATCGCCGCGAGCAGGCCCAGATGGCCCGCGCGGTCACCGAGGCCTTCTCGGGCGGCACGTGCGTGGCGGTCGAAGCCGGGACCGGCGTGGGAAAGTCGCTCGCCTATCTCGTCCCCGCGGCCAGGTTCGCGCTGCTCAACAACGTCGGGGTGGGCATCGCCACCAAGACAAACGCGCTCATGGACCAGCTCGTCTACGGGGAGCTGCCCGCGCTCTGCCAGGTGCTCGACGAGCCGCTGCGCTTCGTCGCCCTCAAAGGCTACGAGCACTACCTCTGCCTGCGCAAACTCGACCGGTTCGCTGCCTCGCTCGACCAGACGGATCCCGAGACCGCAGGCGCCGTGGCGGCGTTGCTGGCGTGGGTGGCGCAGAGTACGTGGGGCGACCTCGCGGCGGCAAACGTGCACCTTCGCCGGGAGCTCAAGAGTGAGGTCACGGCCTCGGTCGCGGACTGCACTCGTAAGCGGTGCCGCTACTACCCGAACCTCTGCTACGTCCACGGGGCGAGGCGGCGCGCCTCCTCGGCGCACGTGGTCGTGACCAACCACGCATTGCTCTTCCGCGACGTGGTTGCCGATGGGGGTATCCTGCCGCCCATCCGGCACTGGATCGTGGACGAGGCCCACGCCGCCGAGAGCGAGGCACGCAAGCAGCTCTCCATGGAGTGCTCCCGGCTCGAGCTCTCGGTTCTGCTCGGAGCGCTCGGGGGAGGGCGGAGCGGGGTTATCGATACGCTCCGCAAGCAGGTCTCGACCTTCGCGGACGCCGACCAACCAGCTCTCATCTCCGCACTGGCCGAGATTGAACGTGCCGTGACGGAAGGCTCGACGCTTGCCGCCTCGCTCTTCGAGTTCGTACACGACGTGCGAGCCGAGGGCGACGACGCCGGGTACGACACGAGCGAGGTACGCGTCGACGCTGCCATCCGTGACGGCGGCGCGTGGGGAACGGTCTCGCGCGTGGGGCGCTCGCTCGCCATGCGCCTGGAGGCGATGCTCGCTGCGGGCAGGCGGCTGGTTACGCTCCTCGAGGCCGCCGGCCAGAGCGCGGTCGAGGTCCGAGCCGACCTCGCCGGACTGCTCACGAGGGTCGCCAGCCAGCACATCGCGCTCGTCACGGTGCTCGAGGGAGAGGCGAGCGAGTACGTCTACCACCTCACGGTCGACCGCCGACCGCAGGGGCGCGCCGATCGCCTTGCCGCCTCCCGCCTCGACGTGGGCGAAGCGCTCGCGGAGGACTTCTTCCCCCGCGTGCGCTCGGCGGTCTTCACCTCGGCGACGATCGCCGCAGGAGACGACTTCGCCCACTTCGCGACGGCAGTGGGTCTCGACCGGCTCGGCGAGGGGCGCTGGAATGCCGTGCGGCTGTCCTCCTCCTATGACTTCGAGCGCCAGATGGCCGTCTATGTCCCGACCGACCTCCTGGTTCCGGGAGCGAGCGCATACCTCGGCCGGCTGGAGACGCTGCTCTTCGAGCTTCACCTCGCGATGGATGGCTCGGTACTCACGCTGTTCACCAACCGCCGGGACATGGACCACCTCTACCGCGTGCTCGCACCGCGTCTTGCCGAGGAGGGACTCGGGCTCCTCGTCCAGAGCAGAGGGGTCTCCGCCAAACGGCTGCGCGACGAGTTTCTCGCAGATGAACGCATCTCGCTGTTTGCGACGAAGTCATTCTGGGAGGGCTTCGACGCCCGGGGCGACACGTTGCGGTGCGTGGTCGTGCCGAAGCTGCCCTTCGGCAACGTGCGCGACCCGCTCACGCGCGAACGGGAGGAGCGCTACGGCAAGGCGGCATGGGAGCGCTTCTACCTGCCCGAGGCGGTGATCGAGCTCAAGCAAGCGGCCGGCCGCCTCATCCGCTCCTCGACCGACCGTGGCTGTCTGGTGATCGCCGATCCACGCGTGCTCGTGAAGGGCTACGGACGCTCGTTCCTGGCTGCTCTGCCGGTCGACGACGTCGAGCGTCTCGACTCCGAGCGGGTCATCGAGGAGATCTCGCGTCGCTTCGGGTCCGGAGCCGGCGCCTGACGGTCGGTGAGGGCCACGAGCTCGGAGGCGGCGAGCTGCGCGACCGCCTCGCGTACCTCCGCGGGCTCCCGCACCCGTGCGGCGCCGAGGAACGAGGCCACCTGACGGGCGATCCATCCCGTGCCCGCATACGGCACCTCGACGAGAGTGCCCGAGTCGTTCTCGGACACGACGCGCACGCCCGGCCACTCGCGCTCCGGGACCTCGACACCCGGTGCCAGGTGCACGACGGCGCGTGGTAGCCCCTCGGTGGGCAGCGCGCGTCCCGGCACACTGATCGGCCCCGGCTCGAAGTGCTCGCCGGTCCGTGTCGTGTCCGCCACCCGATCGATCCGGAAGGTTCGTATCGCCCCGGCTGTGCGGCAGAACGCCTCGACATACCAGACCCCGCGCTCGTTGAGCAGCGCGTGCGGTTCGATGACCCGCTCGGTGAGGGTCTCGGTGCCGCCGGTCTGATACGTGATGCGAACCGCTTCCGAATGCCGCGCTGCACTCGCGAGCGTGGTATGGGTGCCCGGGTCCGCCCCGGTGGTCGTGCGTACGACGCGCTCGATCTCGCCCGGGTCGGCGATGTCGCTGGCGGCGTGGAGCAGCCGCTTGACGAGGGGGTCGGTGGAGTCCCTGCCGGCCGCCTGAAGGGCCGCGGCCAGCGCTCGTGCCTCAGCGGAAGAGAGGCGAACTCTTCGATCGAGCGCGGGCATCGCTCCGTAGATTTGTACCGTGTCGCCTTCGACGTAGAGCGGGACGAGATCTCCGGGCGAGTACGGGGCGATGCCGCACATCGAGAGCATCTCTAGATCGGAGGCCACCTGCGAGGCAGACACCCCCAGGGTCCCGGCGAGCTCCGAGAGCGGGATCTCGGTTCCGGGCTCGAGCATCCCGATGAGCATGAGAAGCCTGCGGGCCTGCTCCGCTGATGACGGCCTAGGCATGCGCGTCCGCCACCCCGGCGAGGCCCGAGCGCGCGAGATCCACAGCCTCAGGAGGGGACTCGATCGCAAGCCCCGGTCCGTGTGCGATGACCCAGCGCGCAAGGCGTGCGGCGTCTCGGGCGGTGACGTGCCAGCACAGATCGTCCCCCTCGGGCCGCAGCTCTCCTGCTCCGCCCGTGAGCGCGGGTGCGCGCCAGGTCACCGATGGCGCGAACTTCACGACCGCGTCGAACAGCTCACCGGGACCGTACTGGAACGGCAGGCCGATGTACTCGGACACGTCGAAGTCCACCGGCCGTTCGAAGTCGGTGCTGCGCGGACGTGCGGTGTTAGGAGTGATGTCCTCCATGCGCGCGACTGCGTAGACGCGCTCCTCCTGCCGAACGGTGTCCCGGCCGACGAGATACCAGCGTCCGGCGTTGAGGAAGAGGCCGTAGGGCTCCACGGTGTGGGGAGCGGAGCGCCCCGCGGTGTTCGTGTAGACGAACGTCACGCGCTTGCACGCCGCTGCAGAGGCTGCCAGCGTGGCCGCCGTCTCTCCCTGCGCTTCGGGGTGCTCGTCAGCCAGGTGTGCCGCGGCGGGCACGTCGAGGTCGGCGATACCCGAGACCTTCGCGAGCGCGTAGCGGAGGTCGCCGGCGAAGGGGAAGGACGGGTCGTCGAGGAGCACGACCGCCGCCGCCCGGAGGGCAGCCTCGTCCTCCGGGGCCAGGTCGAGCCCCGAGACAAAGGTGCGCTCGGCATCGAGCCGGTAACGGCCGTCCGGCGTCGCCTCGATCGCCAGACCCAGGCCACGAAGCTCGTCCTTGTCCCGCTCGAACATGCGCAGGAACGCGGCCTCGTCCTGGCCCTCGGGGTAGCCGATGACCTCGGCGCGCACCTGCTCGGCGCTCACGGGCCCGCGGGCCGCGGCGAGGAAGAGAGCCAGGTTAACGAGACGTTCGACAGCGTCGACCATGCGTCCTCTCCTGATCGGTCACTCGATTCTACCTCAGCACGCACGTGGGAAGAGGCGTCGTGTGATGTGCCGGAAAAGGAAACGAGGCGCGTGGGGGGCGCGCCTCGTCTGCGTTGAGCTGGCGTGATCCGCCCCTGAGGGGGGAGGAGAGGGCGGGTCGCCAATCTCTGCACAACAGGGTAGCAACAGACATGCCAACAATGTGGTCTTGCCGTCGTGGAGCAGCACGGTCCGGTGAGATTCGGGGACGTATGCTATACCTTGAGCGAACGGGCGTACCGGAGAGGAGTGCAGAGATGGACGAGACCACGCGGCCCGATCCCGAGCACGCCCCCGAGCCTGCAGGATCCGGTGGAGCGCCACCGGTTGTGGCACCGCCTGCGACCGCCCAGGCGCCGACTCCGCCGCCGGGCGGCCCCCGAAAGGGACTCATGACCACCGCGGTTGTCGTGGCGCTGGTGGCGCTGATCGCCCTCGGCGTCGCGGGCTGGATGTACTACGAAACCACCACCGCCCAGCGAGCCGCGGTCGACAAGCTCGAGGACGCCACCGCTCTGGTAGAGAGCGCCGACGCGGTCGTGCTCGATCTCGACGAGATAGTACGCTCCGAGATCAGCTCGGAGCTCGTCACACGCACGGTCGAGGTCGCCGATGCCGTTCCCGGGGCGGTAAACGAACTCGAGGAGGCGCTCGTTCTGATCGATGAGTCCCTGGAGGATCTTCCTGACGATGAGATCGCGTATGCACGAGCGCTCCAGTCCTCGGCACGAGCACGGCTCGAGATGCTCGAACACGCCGAGCCCATCCTCGATGCGAACCGCAAGGCCGCCTCTGCGCTCGGCCCGGCGAAGCGGGGCTGGGAGCTGATCCTGGAGGCCAACGATCTGTCCAGGAGCGCGGTCGAGGAGTACAACAAGCTCACCCGGGAGAGCGTGACCCGCTCTGCCGAGCTGACGCGGGAGAGTAACGACAAGGTCACGCAGGCATCCGATCTCTTCAGCCAAGCCGCAACGGGATTCCCGGAGGCCGATCTGTCGATGTACGTCGAGTACGCCGAGGAGAAGGCAGCGGCGCTTGCGATATCCATGAAGGCCGACGAGGCGTTCCTCGCGAACCGTCCCGCCGAGGCCAACACGCTCGGCGACCGCTTCAATGAGGCCGAAAAGGAGCTCGCCG
>JAHYJI010000083.1 GCA_019429145.1 Coriobacteriia bacterium | reverse complement strand
TGTTGCACCCGGTTCGACTCGAGCAGCCCGAAGCCGGTCGCGAACTGGGAGGCCAGACGATCTTCCTTCTCCGCATCGACCCGGACGAGATCGAGCGTTCCGACGATCTCGGCGAGGTGATCGCGATCCGGGGTCACGACGACGAGCAGCCCGTCCGGGGTCAACACGCGGTGGAACTCGGCAGGGTTGCGGGGCGAGAAGACGTCGAGGAGCGCGGCGACCGAGCCGGAGCGGAGCGGTAGGCCGCGCCAGACGTCGCAGGCGACTGCACCGATGCGGGGGTGAACCCGAGCGGCGCGCCTGAGCGCGGGCTTCGAGATGTCGAGCGCGATGCCCGTGCGGTCCGGGAGACGGTCAAGTGCCCGGGCGAGGTAGTAGCCGGTGCCGGCGCCGACCTCGGCGACGCAGCCAGGGACCGAGTCGGGGAGCACGCGATTCAGCGTCCCCGCGACCGCTTCCGCGAGCGGTTCGTAGTGTCCCGCCGCGAGGAACGCCTCGCGCGCGGCGACCATCTCAGCGGTGTCGGCGGTTCCGGTGTGGGCGTCACCAGGCAGGAGGCTGGCGTAGCCCTGGCGCGCCACATCGAAGGAGTGCCCGGCATCGCAGCGGATGGTGCGACCCGCTTCCGCGAGCGCGAGTTCTCCGCCGCAGTGGGGGCAGACGAGGCAGCCGATCACGTCAGCGAGCACGAGCGCACTCCGTTCCTGGCGGATGGCGGAGGGGGTGGGATTCGAACCCACGGAGCCTTGCGGCTCGCTGGTTTTCAAGACCAGTGCAATCGTCCACTCTGCCACCCCTCCGCGCGCAGGAAAGTGTAGCATGCGTCCTATGGACGCCGACGAGATGTACATGGCGATGGCGCTCGACGAAGCCCGCCTCGCCGAGCAGATCGGCGAGGTGCCGATCGGTGCGGTGGTGGTGTGCGAAGGCGCTGTTGTGGCCCGCGGGCACAACCGGCGCGAGACCGATGCCGACCCCTCGGCCCACGCGGAGTTCATCGCCATCAGAGAGGCGGCCCGCAAGCTCGGCCGGTGGCGCCTCTCGGACTGCACGGTCTACGTCACCCTCGAGCCCTGTCCGATGTGCGCCGGCCTCATGCATCAGGCACGCATCGCCCGCTGTGTCTTCGGCGCGGACGATCCAAAGGCCGGTGCCGTGGGCACGCTCTACGACCTCTCCAACGACGAGCGACTCAACCACCGGTTCGAGGTCACACGCGGTGTGCTCGCCGCGGAGTGCGGGAACATACTCTCGACGTTCTTCCGGGGGCTCAGGGAGCAGAGGTGAGCATGCGCGCACGACTCGTGCAGATCCTGGTCGCGGCGGTGCTGGCGGCGGGCGTGGTGCTCGGCGCCACACCCGCGTTCGCGGCCGACTACCGGATGGGCCCGGTGCACATCACGGCCGTGGTGGCGCCTGACGGCTCGATGGCCGTCGAGGAGCGTCGAACATTCACCTTCGACGGCGACTTCACCTTCGTCTACTGGACGCTCGATCTCGGCGGCGCAGCCGGCATTCGCATCGACGGCCTGAGCGGCCCGGAGGGCGCCTACCAGCTCACCGACTCGCCCACGGCACGTGACGACCGGCCTCCCGGCACCTACCTGGTCACCGACCGGGGAGGCGAGGTCGAGGTGCGTGCGTTCTACCGCGCCTCGAACGAGAGCCGAGAATTCACGCTGCGCTACACGGTGCTCGGCGCCGCAACGAGGTGGGCCGACACCTCCGAGCTCTACTGGCAGTTCGTCGGGGACCAGTGGGAGCTGCCGGTCTCCGACGTGAGTGTCGAGATCAAGCTGCCCAACCCCGGCGAGCCTGTGGTACCGGGCGAGAACGTGCGTGCCTGGGCACACGGTCCGCTCGAGGGTGTCGTCGCGTTCCCCGACCCGACGGACTCGTCCGGCGCGGTCGGCGGGGAGGTGCGGCTGACGGTGCCCCGCGTCCCCGCGTACACCTTCGTAGAGGGGCGGATCGCGTTTCCTGCCGATTGGCTCTCACAGGCCGAGCCGGGTTCGACACCGCAGCTCGACGACATCCTGCGCGAGGAAGGTCAGCTTGCCGAGGAGGCCAACCGGCAGCGCAGCCGGGCCCGGTTCGCGATCACGGCGTCGTGGATCGCGGTTGCCGTTCTGTCGGTGCTCGGCGTGGCGCTCGCGCTGTGGCTCTTCCGCCGGTACGGGCGCGAGCACGAGGCCTCGTTCACCGGGAAGTACTACCGCGACATCCCGCCCGAGCTGCACCCGGCGCTCGTGGGGGCCGTCTGGCGCATGGGGTCGGTAGGAGATGCCGAGGTGACCGCCACGGTGATGTCGCTGATCAACCGGGGCGTGCTCTCGGTGAGCAAGAAGACCGTCTCCAAGGCACGCCTGCTCGGCTCCAAGGATGTCGAGACCTACGAGATGACGCTCGACCGCGAGAAGTACAACGATCTCGAGGAGTTCGACCGCACACTCCTCACGTTCTGGTTCACCACCGTGGCGGGAGGTCGGGACACGCTCACCATCGAGGAGCTGAAGGAGTACGCCAAGAAGCACTCCCGGACGTTCGCCTCGAAGATGACCGAGTGGAAGTCGGCCGTGCGCGAGGAGGCGTCGACGCGCGGCTACATGGAGAAGGCCGGCTGGTTCGGCATGGCCGCACTCTTCGTGCTCGGCATGGTCGTATCCGGCGCGACGTTTGCGCTCGCGGTGTTCACGATGAACTTCTGGTTGCTGCTCGTGGGCATCCCGGCAGCGCTGGTGTGCTTCGTCACGGCGGTGTTCATGCCGCGCCGCAGCCCCCGGGCCAACGAGAAGTACGCGATCTACAAGGGGCTGCGCAACTACCTGCGCGACTTCAGCCGGCTGCACGAGGCGCCCCCGGGTCATGTGGCGCTCTGGGAGCAGTACCTCGTCTACGCGACGGTATTCGGCATCGCCAAGCAGGTGATCGAGCAGATGGCGGTCGCCGTGCCCGAGGTCCTGCGCGACCCGGCCTTCATCGCGGCCTACGGGTGGAGTCTCGACTCGTCAGGTGCCCCGACCGGCTTATCCGGTCTGACCGAGGGCTTCTCCTCGGCAAGTTCGATCGCCTCGAGCCAGAACTCGTCCTCATCCGGAGGCGGAGGCGGGTTCTCCGGTGGAGGCGGGGGTGGCGGTGGCGGAGGCGGCGGCGGAGCGGGATAGGGGCGCCTCGAGCCTCCCTACCAGTCGTTACGCCGGACCTCGATGTTGGTGGTGGGGCGCTCTTGGTCCGGAGCGAGCACGGAGAGGATGAAGGAGACGACGCTCACGATGATGGCTCCCCAGAACGCCGGCCAGAAGCCGTCGACACGGAAGCCCACGCCGAACCACTGGCTCGAGATGTAGGACGCGAGCCAGAGCGTGAGCCCGTTGATGAAGGGGAGCGCCAGGCCCATCGTCAGCACGATGAGTCCGCACGCTGCTATCTGCAGGAGCGGCCGTACGAACGCATTCACGAGGCCGAGTACCACGGCGGTGATGGCGATGGCGATGTACGCGTTGCCCTCAACTGTGATGCCGGGCACGATGAAGACGGCCGCCACCAGGGCGATCGCGGTGATGATCCAGCGCAGGAGTAGTCTCATAGAGAGGTGTATTCCCTTCCGGTAGCAGGTCTGGCACCCCGGTCGCATTGCCGCTGCCAGGTATCCTCGGTATACTCGCCCCTGCCGCCGCGCGCCCGCAGGATCGGACGAGCGGGAGCGCACACACGGAGAGCTGGCCGAGAGGCTGAAGGCGCACGACTGGAAATCGTGTATACGAGCTTGAACTCGTATCGAGGGTTCGAATCCCTCGCTCTCCGCCAGAGACAACGAACGGCCCCGGTGAGATCGTCTCACCGGGGCCGTTGTGTGTGGAGAGCATCGCGTCAGGAGTCGCGAGATGCGCCTACGCTTCGTCCCCCGACAGCTCGGCGACCGTCTCCTTGGCGTTACCGAAGAGCAGGACCGCCTGCGGCTCGTCGTAGAGCGGGTTGGGCACGCCCGAGTAGCCGGGCTTCTCGTCCAGGTTACAGACGATGACCGACTTTGCTTCGTGGACGTTGAGTATCGGCATTCCCGAGATCGGCGTTCCCTCGACCGTGATCGCGGCGGGGTTGACCACGTCGCACGCGCCCACGACGAGAACGGCATCGGTCGAAGCGAAGTCGTCGTTGATGGCGTCCATCTCGAAGAGCTTGTCGTACTCGACCTCCGCCTCGGCGAGGAGGACGTGCATGTGTCCGGGCATGCGGCCGGCCACAGGGTGGACCGCGAAGCGCACCTGCTTACCCTCGGCCTCGAGAGCGGTCGCCAGAGTGGCGACCTCGGCCTGGGCCTGCGCGAGTGCCATGCCGTAGCCGGGCACGATGATGACGGAGGACGCGCCGGCCAGGAGGGCCCGGGCTCGCTCGAGCGGGGAGGCGGCTTCGGCGACCGGCGCCTCAGGCTCGGGTGAGACGAGCGGCTCGGCCGTAGCGGCTGCCTCGACGGGCACCTCGACCTCGGGAGAATCCGCGGGCGCCGGCCCTGCAGCATCCGGCGCTGTCATGTGCCCGCCGGTCAGGATGTTGCCGACCCGGCGGTTCATCGCGCGAGCCATGACGAGCGTGAGGATGAGGCCCGAGGAGCCCACCATCGCACCGGCGGCGATGAGCATCTGGTTGCCAACCGCCACGCCGACGAACGCGGCTGCCAGGCCCGAACATGTGTTGAGGAACGAGATCAGCACCGGCATGTCGGCACCGCCGACCCGGATGGCGAAGATCGCCCCGAGGGCCAGCGCGGCGATCGCGATGCCGGCGACGGGCAGCGCTGCGGCCGCGGTCCCCGAGATGGCAGCGAGCGCGACGCCCGCGGCGATGAGCAGCAGGAGGATGGCGTTATGGCCCGGAAGCACGACCGGCTGCTGCTTGAACCAGGTAGCCAGCTTGCCGCCGGCGACGATGCTGCCCGCAAGCGTTGCGCCTCCCACCACGAGCCCGACGTAGCCGAAGACGGAGTTGAGCGCGGAGAGCTCCGAGCCCGCGCGCGTGAGCTCGACGAAGGAGACAAGGCACGCGGCGCCTCCGCCAGCACCGTTCTGGAACGCCACGAGGGAGGGGATCTGCGTCATGTTGATGCGCGAGGAAATCAGGTACCCCAGCCCTCCGCCCACTGCGAACGCGAGGACGACGACCCACACGTCTCCAAAGGTGTTGCGGTATACCACGAGCGCGAGCGCGATCGCGAAGGCCAGTCCGGCGGTCAGGTTGCCGCGCCGGGCACCGGCGGGTGTCCGGAACTGGCTGATGCCACCGATGAAGACGGCGATCACGGCCAGATCGATGAGCAGCTCGGTCAGATCGTTCATCGGTTCCCCGTTCGAGATCGGCTAGCGCTTGAACATGCGGGTCATGCGGTCGGTGATGGCGAACCCGCCCACCAGGTTGAACGCGGCGAGTAGCACGGCCAGCCCGCCGAGGACTACCTCGATCGCGGAGAGGCCGGAGGCCGAGGAGGTGGGAGCCGAGGCGGTCTGCCCGGAGAAGAGCAGCAGTGCGCCGAGGATGGTCACTGCCGATATGGCGTTGGTGAACGACATGAGCGGGGTGTGCAACCGCTGCGGCACCCGGGAGATCAGCGCGTAGCTGATCGCCGAGGTCACCGCGAAGATGCCGAGCATCAGCAGGATCTCATTCATCGTAGTGCGCCCCTCATCCGTGTGCGTGCGATCACGCGGTGCCGCCCATCGAGTGCAGCGCTCCGACGTGCAGGATCTCGCCGTTTCGCGTCACCAGCGTGTGCCTGACGATCTCGTCGTCCCAGTCGGCAGGAGCATCCGCTCCGTCCTTGAACATGTTGCGGACGAACGCGAGCATGTTCTTGCTGTAGAGCCAG
The DNA here is from genome assembly GCA_019429145.1 of Coriobacteriia bacterium. Lineage (GTDB taxonomy): Bacteria > Actinomycetota > Coriobacteriia > Anaerosomatales > SLCP01 > SKKZ01. The sequence goes on along the minus strand of JAHYJI010000083.1, from coordinate 2,414 downwards.
CTCGCGTGGACCGGGACCGACCCCGGGATGTTGATGTAGCCCATGATGGTGACGCCGTCGACCACGGTCTCCTCGGCCGGGACCGTCAGAGCGCAGTTGCCGCCCTGGTCCACCGAGACGTCGACGATGACCGAGCCGGGGCGCATCGATGCGACCATCTCGGGTGTTATCAGCACCGGGGCGACCTCGCTCGGCACGAGCGCGCTCAGGATGACGACGTCAGCGGCCGCCACGAGCGGGGCCAGCGCCTCGCGCTCGCGCTCGATCCACTCGGTGGGCAGCGCACCAGCGTAGCCGCCCTCGCCGAGAGCGAGCTCCTCGGGAGCTTCGAAGCCGACCACCTTGGCGCCGAGACTCGCGGCCTCCTCGCGAGCCGCCGCGCGGATGTCGACCGCCTTGACCACGCCGCCGAGACGCTTGGCGGTGGCGATGGCCTGCAGGCCCACGACGCCGGTCCCGATCATGAGGAACTCAGCGGGCTTTGTCGCGCCGATGGCCGTGCCGATCATCGGTACGAACCGGGGGAGGGCGGCGGTGGCCATGATGACCGACTTGTACCCGGTCACGGTGGACATCGAGGAGAGCGCGTCCATGCTCTGCGCCCGCGAGGTGCGCGGGATCCCGTCCATCGTCAGCGAGGTGATGTTGCGGTCGCGCAGCTTGCGCACGATGTCGAGGTTCGCGGGAGCAGCGGGGTGGAGGAAGGTGATGAGCGTCGCGCCCTCACGGATCATGTCCGCCTCGTGAGCACCGAGGTCGTGATTGAAGTGCGGCTGTTTGACCTTGAGGATGACATCAGCCGAGGAGAATACCTCGGCAGCGCTCGGAACGACGGTTGCGCCTGCGGCGCGATACGAGTCGTCGTCGCTCAGCGAGCCGAGGCCGGCGCCTGTCTCGACCAGCACCGTGAATCCCATGTTCACGTAGGCGGCAACCTCGTCGGGCAGGGCCGCAACCCTGTGTTCGCGCTCGAGGATCTCCTTCGGTATACCGATGATCATTGTGCCTCCTGTCGAAGCCAGCCGAGACGGTGGTTGTATGACCGGGAGTGCGTTCTGCATAGGGTGGCCGAACGCGCAACCGTCGAAAGTCTACACGAGCAGAGCCGCCTTGTGCAGCGCGAGCGTGCATGCATGGGGGCTCCAGGAGGAAGGGCGAATGCGTAGCGCGGACAGCGCGAAACCTGCCCGCCATGGCGGTGGCGGCCCGATAGGATCGCAGGATGCGGGTGCGCGATCTACAGGTACGGGTTGCGCCGGATGGGCAGGTTCGAGAGGTGCTCCCGGCGGATCGTGTCCTGGACGCTGAGCTGTTCGAGCGCCTCGTCGGTCTCGCGTATGCGCGAGCTCATCCTCTTGAGCATCTGCCAGACGATGTCGTCGCCCGCGACTCGCCTCAGCTCGTCCGCCTCGATGACCTCGAGTTCGGTTTCTCCGACAGCCTGGGCCGTTGCCGAGCGGGGCTTGCCCTCGATGACCGACATCTCGCCGAAGAACTCCCCGGGGCCCAGTGCTGCAAGAGTGGTCTCCTTGCCTTCATGGGCACGGAAGATCCGCACCTTGCCGCGCCGGACCACGTACATCTGTCCGGCGAACTCCCCCTGCTTGAAGACCACGTCTCCGTCGCCGTACCGCCTCGATACACCCGAGATCATGGCGCGCCTCCCCTGGTCGCGTCGCATCCATTGAGCACCGCGCTTGCCGAGTGCGATGCCCGGGCAGAGGCCAAACCGTGGATGCTTAATAGATAGGTATTCCCATTCTCCCGTGCTCTCTCTACAGGGAATGCGACACAGTGACCAGCGGCGGGACGTATCGCCGTGCCCGGCGTATGATGCACCGCATGAGAAAACACCGCCTCGCCATCGTGTTCGCCGTCGTTCTCGTCGAGATGATGGCCTTCAGCGTCGTGTTGCCCCTCCTGCCTTACCTGGCCGATCAGATCGGGGCCTCACGCTTTCAGATCGGGCTGCTGCTGGCGGCCTACCCGCTCGCGCAGTTCTTCGGCGCGCCACTGCTCGGCAGCGTGTCCGACCGCATCGGCCGCAAGCCGGTGCTGCTCATCTCGATCGTCGGCACGGGCGCGAGCTTCGTCGTACTTGCCCTCGCACGCGCGCTGCCCATCCTCTTCGTGAGCCGGCTCGTCGATGGCATCACCGGCGGCAACATCAACGTCGTCCAGGCCTACATCTCCGACGTCACCGATGAGAAGGAGCGCGGCAAGGCGCTCGGCATGATCGGGGCGGCGTTCGGCATCGGATTCGTCATCGGGCCGGCGACCGGCGGGCTGCTCTCGGGGATCTCGCTCACCGCTCCGGCGTGGGCGGGTGCCGCGCTCTCGGCGCTCAACCTCGTGCTGGTCGCCACCTTCCTGCCCGAGTCGCTCACGGCCGAGGACCGTGCGCACGCCTCGCG
>JAHYJI010000082.1 GCA_019429145.1 Coriobacteriia bacterium | reverse complement strand
CTGAAGGCGCGCGACTGTCTAGATGCTCGAGTGCCTTGGACTCTCCTGGGTGTCGGTCCTCACGTCCTCGATTTCGAAACAAGTCGAGTCTAGAGCACATAGGGGGCCCAGGGGCCTCAACACACGACCAGAACGTTAGTCTAACGGACCGAGCCACACGTGACTGGAGGTCTGCCAGAGACATGCTGGCCCCTCCCCCTTCGGGTCGCCCACCCGACGGGATGGAGCAGCTGTGGTCTGCGAGCCGAAGATCACGCGCGGACACTCTAGCCTAACAGCTGCCGAAAAGTCCCGGGCTCCAGCAACTCCAGGTCACGAGCCTGCTCGAGGAACGGAGCGACGTCTCGTCGGACATCCCCCCACTCGACGCCCTCAAGATGCGTCCTGAGCAGCGCGCGCCAATCGATCCCGGCCTCGTCGGCCAAGCCGGGGGCAGTTTGCTCAAGCGCATGTCGGAGAAGCTGCAGATTGGGCTCCGCGTCGGGCGAGCGTGACAGATGCCACATGAGATCGTAGTAGTCGCGACCCTTCGAGTATTCCCGCGCCAGAACGGCAGCCAGCTTGCCGGCAAACAGTGAGGGAAGGTCGTGGTGCTGGATCCTCAGAGGGCCGAATCGGTCGATCATTGTAGTCGACAGGCCCGCTCCCCCAGGCGGGCAGGTGTCCAACTCGAGCCTAACCCACAGCACTTCGCTGATATGCGGCGACAGGCCTGCGTCGGCGAGCAGTTCGGCAAACCCGAACATCGCACGGGCGACGACGGTCGTGTCGTTGAGCCGCGCCCGCAACGAATACCCTTCTCGCGCAAGCCCTCGCTCGATACGCTGCGTCAAGTCTGCGAAGTCGAAATCCCTGGCGCGGTGCTCAAGGGTGAAGTCAAGGTCCTCAGAGAAGCGCGGAATACGATAGAGGAAGCGGAGTGCCGTGCCGCCCATAAACGCAAGTGAAACGAAAGCGCCGGACTCCTGCATCTGCCCAAGGATCCGCGACTGTACGTACTCCCTGAGGAGATTGACCCCGCTGGCAGCCACCGGCCGCGCAGCTACGATTTCGAGCGCACGCTCCTTCACAACGTCCTCCACTCGCCAGACTGATCATCGACCATCTGTGCGACACGATGCGCCGCCCTGATCAGCTTGGGCTTCCCGCTGCGCTCTGCATACCGGATGAGCACGGCGGCGTCGAGCGATTCGAGGCGCTCGATCCGCAGCTGGCGCAGGAAGACCTCCGAGTCTCCCCCGCGTCGCAGGTAGACGAGGTCCAGCAAAGCCTTCTCAGGGCGAGCAACCAGGGCCGAAGGCGTCCCGTCTGAGGTAAGGCGAACTGCGGTGTAGCCCCACATGAACGCGGGCGAGACATGACGGTAATCGAAGTCACCCAGCGGAGTCTGGTGCCGGGAGGTCCGGGCAGTCGTCACACTCGTGGTCATATACACCGCGTCAGGAATCAAGCCATAGTGGGCGAGAGCTGACTCCAAGCTGACGTACGAAGGTCGCACGAGCACATTCGCGACCTCGAAGGCGTGCGGCTCGCGTCTCCGGTAGGGCCGAGCGACCGCGTACACTCCTCGCCGCAGGCTTACCAGTTTGCCGCTCGCAACCCAGCGCGAGAGCTGGCTTGCGATGCCGACCGGATCGACGTCGCCGACACGCAGTAAGGATGATGTGAACACGGGCAACTCGCCCACGATTCCGAGCAGCTCCGAGAACTTCATAACGATAATATATCATCTATGTCATATTAATGCACCCATTTTCCAGGTAGACGTAGCCGACGGCGACCGCGATGCCTTGTGCTCCCCGTTGAAGCGCCCCGCGCCGGAACCCCGAGCTCCCCCTGGGTAATCAGCTCGCCCACCGAAGTACGTTTCTCGATGCGACGCGGCTGAGGCCGAAGGTAGGACGTGACACGGGCCAAGAGACCTAGTCATTGGGGCGAGGAGCCAATTGCCAACTCCCGCTCCAGCACCTCGCAGATCCGCTGCGCCGCCGCCCCGTCTCCGAACGGGTTGGCCGGGTTGGCCATCGCCTCGTAGGCGGTCCGATCGCCGAGCAGGCGGCTCGCCTCGGCCACAATATGATCGAGCGGGCACGGCAGCGAGTGTCCGTGTCCGTCAATGCCGAGCTGGTGGTGCTCTACTGGCACATCGGAAAGCGCGTCCGGGAGGAAGTGCTTGGTGGAGAGCGCGCGGCTTACGGTCAGGACATCATCAAGCGCCTCGCCACTCGGCTGACTCGACAGTACGGACGTGGCTACAGCTGGCAGAATCTGTTCCGCATGATGAAGTTCGCTGAGCTCTACCCTGATGTCGAGATTTTCTCGACAGTGTCGAGAAAATTGGGCTGGAGCCACATCGCCGAGCTCCTGCTACTGAACGACCCGGATGAGCGCGAGTTCTACGCGGCCCACGCAGCGGGTGAACGCTGGAGCGTGCGCACCTTGCGCGAGCGCATCACAAGTCAGCTCTACCTGCGCACCATTACCGGTGAAGGCTCCGGCGACCGAACCATTGCGGCGGACTCGGAATCACGAGCACCTGGCGACACTGGCCCGGGCATCCTCTTCCGAGACCCGTACGTGCTCGACTTCCTGGGCCTACCCGGCAAGCACACGGAGTCCCAGCTCGAGACGGCCATCCTCGACGAGATCCAGCGATTCCTGCTCGAACTCGGAGTGGGCTTCGCCTTCGTCGAGCGCCAGAAGCGCATGACGGTCGACGGGCGGGACTTCCGCCTCGACCTGCTCCTCTACCACATCACGGAGCGCTGCTACGTCGCTGTCGAGCTCAAGACCCGCCCGCTCGATCCGGGCGACTACGGGCAGATGCTGCTCTACCTGCGCTGGCTCGATGCCCACCAGCGCCACCCGGGCGACTTAGCCCCGGTGGGCCTCATTCTGTGCACGGACAAGGGGGCAGAGCAGGTGAAGCTCCTCGGCCTGGATTCAGGCGAGATCAGGGCGGCCCGGTATCTCACCCGGGACGTTCGCAAGGAGCTGCAGGCACGGTTGGACGCAATTGAGTAGCGGCTGCGGCAGCGACGGGCAGGAGGACGGTAGAGGCCTGATCCTGGGATTTTGCCGACACTGTCGGCAAAATTGGGCTGCAGTCACATCGGCAGCCGTCGGGACCCGCTACCTACAACCCTACCCTTCCCGTGAGGAAGTCCTCGATTCCTATGCCGTCCCCCCCGACGAGGACGGGTCGCGCCGACGGATACCGCCTCAGGAAGGCAGCCGTCCCGGAGTGGTGCCTTGACGCAAGCCCGCCCTTTACCTCGATTGCGAACACTTCCCCAGGGGTCTCGACGACGAAGTCGACCTCGCTGCCACCTTCGCGCCAGTAGTTGAGGGCGAGACTCTCCGTCACCGAGCGGCTCAACAGGTACGCTCCGACAGCCGACTCTACAAGCCGACCACGCCACTCGGTGTCGGCCAGCGCCTGTTCAGGTGTGCGACGGGACAGCGCTGTCATCAGAGCGGTGTTCAGTACCTGCAGCTTGGGGCTTGACCCTCTGCGGCGCACGGCGGATCCAGCGTACTTTTGCAGACCCGCCACGAGCCCGGCCCCCTCGAGGAGCGTGAGGTAATGGGCGAGCGTGGTCGTGTTACCGGCGTCGACCAACTGGCCAAGCATCTTGGTATAGGAGAGCACCTGCCCGGAGTACTCGCACGCCAGGCCGAACAGCTGCCTGAGGAGCGCGGGCTTGTCCACCCGAGTCATCAGCAGTATGTCTCGCGAGAGCGTGGTCTCGATCAGCGAGTCAACGATGTAGGCGCGCCACCGATCAACATCGCCCACCAGAGGTGCCGCACCGGGATAGCCTCCAAAGAACAGGAATGTCTCCAGATCCCATCCGAACGCCTCCTGACACTCGGAGAGCGTCCAGTGGGTCCATCTGAGCACCTCGAACCGGCCCGCCAGACTCTCGGAGAGCCCACTCTGCATCAGCAGGGGCGAAGAACCGAGGAGCACGACACGGACATCACGACCCGCACGGGTATCCTCGTCCCACAGCGCCTTGATGTCCGCCGACCATCCGGGGATCTTCTGGACTTCGTCGAGCGCGAGCACCGCGGTGCCGCCACGGCCCAGAGCCCGGGCGGTCTCCCATTGCTGCTGAATCCACGCACCGCTGTGAGTGGCAGGCGAATCGGCGCTGGCGTAGTGCGTCGCGGCGTCGAACTTCTCGAGCACGGCAAGCACCGAGGTAGTCTTGCCTACCTGCCGGGGACCCGCGACGCACTGCATAAGGTGTCGAGGCTCGGCCAGTCGTTGCGCCAGGCGGGCGTCGATCGGTCGACGATACACTGGTATCACCTCCGGAAGACCCTTTGCTCATTCTGTTGAGTATTATTACTCATGACCCTGAGTAAATGCAACACACACAGGCCCTGACTCGTCGTTCTCTCCCTTGCCTTACCCACCCGACGAATCGGGGCGCACGCCATCCGTACGTGCTCGACAGCGCTCCGCACTAGTCAGCGTCGACGCCCGACATGCTCTCCAGGATTGCGGCGATCTGCGCCCGCAATCTGGGTACGTCCCGTTCGACCGTCGCCCAAATCACCTTAAGGTCCAAATCGAAGTAGCCGTGCACGAGCCGGCGTAGAACCCCTCTCGACCCTCTGTCGTCCGCTCGAGGATCTTGTCGGCTGCATCCAGCAGATCTCGCAACCGGAGTCGCTGGTCGCGTATGGCAGTCACAGCGGCACCGAGGAGGACCTCCACTTCTCCGGCGAAACCTGCGAGATCGTAGAGGGATGCCGATGGGAGGAGGTCCACCAGCAGGTCGATGTCGCTGTCCCTGCGCGCATCGCCGCGGGCCACCGAACCGATTACCCGGATGTTGTGGACTCGACGGCGCTCGGCAATCGTCAGGATCTCGCCACGGCACGACATGGGGCGCGAGATCGACCAGCAGCTCCTCGATGAGCACGAGGATCTCCTCGTGCCCCTCGCGCAGCGGGCGGCCATGGGAATCGATGCCTCGGCAACGGGCGACTTGACTGGACCACACCTTGAACGTAGTTCTCATTTCTGCTAACTTCCGAGATGTCCTACGCTGTCGAGTACTTCAACCAGCGCGTGATGGACGAGATCGAGTCGTGGCCGGTCGGCATCCTGGCTGACTACGCCCGCGTGATCAAACTGCTCTTCGAGTTCGGTCCCGCCCTGCGGATGCCCCATTCTCGTGCGATGGGGTCCGGGCTGTTCGAGCTCCGACCGTGCGGACCGGAGGGTGTGGCGCGTGTCTTCTACTGCTATGCGAGTGGACAGCGGATCGTGATGCTGCATGCGTTCATCAAGAAGACGAGGACAACGCCGACCCGCGACCTGGACACTGCACGGCGGCGAATGAAGCGGGTGTGCGATGGGTGACTCGGACTACAAGCCGGTTTCGCATGACCACGACAAGTTCCTCGACCGTGCCCTGCTACGCAAGGGATTCGGCCATGCGTACGACGCTCTCGAGGAGGAGTACTCGCTCGTGCGAGAGCTGCTTGCTGCACGCTACGAGGCTGGCCTGACACAGGAGCAGGTCGCCAAGCGTATGGGCACGACCAAGAGCGCGATCTCGCGTCTCGAGGGCGCAGCCAAGCACTCACCTTCGGTGAGCACACTCAGGAGGTATGCGAAAGCGGTCGGCTGCGATATCGAGATCCGGCTCGTGCGTCCGTCCCGCTGAGGGGCTCGGTATCTGCAGCTACGGCCGGGCGCGCGGCCGAGGTCACGCGTCTCGATCGCAGCGGGGGCTTGTCAGGACTTGCTCGTCCCTTCGAGGAGCCCATCCGATGCCTTACTCACTCCCCCGCGTCCCGGGCAGCAGCCACCTCCACGCCGGAACCACGCTGATGGTCCCCGATTCGACCTCCACCACCTCGTCATCGTTCATCGTCACGAGCGTAGAAGTGCGGACGCCGAGTTCCTCCATGCCCTCACGAAGTGCCCGCATCTCGCGCTCTCGCGTCGACGTATCACTGATGTCGGCACTCACCTGGACAAGTTCCGCAACACGGCGCTCGAGTGGATCCCCGACAACGAAATCGATCTCGTATCCCGACGCAGTGGTGTGGAACGAGATCTGACCCGCCATCAATCGGCCAGCGCGTCGCCGGAGCTCCACGTAGACGGCGGTCTCGAGCCGAGCGCCGAGATCGGTGGCGGTGACGTGCGACACAGCCCACGCAAGCCCGGGATCGACCGCGTACGCCTTGCGTGGATTTGACGCTACGACACGCTCGGATGCACTGAACACAGGGACCGTGTGGACGAGATAGGCATCCTCGAAGTGCAAGAGGAGCGCGTGGAGCGTGTCCTTCGCCACCTTGATGCCACGTGACTTCAGGTCCTGGTGCGCCTTGTTGACGGAGAACCGGCGACCGGACGCCTGCAGCAAGAGGCGGGAGAAGGCACGTGCGGCAATCGCATTCTCGATACCGTGGCGCTCGATGATGTCCCTAAGCAGCACGAGCTCTACGTAGTCTTGAAGTAGCTGAGTACGCAGTGTAGCGGTGATGTCGAGAGCTTCCGGAAAGCCGCCCACCTCGAGGTAGGCGTCCAGATGTGCGCGCAGCCGGGATCTGAGTCTCGGAGTCATCGGCGCGTCATCGACGACATCGATATCGCGATGCCTTGCCGTCTCGGCGAAGCTCATCGGGAATACCTCTGTCGCGAACCCTCGTCCGCGAAACTCCGTCGCCACGTCAGTGTGCAACAACTTTGCAGACGATCCGGTGAGGTAGATACGTGTGGGCAGTGTGTCTACCACGCGACGTGCGAAACGGGCAAACCCGGGGACCATCTGAATCTCGTCGAGGAACAGATAACTGCCATGCTCCCTGGCAGCGGGGTTGCGACGAAAGAACGTCTCCAATACGTCATCAAGGATCGTCGGCGATAGCGGATAGAGACGGTCATCTTCGAAGTTGACGTAGAGCATGTCTCGCTTGTCTACGCCCTCGTCAAGCAGCCGATGCATTTCCTGGTAGAGCACGAAGGTCTTGCCGGTGCGACGCATTCCTATGATGACCGAGGGCTTCCCGGGTATCTCCGGCAGCTCTACATCGCGCCTCGTCAACTCGGGCAGCTCGCTGTCTTGAAACTCAGCGAGCACGAAGTCAAGTTCGGCCACACTCGCCGCCCCCTTCAGGTTCTGTCCTTCTTATGCGCACAGATTCTATCATATCTGTACTTCTCATGCGGACAGACCTTACTCGCCCCAGCTGTTCTGGAAAGTCCTCTTGAGGTGACGGCTACTTCGCGGCCAGCACCCGCGCGATCTGCTCGGCGGCATGCCCCTCGCCGTAGAAGGCGGGGCGCTCGGCAGGCAGCTCACCCGCGCGCACCTCGGCCACCGCATCGGCGATCCGTTTCGGGTCCACCCCGACAAGCCGGTTCCAGCCGGCCTCGACTGTCTCGACCCACTCGGTCTCCTCGCGAAGCGTCACGCACGGCACTCCGAAGAAGTACGCCTCCTTCTGCATGCCTCCCGAGTCGGTGAGCAATGCGACAGCGCCCCGCAGCAACCCGTTGGCCTGCAGGTACGACACCGGCTCGACGAGGGTCAGGCCCGGGGCGTCGGCAAACTCCGCGGCAAGCCCTGCGGCCTCGAGCGCCTTGCGAGTGCGCGGATGCACCGGCCAGAGCACCGGCAGATCGAGCGAGGCGAAGGTGCGCGTCAAGCGGGCGAGCGCGACCGGATCGTCGGCGGTCGCCGCACGGTGCACGGTGGCGAGATAGTACGCGCCGGGCGTCACGCCGAAGGCCGCTGCCACCTCTGCAGGATCCACCCGCTCGGCGAACTCGCGCGCGGTGTCGAGCATGACGTCGCCTACCTGGTGCACGCCGGCGATGATCCCCTCGGCGGCAAGGTTGGCGACCGCAGCGTCCGTCGGGCAGAAGAGCCACTCGGAGAGGTGATCGGTGAGCACCCGGTTTATCTCCTCGGGCATGGCGCGGTTGAACGAGCGCAAGCCCGCCTCGACGTGCGCGACGGGGATGTGGAGCTTGGCCGCCGCAAGTCCGCCGGCAAGCGTGGTGTTGGTGTCGCCATAGACAAGCACGGCGTCGGGCGCGAGATCGACGAGCAGCTCCTCTATGAGCGCGAGCATCTGGCCGGTCATCGCACCGTGGCCGCCGCCCGCTATCCCGAGGTTGTAGTCGGGTGCCGGGATGCCGAGCTCGTCGAAGAAGACCTGCGACATCCCGTGATCGAAGTGTTGGCCCGAGTGCACGAGGACCTCGTCGTTCCCGGCCCGAAGCGCCCGGCAGACCGGTGCGGCTTTGATGAACTGGGGGCG
>JAHYJI010000081.1 GCA_019429145.1 Coriobacteriia bacterium | reverse complement strand
GACGTTTCGAGCGCTTCCTCGAGGAGTTCCTCAACGTGGTCTCGGTCGCTCTCGCGCGCCGTCGGGGCGACAAGCCTCCCGTCCCGGGGACCCGGGTGCCGAACGGCGTCGAGTCTCGCCGTCCCGGGGACCGGTAGCGCTCGGGGAAGACCCGGTTCATCCGCGGCACCCCTCCCGGGCACGCGGTGTCTTGAAGTTAAGAAAGATTACGTGCATCATGGGTCGCTGGCACAGGCGTTGCAGTTTCACCGCTGATCCCGACGGTGTGAGGAGACGGATACTCGATGTCGACCGAGCAGGAGACCTCAGGTCCTTCTACAGTGCGCGCGGGCGCCCCGCAGCCATCAAGCGAGGCTGTCAAGATGGCACGCATCGCGAGCTGGTTGACGTACGCGATCATCTTCGTGGTGGTCAGCGCACTCTCTGCTGTCATCTACTTCCTGGTCACCGGGATCCTGAACCCGGCAGGGCCGCGAACCGAGATCGAGGCGCGGTTGGCGGTCCTCGAGAACGCGATCGAGGAGAATCCCGGGAGCGGACGGGTCTGGGCGGACTGGATCATGTACAACACGCGGGCCGAACGCCATGCTGAGGCCGAGCGGGGATGGAACGACTCGAGGATCGTTCTCGCGGACCTGCCGGAGCAGATGATCCAGGCCGACCTCGCATGGGCACAGGCGCTCCTGCTTCGGGAAGAGTACGAAGCGGCGATCGAGCAGGCCGAGGTGGTCGTCGCGAACGACCCCGAGGCGCTCGCCGAGCTCGAACGCCAGAACCCTGTCGCCGCCACGACCGGTATCGTCGAGACACAGATGTTGGGTCCGGCGCACGCGGTCAGAGGTAACGCCGCCACCGCGCTCGAGCAGTGGGATCTGGCTGTCGAGGCATACAGCTCGGTCCTCGAGATATCCCCCCGGGACTCGAACATCCTGGTCGCCCGGGGCGTTGCGTATCGAGCCCTCGGTGACGATGATCTGGCGCGTGCGGATTTCGAGGAGGCGCTGAGGTTCATGCCGGACCACTCGGCGGCACGGGAATTCCTCGAGCAGATGGGTGACGCGCGATGAGCGACAATTCGACGATGCACGATCAGACGGACTCAGCGTACGTCGAGACATACGTGGAGGTGCCCGACGGCCGCCGCCGCGTGGCGGTGCTTGCCGCCATCCTCGTTCTGCTGATACTGCTGCTGGCGGCGATCCTCCCGCTGCTCTACAGCGCGGTTCGGCCTCCGGGCGCGCCGACGGCTGCCGAAACGGGTGAGGGCCTGCAGTGGATCCGATCTATCTACGGATGGGGGAACACCGAGGCCGAGCGGCTGGTTGCTCCCGTGGGGGTGGCGGTCGCTCCGGACGGGACGTACTGGACGGTCTCGAACCACAGGATCATGGCAGGTTTCGACTCCCGGGGACGTCTCGCACAGATGATCCGGCTCCCTGAGGGTGAGGAGTTCGGCCAGATCCTCTCGATCGAAGGGATAACCTTCGACGAGGGCGGCAATATGTACGTTGTCGACTACGGCAACGCGAAGATCATCAAGCTCGATCCCGACGGCGAGGTTGACGGCGAGGTGTTCGTGGCGTATCCGCAGAAGGTCGCCGCACGAGACGGGATAGTGGCCGTGGCCGCTATCCCGGGTGTGGCGGTCTTCGATGGCGAGACCGGGGATCTGATCTCGCAGTGGGGTGGCCGGGGGACCGGACCGGAGCACTTCGACGGTGCACGCGGGATCGCGATAGGCGCGGACGGGACGGTCTTCGTCTCCGATGCGCACAACAAACGCGTCAAGGCGTACGAGCAGGACGGTACGCTGCTCTGGGCGTTCCCCGAACAAGACGTCGCGATGGCGGCCCGAGAAGCCGCCGGTCCTCAAGGGACGCCGATGGCCGCCCCTGAGGAGTTCCCGTTCCAACTGCCCTCCGGGCTGACCATCGACGCGGCCGGCAGGCTTGTCCTGGTCGATCCGTTCAACTTCGAGATCATCGCGCTTGACCCGGCGGACGGGTCGATCGTCGACCGCTGGGGCGAGGTGGGCTCCGGCGATGGGCAGTTCGGCTATCCGAGCGACATCGCCTACGATGCGGCGCTCGACTACTTCGTCGTCTCAGACACCGCCAACGACAGGTTGCAGGTCGTGGCACTCGACGGGTCCGGGGGTGGGGTGGGCGCCACGCTCGCCCGTGCCACCAGCACTCCGATCTGGATCTGCTGCCTCCCGCTCTTCCTGCTGCTCGCGCTTGTGGTTGCTGCCGTGATGAGACGCCGGCGCGAGCGCGAGATCGACAAGGAGACATCTCCCGGGGAGCCGGTGCAGGCCACCCCGTAAGGGCGACTGTTCATCCTTGCTCCGCTGCCTCCGGCAGCGCGAAAACAGCGTGAATCAGCATTAAGGAAACGTTGACAAGGTTTACGTGTGTCGTTAGGGTGTAAAGAAAAATAATCTGCACTTGAGACAGCGTTCACGAAGGTCTTACCGGGAGGCTCTGCCGTTCGAGCAGGCCAGACCGTGAGAGATGCCGTCAAGGGAAGGAGGTGTATCAACAGATGACAACAAAGAAGAGCAATCTTTCCATTGGAGGAATCAGTATGAAGAGAGTCGCAATAGTCGCAGTCCTCACGTGCGGCCTCGTGTTCGCGCTCGCGGGTGTCGCGATGGCTGCCTGGGGCGGGGCTTCCCCGACCTCGTACTACAACGTCAAGAACAACGATCCCGTCGTCACGACCGGCTACAACCGTGAGCGTCCCGTCTACGTGATGTGGGAGGACGTGCTGGACACCTACAACGCAGGTGCCGGCACCTGGGACGGCACCGCCTTCTTCAACTCGGGCGAGTTCAACACGCCGCACAAGGGCTACGACACGACCACTACGCTCTGTGCCGTGTGCCACTCCGTCCACTGGGCGCCCGTCTACGACGGGAACAGCCGCGTATCCTACTCGGCTGCGGTCGACGCATGGGACGGCGAAGCCGGAGCGGCCGGATGGTCCGAGAAGCTCCTGCGCACCAGCGCCGGCAATGCGTGCAACTACTGCCACATCGAGACCTCGATCGGCGGCATCCAGATCTACGCCGGCGACACCTCACTCTACGGCTACAAGCAGAACTTCGAGAACTCGTTCGCGCACGACTACCACGGTAGCGCGAGTGAGGGCTGCACGGTCTGCCACTCCGTTCACGGCGCTAACACGTTCGACGGCGCTCTTGGCGGAAAGATCCTGCACCAGGCGACGCGACCGCGGCCTGGCCATGCTACTGAGCCGTTCCGTTTGCCGCAGCCGGAGACGATCGGCGATATGACCAACTCGCTCGACCCGACGACCGGCGATCCCAACACGATCGAGCCCGTGTACGAGACGCTCGCCGACGCCTACACTAGCGACGACCGTTGGAAGCAGCAGACCGTGTTCTGCTCCACGTGTCACTACGCGTACTCTGACGACTCGACGACCGCCCACGCGATTCGTGGCGGCACCGCGTTCGTCAAGTCGCACCCGATGGTCGAGGCTAATGGCTCGACCGCCTTCGAGGGCTCCGGCACCTGCCGCAGCTGCCACGACGCGGGTGGAGTCAACCAGTACAAGGGTGCGATCGATGAAGCGATCGACAACATCCCGACGACCGGTTACTCCAGCAACAACTTCCCGCACTACACCGCGGGCAACTACCGGTTCCTCGATCAGGGTGGACTCGGTATGGAGAACGCGATCGACAAGTCCTGCATCAAGTGCCACCAGCAGGGTGCCGACGGAGTCGGCCTCACGTTCTAGAGTCTGACCCGTTCGTTCTGCGATCGTATGCATGAAGGGGGGCGAGGTCCCGGTCGGGGCCTCGCCCCTCGCTTCACCCGGGATGATGGTGGCAACACCTTCGTCGCATGGCGTATCCTGGGATAACGTACCTTAATCACCTGCGAGCGACCGGCCGGCGGGACCCTGGCGAGAGGCGCTGATGACTCCCCCTCGAGGCAACCGGCGAGCACTCCTGATCACCGCGTCCGTAGCGGCCGTGGTGCTCCTTGCCGTGCTTGCCGTCGACACGACGTACGGCATGAGTGATGGCGCCTGCACCGCGTGTCACGACCTCCACGCAGCAGGACTCGATTCCGGCGCTCACCAGTCCGTTCCTTGCCTCTCGTGTCACCTCGATCACGGTGTCTGGAGCGCACCTGCTTTCAAGGCGGGGCAGTGGACGGGGATGTATCCGTCGCATTTCCTGGGGTGGGAGCCCGGGCCGGTGAAGCCGGTCTCCCGTTCGAGTTGCGAGTCATGCCACGAGCCCGTGTTCGGCGCCATGGTGGAGAGCAGAGGGCTGCGGATCGATCACACCGCATGTGCGGCAGCACCCGTGGAGTGCGGCGCCTGTCACGGTGGAGTCGCTCATGGGGAGCAGGTCCGCTGGGTCCGGGAGCCCGTCATGGAGGAGTGCGTGACGTGTCACGAGAGCACGGGGGCTCCCCGGGAGTGCGATGACTGCCATGACGGCAGGCTTGAGGCCGAGCGGCTCACCCAGGGTCCGTGGCGTGTCACCCATGGCCCGGAGTGGCAGGCTACTCACGCGATGGGCGACTACGATACCTGCCTCGTCTGCCACGACTCGTCGTACTGCGGCAAGTGCCACGGTGTCGCCGTCCCGCATCCTGCGGCGTTCGGGTCAGCCCATGGGCGGTGGGCGCTGGATGAGGAGGCGGCCTGCGAGACGTGTCACGCGACCTCATCGTTCTGCGATGCGTGTCACGGGATTCCGATGCCGCATCCATCCGGCTATCTGAGGGTGCACTCGGCCGATGCCTCCTCTGACGACGATCCGAGATGTGTCTCGTGCCATGAGCGCGACTCGTGTATCCGCTGTCACGTCCGCCACATCCACCCCGGTGGCGCCGAGCTGGCGCCCGGTACGGAGGTGGGTGCGCCGTGATCGGCTTCGATTTCTCGCCCGAACACGCCAGAGCCGTCCTCGATGCGGTCATAGGGGTCTTTCGCCGTGACCCGGGTGTCTCGCCCACGGTGACGCTACTGACGCTTGCCGCGGTACTCCTCGTGGTCACTATAGCCGTGATGGTGGTGATCCTCGTGCTGACGCCCCCGAAGCGCAGGGTGGTGCGGCGTAGGAGGATCGATGCCGCGGGGGAACGCGTAGAGGGCTCCGACGAAAGCCAGGTCACCGTCCCAACCCGTGCCGCATGGGTGAGCATGGTAGCCGGATGGCCGGGGCTACTCGTGGTCGCACTGGCGGTCATCGCCGGGACGTACGTGGCTTCGGGCACCACGACCTACTGCACCTCGTGCCACTCCGAGGCCATGCCGGCCGCGCTCTCGGCAGGCCAGCAGCCGATCGTAGCGACGGCCACGACCCTCACCGTTGAACCCGAGCGCGCCCACCACACCGAGTGTCGTACCTGCCACACGTCGGGACTCGTGGGCGACCTCTTCGATCGTGGGCGGATGCTCGTGGTCACGGTCACCGACGGCATGGCGGCGGACCTCTCGGGCGCGGTGGACTCCTCGCGCTGCCTACGGTGCCACTCCTCGGTGCTCGACGGGGTGATCACGACCAGCGCAGGGACGCTTCGAGTCTCACACGCCGAGCAACACGATGCCGGGATCCCGTGCAGCTGGTGTCATCAGCGCATCGGTCATGCCGGGGCGGTCGACCCGTCGATGTCGCAGTGCATCGAGTGCCACGACGCGGTCACCGCTTCGGCCGAGTGCTCGACCTGTCACACGGTCAACCCCACCGACGGCGCGGTCACCGCCCAGGGCAGGGAGGGTTCGACCCGCATCTATCCCGCGGTCGCTCTCGATTCGGGAGACTGCTACGGATGCCACGTGCCCGATTCGTGCGACTCATGCCATGGCTTGCGGCTTCCGCACCCGCAAAGCTACATCGCCGGGGAACACGCCTACGACGCCGCGTGGGAGGGTAAGGACGAGCTGTGCTACCGGTGTCACGACCCGATAGAGTGCAGCCGGTGCCATCGCTCCTTCGATGCCGCCCAGAGCCATCCGCCGTCGTTTCGGGAGGAGCACAAGCGGCTCAGTCCGACCACCGCGTGCCCCTGCCACGACCAGCGGCGCCCGGTCGGCGCTCCGCCTCGGCCGTTCTGTGAGGCGTGCCACTAGCGGGAGCCTATCGCCCGGCGAGTCCCTCGAGGTACACGCGATCCTCGGGTGTGAGCGCGAATCCCAGTGCCCGCTCGGCGTAGTCGGCGCTGGACTCGTGTCGCCCGAGGGCGTCCGCCTGAGCCGCCGCGAGCGTGTACCAGATCCCTGACGCCGGATCCGCCCGCATGCCACGTTCGACCGCCTCGGCGAACTCGGGCCACCGGGCGCTGTCCACCGTCAGCGCTCGCTGCCCGAGGAAGATCTGTCTGAGGGCGAGGTCGACGTGGTGCTCGGCCATGCTATCCACATCACCGAGGATGCGGTCGAGCATCGAGGGGTCCAGGCCCGATATCACCGCGGCGTCGGCCGCACGGGACGCGTACGCGGGGTCCGGCCAGCTTTGGTACAGGGCGACGGCGCCGTTCAAGTCCACATCCTCGAGCGACGAGAACGCCCGCTGTGTCGGAAGTGCGATCACTGCGACGGCTATGGTGGCGGCGCATCCAAGCATGAGCGTGGCGCCCATGCCGATCCGGAGCTGTCGAGCCAGGCGCGAGTCCGCTACGCGTGCATCACTCGCACGAGCGCTCGCAAGGAGTGCACCCAGCACCGCGGCTGCCGCGAAGACAGCGGCCGGCGTGAGCCATGTGAACAGGGAGGCTCCGGCGAGGGCAGCGGGGAGAGCCGCTATCGAAGCGACCGGGAGCGCACGGCGTGCATCCTCGAAAACGTTCACGCTTGCCGCAAGCCCCGCGGTTGCTGCCACGAGCGCGAGCGTGACCGCGACGAGCCCTCCACCGAGCGCCAGGCCGAGGAGCGCGTGGTGCGGATCGTAGGTGCCGTTGAAGGAGAGCACGCCGCCATCGAACGACCAGCTGATCCACGCCGAGAAGAGCTCCGGCCCGCGTCCTGCGAACGGTGAGGCCACGACCTGTGCGACCGCCGAGTTCCAGATGGTGTCCCGTTGGGTGCCGATCGAGGCGATCGCACGCAGGACGACCGGGCCGAGACGGCCCGTCGCTCCGAGTGCGAGCACGGCGGTGACCGCCAGGCCGGCGAGAGGGACACCGGTCGCCACCATCCACGTGCGCGTCTGCGACCGCTTGCCAACGTAGAGAAGTCCGAGCACCGCGAGCCCGATCGCGATCCCCGCGAGCCCGGTGCGCGAGTCCGCTGCCCAGATACCGAGGACGCAGACCGCGGCGACCGCGTTCGCTGCGAACCTCGCCGCGCGGTCGCGCCACGTCCGACCCCAGGCGAACGCGGCGAACGCCGCTATCGCAAGGAAGCTCCCCAGACTCGACGAGTTCTCGAACGGTCCCGCCGCCGAGCCCCACTCGCGTCCCGTGCCGCCGGCCGCCTCGACGATGCCGAGCACCGCATAGAGCGCTCCGAACACCGCGACCACGCCGAGCATGTCGCGAAGCGCGCGCTTGTCGGCCACGAGAGCGGCTCCCGCAAGCCATCCGGCCGCGACGATCCACAGAGCCGCGCCGCTGTGCTGGCCCATGGTGCCGAGGAACGACACGTGCGGGCTCGCCGAGAGCAGCGCCCGTGCGGTCAGCCACGTCGCGAGGAGGAACGACGAGAGGAGCGTCGCGGTCACCAGTGGCGAGAGCGTGCGACCAGCCCTCGGCTCGACGAGCGCAGACACGCCGAGGACGACGACCGCGATCGAGCCTGCGAGCAGACTCAGCAGAGGGGTGGTGTCCGAGCCCGCCAGCAGGGGCGCGACGAGCATCGCAACCAGCAGTAACGGGAGGATCCGAGCACCGAGTCTGCGCTCGATCGCAGGTGCGCTGTGATCGGTGACTTCCATCCGTACATGGTACGACAACGTGGTTGCGGCCACGAGATTCCCCGAGCGCGGGAGGCAGAAGGGCCGCCCACCCGGGCGGCCCTTCGCCGATGCATATGTGTATCGCGCGCGGCTTGTCTCCTGCGCCGATCGCCCGCGCGCTACACCAGTCCCTGGTCCCGCATCGCGCCGGCGACCTTCAGAAACCCTGCGATGTTGGCTCCCGCGACGTAGTTGCCCGGCGTGCCGTACTCCTCGGCAGCCTCAACGCACGAGGTGTGGATGTTCTTCATGATCGTCTTCAGCCGCTCGTCCACTTCCTCGCGCGACCAGTTCAGCCGCATGCTGTTCTGCGTCATCTCGAGTCCGGAGGTGGCGACCCCACCCGCGTTCGCTGCCTTGCCGGGTCCGTAGAGGATGCCCGCCTTGACGAACGCATCGACCGCTGCGGCGTCCGAGGGCATGTTGGCGCCCTCTGCGACGAGTGTCACGCCGTTGTCCAGCAGGTGCGCCGCATCGGTAGCGTTGATCTCGTTCTGGGTCGCGCAGGGGAAGGCGCAGTCCGCCTTGACGTCCCAGAGCGGGTTGTAGTCGAGGTCGTTGTCGACAGGCGTGTAGCTGGCGCTCGGGTACTTCTCCGCATACTCGCTGATGCGGCCGCGGCGCACGTTCTTGAGCTCGGCGATGTAGGCGAGCTTCGCTCGGTCGATGCCGACCTCGTCGTGGATGAAGCCGCCCGAGTCCGACACGGTCACGACCGAGCCGCCCATGTCGAGGATCTTCTCGATGGCGAACTGGGCGACGTTACC
>JAHYJI010000080.1 GCA_019429145.1 Coriobacteriia bacterium | reverse complement strand
ATCATCAAACTCGCCTATGCAAACTATAAGTCTGCTGCACGGGACCTTGCCGCGCGCCGCCCGCGTGCGCTACCGGCGCGCCCTCGGGTAGCTGCCGAGTACCTTGACCTCGCGAAGCTTCAGGCGCAGGCAGTCGAGCGCGAGCGCGACCGCGGGATCGTCGATATGCCCTTCGAGGTCGACGAAGAACATGTACTCGCCGAGCGCCCGTTTGGTGGGACGCGACTGGATCTTGGTCAGGTTGATGCTTCCGTAGGCGAACTCCGAGAGGATCATCAACAGCGCTCCGGGCCGGTCCTCGTACATGAAGAGTGCGAGCGTGGTCTTGTCGTCCTCGGTGCGCTCGGCAACGCTGTTGCCGACCACCACGAAGCGGGTCTTGTTGTCAGCGTAGTCGCCGATCGAGTCGGCGAGCACCACACCGTGATGGATCTCCGCGGCCACGCGCGTCCCGACCGCGGCGACACCGTGCTCGGCGACAGCCCGCTGCACCGCCTCGGCGGTCGAGTTCGCCGCGGCGATGGTGCGGCCGGGCAGGTGCTCGGCGAGCCAGCGCCGGCACTGCGCCGTCGCGTGGGGGTGGCTTGCCACGATCTCGATCTCCTCGAGCGTCGCACCGGGCTCGGCGATGAGCGCGTGGTTGATGTCGAGCACGACCTCGCGGTGGATAGTGAGCGCGGAGTCGAACGCGAGCGCGTCGAGCGTCGCGTTCACGCT
Source organism: Coriobacteriia bacterium (assembly GCA_019429145.1). Taxonomy (GTDB): domain Bacteria; phylum Actinomycetota; class Coriobacteriia; order Anaerosomatales; family SLCP01; genus SKKZ01. Next base: position 8,154 of record JAHYJI010000080.1, on the reverse strand, counting down.
GCCCTCAACGGAGTTCTCGATGGGCACGATGCCCGCCTCGGCACGCCCGTCCTCGACCGCAGCGAACACGTCCTCGATCGACGAGCAGGCGACCGTCTTGAGATCCGGCAGGCCGAGGCTGAGCAGCGCCTCCTCGGTAAAAGTGCCCGAGGGGCCAAGAAACGCGTACCGGGTCATGGCGGGCCTCCCGTGGTCAGGAGCGGTCACCGGGCCGGCTGCGAGCGTGTCCGGGCCGGGTCCGAAGCGGTATAGTCGTACCCGCAGGTTACACCGCGCGTGGCGCATCGTCACGCGCTGCCGATGACCGTACTAGCAGCGAGGACACCATGGACCCCAAGATCATCCGCCGCCTGCTCGAGGACGTCGCCGCAGGTGCCACACCGGTCGACGGCGCACTCGACCAGTTGAAGTCACTTCCCTTCGCCGATCACGCAGAGGTCAAGATCGACCACCACCGTGCGCTGCGCTGTGGCTTCGCCGAGGTCGTGCTCTGCGAGGGCAAGTCGGCGAGCCAGGCGCGTTCCGCCGCACGCGAGCTCCTCGAGCACGGAGACGTGCTCCTCGGGACGAGGGCGACACCCTCTCACTACCAGGCGATCGCCCAGGTCGCCTCCGACGCCCGCTTCTTCGAGCAGGCACACCTCGTGGTGGTCGACCGCCGCGAACAGCGCCCGGAGCTCGGCCACATCGTTGTGGTCACCGGAGGCACCGCAGACGTTCCGGTCGCCGAGGAGGCCGCGATCTCGGCCGAGGTCATGGGCAACCGCGTGACCCGCGTCTACGACGTCGGCGTGGCCGGCGTGCATCGACTGCTGGCCCACCATGACGTCCTCGGTGATGCGCGGGCGATCATCGCGGTCGCGGGGATGGAGGGTGCGCTCCCCTCGCTCGTGACCGGGCTCGTGTCCGTTCCCGTGATCGCCGTCCCGACCTCGGTCGGCTACGGCGTGAGCCTCTCGGGTATCGCAGCACTGCTCGCGATGCTCAACTCGTGCGCCTCGGGCATGGCCGTCGTCAACATCGACAACGGCTTCGGAGCCGCGGCGATGGCAAGCCGCATCAACCTCGGCATGGAGAGCGACACGGCGTGATCGCCTACCTCGACTGCACCACCGGTATCTCCGGCGACAAGTTCCTCGCGGCGCTCATCGATGCCGGCGCGCCGCTCGAAGCGGTACGCGAAGCAGTCGCGGCGATCGACCCGTCGGTGCGGATCGAAGTCGAGCCCGTGCTCCGGGCGGGGATCCGCGGGCTCGCCCTCACCGTCACCGCCGCCGACGAGCCCGGCCACCGCACGTGGAGCGACGTCCGCACGCTCATCGAGGGCGCGGAGCTCGCGGAGCCGGTCCGGCAGACCGCGCTCGCAACCTTCACGTTGCTGGCCGAGGCCGAGGCCGAGGTGCACGGCGTCTCAGCCGATGACGTTCACTTCCACGAGGTCGGCGCGATCGATTCGATCGCCGACGTGGTCGGTGTCGCCGCGGCGCTGCACGCGCTGCAGATCAGCACGCTCGTGTGCGGACCGGTGTCCGTGGGCAGCGGCACGGTCGAGACCTCGCACGGCACGCTGCCGGTTCCCGCACCGGCCACTGCGCTGCTGCTGCGCGGCGTGCCGGTCGCAGCGGGCCCTCTGCCCGGTGAGGCGACCACGCCCACCGGCGCTGCGCTCGTCCGCGCACTGGCCGACTCCTTCGGGTCGATGCCGGAGATGACGCTTTCGGCTGTTGGCCACGGAGCCGGCCAGAGGGACCCGGCCGGGGTGCCTAACGTCGCGCGCATCCTCCTCGGCGCGGCGCCCGCAGCAGACGCCGCAGCCGGTCTGGCCACCGAACCGATCACGGAGCTGGCGACGACCGTCGACCATCTCTCGCCCGAGCACCTCGCCTTCTGCATCGAGGAGCTCCTCGCATCCGGCGCACGTGACGCATGGCACACCCCCGCTCTCATGAAGAAGGGGCGCTCCGGCGCCGCGGTGACCGTGCTGTGCGCTCCAGCCGACGAGAGCCGACTCGCCGCGCTGTTGGCCGAGCTCACCGGGACTCTCGGGATCAGGGTGCGGCGCATCTCCCGCTACGTGGTCGAACGCGAGGAATCCACCGTCGACACGACGTTGGGCCCCGTGCGAGTGAAGATCGCCGGCACCGGTGCGTGGCGCAGGATCCGGCCCGAGTACGAGGACCTCGCCGTCATCGCGCGGCGCGAAGGGTTGCCTGTCGACGTAGTCGCCCGCGAGGTCGAGGCGCAGGCGCGCCAGGCGCTCTCAAGCGAGGACGCCTAACGCGAAGGCCCGCCAAACCGGCGGGCCTTCCACGCGGTGCTTGCTGCTTGTTTCCAGCGCCCGCAAGTCACCGAGATTCGACGCTGAGACCCGTCTGCCGAGGCGTGTTCGCGCGGGTCTCTACGGGATATCTTCGGCAGGAAGTGCCGGTGGGTTAAGGGGCGTCCGACCTGCCCGGCTACCGCACCCGGTAGCGTCCGCGTTCCTGTGCAAGGAAGCCTTCGGCGGCGAGCTCGTCGAGCGCTCCTTCGACGCGTGCCGCCTCCTCGCCCGAGACATCAGCCAACTCGTCGACGGTGCTTCCGGGAAGGTCCATCGCAGCCCTGAGTAACCGCGCACGAAGTTGGCGGTGCGAGCCCTCGAAGGGAGTCTGGCGTGTGTGGTGGCGGCTGCGCCGTGAGGGGTTCGGCAGTGTGCGCTTGAGGTGAACGCCGTAGTCGAGCAGCGCCCAGTACCACGTGCGCGGGTCATCGCGATCGAGCGTCAGCTCGAGCAGCGGCGTTAACTGGCTGTCGGGAACCCCCTCCGCATCCGCGAAGAACTCGTGGAGCAGGACGGCGCGCACGTTGGTCTCCAGGTACAGATCGGGCTCGCTAAACGCGAACGCCCGGACTCCTGCGGCCGTGGAAGGGCCCACTCCCGGCAGCGCGAGCAGCTGGTCACGATCGCGAGGCACCTCACCGCCGTGAAGCTCGACGATGATCTCGGCGGCACGGACGAGCGCCACCGCCCGCCGGTTGTACCCGAGTCCCTGCCACGCACGCAGCACGGCCTCCAGGGGTGCGGCGGCCAGAGCGTCGGGTGCGGGGAAGCTTTCCATCCACGTCTCGTAGTACGGGACCACGCGCGCGGCCTGGGTCTGCTGCAGCATGACCTCGCTCACGAGCACCGCGTAGGGGTCACACGTATGCCTCCACGGCAGATTGTGACGACCGTGCTCGCGATAGTGGGCGTAGACCCGCTCGCGGAAGGCGGTGACCACCTCGACGCCCGGAGGATCACCCGCTCCTCGCGCGGTCACGGCGCACATCCGGAGTGCACGGCGCCGCCTAGAAGCGGCGCCCGCGACCCGAGCGGCCCCCGCGACGATGGACTCCCCCGCTGAAGAGCGTACGCGTCGACGCGGTCGCGCCGCGGTCCGCTCGAGGGACGATGCGGTCCATGTAGTCGAATCCCTCGACGTCGCGACTCTCCATCGTCTTGCCCACCACTCGCTCTATGTGACGCAGCGGCTCTAGTTCGTCATGCGCGAGCAGGCTGATGGCGACGCCGGTCTCGCCCGCGCGTGCGGTGCGGCCGATCCGGTGCACGTAGTCCTCGGGCCGGTCCGGGATGTCGTAGTTGATGACGTGCGTGACGCCCTCGACATCGATCCCGCGTGCCATCACGTCGGTCGCGACGAGCAGGGCGTGCTTGCCGGACTTGAAGTCGGCGAGCGTGCGTTCGCGCTGGCTTTGCGAGCGATCTGAGTGCACGGTGTCCGAGTGCACGCCGCTCTTCCGCAGCGCTGCGTCCAGCCGGTCGGCGCGCTGCTTGGTGCGGGTGAAGACGATCGCACGATACTCGTCGATCTCTTCGAGAAGCGCCACGAGCAGCTCGGTCTTCTGCGAAGCGTTGACCGGGTAGACGTACTGCTCCACCGCGTCGACCGGCACCGAAGCCGGAGAAACGTCCACGCGAACCGGATCGTGGACCGCCTTGCCGATCACCCTCAGCACGTCGTCAGAGAGCGTTGCCGAGAAGAGCATGTTCTGCCGCTGCGGAGGCAGGAGGCGCAGGATGCGGCTCACGTCGGGCCAGAACCCCATGTCGAGCATGCGGTCTGCTTCATCGAGCACGAGGATCTCGACCTCACTGAGATCGATGTCGCCCTTGCTCTGCAAGTCGAGCAGGCGGCCAGGTGTTGCGACAAGCAGGTCGACGCCAGCGCGAAGACGCTTGAGTTGTGGCGGGTAGGGCATGCCCCCGTAGACTGCAAGGACGGCGTGCCCCGTCTGCCCCGCGATGACGAGGGCTTCCTCCTCGATCTGGGTCGCGAGCTCGCGGGTGGGCGTCACCACGAGTGCGCGGATGCGGCCTTCGACTGGTATGCGCTGCATGGTGGGCAGAAGAAAGGCAGCCGTCTTACCGGTGCCCGTTTGCGCACAGGCGAGGATGTCGTCACCCCTCAGGGCAACGGGTATCGCCTGTTCCTGCACGGGTGTGGGCTTGGTGTAACCAAGCGCGGTCACACCGGCACGTACTTCCTCGGACAGGCCGAGTACGGTGAACTCCATGGGCCTCCTTGGAGGTGTCTGCGGCGCGCCAGCGGCCGCGCGTCATCTATCCGGGCGGACCCGAATACACGAGCCACCCCACAAGATAATACACGGGACACGCAAGCCAACGCGCCAGAGCCGCAAGAAAGACCTAGGAGAAGGCCATCACCCCGGCGACCGTGGCGCCGTTCATGCCCACCCAAAGCGAGCTCGAAGCCCAGAGTGCCGTCTGGCGAGTCATCGCGCCGTATGCGGTCCACAGAACCGACATCAGCAGAGCTGCGCTCACGGTGAACAGGCTCAGGCCCGCTACGGCGTGCAGTCCCCAGATCTGATACAGCTGCGGCACAGCCGTCAGCGGATTGATCATCCCGATGACAAAGACGACCCTTTCGAGCAGGGTCAGAACCTCGGCCTGCGTCCTGGGTCGAAGGAAATGTGAGAGTCGCGCGCGTACAAGGTGCATTCGTTCTTGCTCCGTCTCGCTCGTGTGTGATGTATCAGGTACGAGCGAGCAGTATCGAGCCTGGAGAACACGTGCGCAAGGGTCAGTCGCCGAGCCGTTACCTGACACACGAGCGGACAAGAAAATCCCAGCTCAGCCTGCTTTGATGTAGTAGCGGCAATGCCGGATCTGCGGGCAGTCCTCCGGTACCTCGCTGAAAGGGTAGAGCCAGTAGTAACCCTCGACAAAGCAGGTGCACCGAACGCGCTTGTCCTCCTGCTTGATCGTGGCGTTGTGCAGGTCCTCGTCGATCATGACCTCCCGCCACCACGTGCACTTGCCTTTGACCGGTGAGAACGGATCCATGCGTCTTCCTTTGAACGGCGCGCCATGGGAGTACTGTACCCTTCGAGGCGCACTCCTCCCACCGAGGCCGGATCATCGTGCCACAACGCAACGAGGCCCCGGTTGCCCGGGGCCTCGTTCTGGTAGCACTGGTGCGGGTGAAAGGAGTTGAACCTTCACGGGCCTAAGCCCACATGGACCTGAACCATGCGCGTCTGCCATTCCGCCACACCCGCGTAGCGCGAGTAGAGATGATAGCACCCGGCAGCAGTACTCGGCAAAGCACGGCCGGTGCGAGTCCGGCTACTCCTCGGGCGTAAGGGTGACGCCGCGCAACTCGACGGCGGTATCGCTCTGGACGATGGTCAGCACGAAGGGGCCGCGCACGATGTCGTTGGCGATGATCCCCGAGACGATCCCGGTCGTGTTCCTCAGTCTGGCCCAGTAGCCGAACTCCCCGTTGACCTCGCCCAGGTACGTACCCGGCTCGATATCGGGGCCGACCCGGTAGGTCCCATCGGTGAACACCCCCGCAGACACCGGGGGCTCGTCGCCCGGCTCGGCTGTGCGTATTTCCTCGACTTGCAGGTAGAGCATCCAGTTGCGCTCCTGCAGGGCCGCGTGTGCCCGGGCGAGCCTCTCGAGGTCCTCGCGTGCAAGCGACGCCTCGGCCGTAGACTCCCGCACCTGCGAGAGCGCGATCGAGTACCCTACGCCGATGCCCACGAGCAGCGTGCCGGCGACGAGCACGGCGACGAGGGGGATGCCGATGCGTCGCGGCCGCCCCGGAAGTGCGTCACGATGGCCGGACGCCCCGGGGGCGGGTTCCTGCGGCATGTGTGCCTCCATTCGCCGCATACCATGCCCGTTCGGCCCGTATACTAACAGCAACGATGCGGGAGGATGGGACGATGTCACGCGGCGGAGCCAGGGGCGACAGGAACGTGTCGGCGCGCTTCTACGCCGGGGCAGTCGTGATCGTGCTCGCAGCAGCTGTTGCCGTCACCGCCTACAGCGTCGAGCTCGGTCTCGCAAGGCCGAGCGTCAACACCAGACGGATCGTGGTGGCGGTCGCCGAGGTCGACGGGGCACTCGCCCGGGACGCTGACTTCCGCGAGTTCAGCGAGGCACTCCACGCGGGCCTGGCAGCCCGGCGTTCGCTGGCCGTACGCAACCCGGCAGATAGCCGCGTCAACCGCGCGCTCATCGGGGCGCTCGACTGCTACTCGGCACTGAGGGAGTCGTGGCAGACAGAACTCGAGGGCGACTGGGACCCGTCCCTGCATGGCGACCCCGCGTACTGGCGCTCGTTCCACCCCGCGATCGACCTCGCCGATGCCGGCCCGCTCACCGTTGCCGGACTTCGCACGGCGCTCCGGGCAGAGGCTCGCGCCTACCTAGACGACGCGCTGGCGGTTGTCGAACGGTAGTCAGCGTGACGCTCGGATCCTTCTGTGTTCGGAACGTTTACATCTATCTGAACATTGGGAATAATGCGCTTTGTACCCGGATCACGTCCATACCCCACCCGGGAGGAGCCGCATGGGAGCAGCAGATGACCGTGAGAAACGCCGGGCCGCCATGCTCGACAAGCTCGCAACCGTGCTCGAGCAGGCCGGATTCCCCCACGGCATGGCCAAGGTGTATGCGGCCCTGACGCTTGCCGATGGCGAGGGGCTCTCTACGAGTGACCTCATCGAAGAGCTCGGCATCAGCAAGGCCTCCGTGAGCAATGCGATGCAGTTCCTCGTCGGGACGAACCTGGTCGAGCGGTACCGCGTGCGCGGCTCGCGCGAGGCCCACTACCGCATCTTGAAGGGGCGCTGGGGCGACATACTCGCGCGCAAGTTCGCAGCAACGTCGTACGTGCGCTCCGTGGCCGAGGAGGCGATGTCGGCGACCGACTCCCCCGCAGCATGCGCGCGCCTCGAGGAGATGCGCGACGTGTATGCCTTCTTCGAGCAGGAGTTCGAGAACGTCATGCAGCGCTTCAAGGAAAGGACGGGGCGATGACGACACCCGCGATCAAGGTCGAGGACCTCTGCTTCTCGTACGGCGACATAGAGGCGGTCAAGAACGTGAGCTTCGAGGTGCAGCCCGGAGAGATCCTCGGCTTCCTCGGCCCGAACGGCGCCGGCAAGTCGACGACGATCAAGGTGCTCACCGGCCAGATGCCGCCCGACAGCGGTCGTGCCGAGATCCTCGGGATGGAGATCGGACGTGACAACCCCGATATCCAGGCACAGATCGGCGTGTGCTTCGAGGAGAAGAACCTCTACCTGAACATGACCGCGCTGGAGAACCTCGACTTCTTCGCCTCGCTCTTCGGGATCAAGGACGCCGATTCGATGGAGATCCTGCGGCGGGTCGGGCTTGCCGACCGCGCGAAGGACCGCGTCCACAGCTTCTCTAAGGGCATGCGCCAGCGCATGATGATCTCGCGCGCCTTCATCAACAAGCCGAGCGTGCTTTTCCTCGACGAACCCACCGACGGGCTCGACCCCGTGACCTCAGCAGCCATCCGCAAGACCATCAAAGAGGAGGCCGATCGCGGTGCGGCGGTCCTGCTCACCACCCACGATATGTTCGAAGCCGACGAGCTCTCGGACCGCGTGGCCTTCATCAACGAAGGCGAGATCGTCGCGCTCGATACCGCCGAGAATCTCAAGCTGAAGTACGGCACGCGCTCGGTACGCGTGCGGCTGCGCGACGGCGAGGGAGTGAGCGAGGAACACATCGCGCTCGACGAGGGAGGATCCTCCGAGCGGCTCGCGCACCTGGCCGCCTCACCCGATCTCATGACCATCCACACCGAGGAGGCCACGCTC
>JAHYJI010000005.1 GCA_019429145.1 Coriobacteriia bacterium | reverse complement strand
CCCTGACGTCTGCGACCATGTCGGCGATCGACGTATCGGGCTCGTGCCCGATTCCGGTGACTACCGGCACGGGGCACGCAGCGATAGCCCGGGCGACGCGCTCGTCGTTGAAGGGCATGAGGTCCTCGTAGGAGCCGCCTCCGCGCACGAGCAGGACAACATCGGGGCGAGCGTCTGCAACGACTTCGAGGCCCTCTACGATCGCCGAGGGCGCTTCTGCGCCCTCTACCGGGACTCCGGCGAGGAGAACCTCGGCAAGCGGGTAGCGCCGGCGTAGCGTGCGCAGAACGTCGTGCACCGCCTTGCCCCGGGGTGAGGTGACCACCCCGATCCGGGCGGGATAGGCCGGAAGTGCGCGCTTGCGCTCCGGACGCATCAACCCCTCGGCCTCGAGCTTGCGGGCGAGCTCGGCAACTTGCAGGCGCAAGCGACCCTCGCCAGCCAGCGAGATCGACCTGACGATGAACTGCATCCTGCCCTTGGCCGCGTAGGCGGAGAAGTACCCCTCCATCTCGACGAGCATGCCGCAGCGCAGCATTACCCCCGAGGCCGCGTACTGGTCACGCCACATCAGACACGGCAGTGCTGCAGCACCGTCAGACACCGTGAAGTAGGCCGCGGCGTAGCCCGGCTTGTCGGCGAACTCCGAGACCTCCCCGACGACCCGGAGTCTCACGCCCTCCAGGGCGCGCTTTGCGCGTGCGATCGCCTCGCTGACGCTGACCGCTCGTTCCTCAGGCACCCGCTCCCCTCTCAGCCGCTGCCGCTACTCACGATGGTACCCGACCGGTCTGACACCTCCGGCGCTAGCGGCGCGAGAGACCCAGGAAGTACAGCAGCTGCAGGACCGCGATGAGAGTGGCCGCGACATAGGTCAGTGCGGCGGCCGTGAGCACCGTACGTGCGCCGCTCATCTGCTCGGCCGGAAGGGCGTTGCCGATGCTGAGGGCGGCCACTGCCCGACGAGACGCGTCGAACTCCACCGGCAGGGTCACGATCTGGAAGAGCACCGCACCCGCGAACATGATGACACCCAGCGTGATGAGCCCCGACAATCCGATGAACAGCCCACCGAGTATCAGCGGGAATGCCAGTGACGAGCCGAGCTGTGCCGTCGGAACGAGCGCTCCACGCACGCGTGCGAAGACGAACCCGCGCGCGTGTTGGACCGCGTGTCCCGCCTCGTGGGCGGCGATTCCCGCTGCCGCAACCGTCCGGCCGCGATACACGTCCTCGGACAGGCGCAGGACGTCCTGCTTCGGGTCGTAGTGATCGGTCAGGTGACCCGGCACCATCTCGATGCCCACGTGACCGAGTCCCTCGGAGTCGAGCATATAGCGAGCCACCTCGGCACCGCTCTTACCTGTCGCCAAGGCCACCTGCGAGTAGCGGCGGTACGAGGCGTTGACGAAGCCCTGAGTCGCAAGCCCCAGGACTACCGCGATGATGAGAATCGGCAAGTACGAACCGAACATCTGATCCTCCGTCTGTCATGGTCGTAGATTGGAACGTGTTGCTGAATGAGTGCAAACCCTTTGCCAGCGCTCGTTTAGGGACTGCTCTCCCCGGAATCGGGACACTCGGCCGTGGTACCGCACTCGTCGACCACCACGCGACCGTCAGCGAGCCGGAGGGCAAGCTCCCCGTCGAGCATCCTGATGAGCTCATCGCCGACGATCGAGCGGCGCCACCCCTCCAGGAGTGGCGTGTCGTCACGCTCGCCCCCTGCAAGCAGCTCGAGGTCACCGCGGGAGGCAAGCAGCGGAGTAGCGACCCCGTGCTCTTTGGCCCGGAGCCGCACCAGAGCGGCCATCAGGTCTACCGCGCCATCCACATCGAGCGGACGGCGCCGCTTGCGCTCGAGTGTCGGCAACTCCTCACGTGAAAGCGCCAGGCCCTCGGCCACCGCGGACAGGACACCCGGGAACGATCCTTTAGCGAGCTTGTCAGCAACACCCCTGATGGACGCAAGTGCCTCCCGGTCCTGCGGTGACCTGCGCGCTATCTCGAGCAGGCTCTCGTCTCCGAGCACCCACTTGCGCGGGATGTCACGGCGCTGTGCTTCATACTCCCGCCATGCGGTGAGCTTCATGAGGACGCCGAGTTGACGCGCCTTCAGCGAGGACATGCGCTTGACGCGCCGGAACAGTTCCTCGGGAACGACCTCATACGTTGCCGGATCGACCATGCGATCGAACTCGGGCTCCAGCCATGACAGCCGTCCCTCGGCCTCCAGACGCGAGCGAAGCTCCCGGTAGACGGTGGGAAGATACCTGACATCGTTGAGCGCGTACTCGACCTGTGTCGACGAGAGCGGCCTGCGGGACCAATCGGTGAACGTGTCCGACTTGTCGAGCTTCACGCCGGCGATCTCGCTGACCAGAGCACCGTAGCCCACCTGGGTCGGGAAGCCTGCGAGCGTGGCGGCCACCTGGGTATCGAAGACCGGCGCAGGCACGGTGCCGGCGATGCGGCAGATGATCTCCAGGTCCTGCTGGCCCGCGTGAAAGACCTTCGTCATACGCGTGTCGGACAGCACGTCCAGAAGCGGCGTCAAGTCCTCAACGGCCAGCGGGTCGACGATCGCCTCAACGTCGTCGGTGGCGAGTTGCACGAGACAGAGACGGGCATAGTACGTACGCTCTCGCATGAACTCGGTGTCCAGCGCTACGAACTCCGCGCCCCTCACGAGCGAGGCGAGCTCCTGTAACCCTTCGCTATCGCTGACGTACACGTGCCGCCTTCCGTCGGTGCTGGTAAATCCGCCGTTCACACAATACCGTATAGGCGTGACATGATGCGCACCGGACAGACCTTGACCGGTAGCACTGAAGGTGGAGGATTGAGATGCGAATCCTGCTGGTCGTCAATCTCAAGTCCGGCCAGGGCGATGCCGGCGTCTACGAGTACGTCCGCGCCCTCGTGGAGCGTGGCGCCGAGGTCACCGTGCGGGATCTGCACCAGAGTGGCGATGTCGCTGGCGCGCTGCGAGATGCGGCGGAGCACGACCGCGTAGTGGCCGCCGGCGGCGACGGAACGGTCTCGGCGATATGCTACACGCTCGCCAACTCCGGCATTCCCGTGCTTGCGTATCCTGCGGGCACGGCAAACGTGTTCGCTCTCAATATGCGGATGCCCGCAGACCCCGAGGCACTCGCGCACATCACGCTCGACGGACAACTGAGGGACATCGATCTGGGCGAGTTCACCTACGGTCCGGATGAAGAGCACCGACAGGGCTTCATCGTAGCTGCCGGTGCCGGATTCGATGCGGCGATCATGGAAGCGGCCGACCGGCTGAAGCCGACTCTCGGTGCTGCCGCCTACTTCGTCGGCGCGCTCCAGAATCTGACACCGACCGTGTCGCACTTCACACTGCACATCGACGGCAGAACCGTGCACTCCGAGGGAATCGCCGTGCTGGTGATGAACGTCGCACGGTTGCAGTTCGACCTGGCGCTCACGCACCGGAGCGACCCGGCGGACGGCCTGTTCGAGGTCGTCGTCGTCAGGACCAAGAACGTTCCGGGGCTGATCCCGACCGTCTGGGGTGCGTTCTTCGATCGCTTCGTGGCCAATCCCGACCACACCGCAGGCCTCGAGGTCCACTCGGCACAGGAAGTGGTGATCGAGGCAGAGCCGGATCTCTCGCTCCAGTACGACGGAGAAGTCCTTCCGGCGACAACCCCGCTCAGAGCACGGGTACTGCCCGGCGCGACGCGCCTGATACTGCCCTGACCCGACAGGCTACTGGCTGGCCAGGTACTCGATGATCGCAGCGCGCTCGTCCTCCGAGACCTGCAGGCCGTTCGCTTCCATCCTGCTGACCGTCGCCTCCCACCCGGCACGGTCCTGATCGACGGCCCAGACCCGGTCCAGATTATGGCAGCCCGAGCATTTCGCCTCGACGAGTGTGCGATCAGCGTCCGTAGCGGGAACCTCGGCTCCTTCGCCGCCATCGGGTTCGTCCGGTTCGACAGTGCCGGGGGTGTCAGGTGCTATCGTGTCCGGCTGGTCCGACCCGCACGCCGCCGCACCAAAGACCACGAGTGCCATCAGTACCGTGCACACGATGAGCATGCGCCAACGCTTCGCCAACAGCATGTGTCATCCTTCCTCGTCTCCGCAGAGCCGCTGCGCGTGTGACCTCACCAGGTTTCTACCCATGATGGTAACGGGGTTCGCGCACGTGCCACGGGTACACTCCAACCATGGAACAGCAGGAAGCCGGAGTTCAGCCACACTTCAGCGCACAGGACCGGCCCGCAGCGCGGGCGGGCTTACTGGACATGGTTCGTGCAGCGCCGCAGCAGATGGTCTTCGTCACCGGCGGCCCTCCGGCGACGCCGTTCGCGGGACCCGGTCCATCCACCTGGACGAACCCGGAGTACGCACTTCACCATGCCCGGTCGTGGGAGTCCCCCTTCGTTCTCGGTGCGATGCTTCCGCTTGAGGCAGCGGCTCATCCGCTCGAAGGGGCAGGTTCCCGCACGGTCGAGCGCTACCGGTCGCTGATGAGCGAACTCGCGGCCAGTTCCTTGCCGGTCGTTGCCCAGGTGTGGGGGCCCATGACCACGGCTGCGACCATCGTCGGACTCGAACCCTTCGTAGAATCGCTCGCGGGCAGCAGCGCGGCATACTCGCATCTCGAGCGCGGACTCGAGGCAACGTTGGCAGTGACCGAAGCCACGCTCGAGACACATCCTGCACTCCTGTGGATAGGAGAACCTCTGGCGGCACTCGCCAGTCCCCAGTCACTCTGCGCTCTGTGGCTACCGGCGATGAGGCAACTGCTCGCGCGCAGCCGCGCTGCGGGCGCAGACCCGGTGGTGCACGTGAGCGGCCCGGCCACGCACGTTCTCGATGCCGTCAGTCGTGCGGGTGCCAGCGGGATGTCGATCACGGCGGATACCCCTCTGGCCACCGCACGAGAGAAGCTCTCTCCCCACACCGTGGTCTTCGGGAACCTCGACTCGATGCGCCTACTCGACCGCGACGAGGAGTGGCTGCGGAATCAGGGAGCAAGGATGGCCGAGGAGATGCGAGGGCATCCATTCATCGCAACGCCCGGCTCGGCAGTGCCGGAGCGCATTCCCGTCAGCCGACTCGCGGCGTTCGTCGACGGTGCGCGGGGTATCTGAATGTGAAAGGGCCCCGAACCAATGGTCCAGGGCCCTGTGCTATTGGTGGGCGCTAGTTGACGCGCTTCGAACGGTCTAGGGCTGGCTACAAGCTCTCCAACCGAAGGTCCCCTGCCGAGTAGGCGGTAAGGTCGATACTCATCCCGCCATCAACGAGTCGAGCTCCCGCTGAAAGGAAGAACGGGTCGGTCAGGGATCGCTTGGAGAGGTCGGCCTCTTCGGTTACGGACCCGGGGTGAAAGGTCAGTCTATCGACTCCGGCCTCCTGGGCCAGTTCCCATGCCTGCGTCAGGTGGTCCAGGTGGTCATTCCAGCGAAAGAACACGTATTTCCACTCGACAAGCGGGACTCGTACTGTACGGTCAGTGGCCTTTCGATGGTTCCTCTGCTCCACAAGTGCTTTCATATTGCCGTATTGCCTGTCAAAGCTGCCCCCTACCTGATAGCGCACCAGGGTATCTTGCGAGACTCCGTCAATGGAGAAGTAGACGTAGTCCGTGAGAAGGGCGGCCTCAATCTTCGCCTCGTTGTCCAGCAAGAGGCCATTTGTAGAAGTCAGGATACGGAGAGCTGGATTGTGCCGCCGCAGGAGACGGATCTCAGAAAGAATGTCTGGAGAGAGAAACGGTTCGCCCAGATTGAAGAATGCGACCTGCTCGATGCCGTACTCGGCCAGCATTCTCGACACGTGCGCGACGTCTTCGAGGCTCAGCGAGGGCTGACGACGGAGGGCCAGCAGTTCCTTGCGACGACAGAGTCCACATCTGAGGTTACACATCGCGGTGTTTTCCACCATGATGCCCCTACGCGGGACTCGACCGAGCGCGGGTCCTCTGGCAAGTTCGTGGGCTGGGATTGGGGCCAGTTCAGGACATGCGTGGCACACGCTTGTGGGGAATTCTCTTGACGCCAGGGACTCCTGGAAAGCCTGGACCGTCTCACCCGAGAATATCTCCGCAAGGGAATGCGATCGCAGATCACCTATGCGACCCGTTCCGTCGAAGTCCTGGCAATTGCACGATACGGTCATGTCCGAATTCACGCAGATGTTGTAGTCGGACTCACCAGCAAGCGCCTTGCAGTATAGGGGGGTACGGTCATGCCGCTTCCAAGCCCCGACCATCGCTTCGCGCACTCTCCATGCGAGCACTCGAAGCGAAGCCTTGGGTCCGTGATGCAGAGCGGAGTTGGACCGAGCAGACAAGAACGTCCTCCTGATGGATCGTGCGCTGTCTCCCGCAGTATAGACAATCACTGAGGACTGGCCTCTAGCAGCCGTCCACAGGTGATCAGGCCGGCGCGAGCCCGAAGGGCATAGCTCGCGCCGACTGCCTGTAGTCGGGTGCGATGCTGGCGGGTGCTACCCTAGCTCTCATGGACCTCCCCGCATGGACACAATCAGCGCTCGAGCTCACCGAGCTCGTCAAGGACACGCCTGCATGGCGTGCGGCACAGGCCGTCGTCCGCGAGATGAATGCTACCGGCCAGAGTCACGAGTGGGCCGCTGACCGCGTGGCGGAACTCCTCAAAGAAGACGGCCTCGATCTCGACGAGTTGCTCAACGGCATCGCGGCGCAAGGCATCACCCTTCCTGACGACGCGCGTGCGGCCTTCCGGCAGTACTTTGCGCTCCACATGCTCGCTGCAGTCATCGCCGATCTCGGAGGCGAAGGGTTCCCGATGCTGCCGATGCTCACCGGCGGAGTGCAGACCCTGATTCACGAGGAAGACGAGTTCGAGCTTCCGGTAGTCATAGCCATCGCGACACCGCTGACCTCCGGCACAATCACCGAAGACTTCCAGCGTGTCTGCGACCGGACTTTCGCGCATTACATCGGCGAGCATGAGAACGCGCTTCGCGACGCTGAGTGGTTCCGTAGATACCAAGCCCTCGGTGAGAAGCGCGGCTCCTACCGCGAGATCGCGCTTGCCGATCTACGCTCAGGGATACTCCCCGAGGCTATGGCTGAGCCCGAAAACTACTCCGAAGAGGTCCGCAAGGCGGCTCACACGGTAGGCAGGGCTGTCCGCCGATATCGCGATAAGTGGACACAAGTGCTCGATTCTCTGTCCGCGAAACCGGACTAGCCACACAGATACTCCCTCCAAGACCGAACGAGACCGTCTTGGAGGTGAGATCACATGAGCAGCAAGCACGAGGTGGGCGCGGAGCTTCGCGCCGAGCTCCAGCGGCGCGGATGCGCCCTGGAGGCGGCCGAGGCCCGCGCCCTCGCGGTGCTGCTCATCGATCTGATCGCTGACGGACTCCTCGCCCCGGAGCCCGCAGGGCTCGAATCCCCCAGCGCTTATAACATGGGGGATTCTAATTACACCCAAGAGGACAAGTCGTGAGTATTCGGCTCCTCTATGCCGGTGTGGATACCCTGGAAGCGACCTTTGAAGGTGAGCTCGTCGATGGCCTGATCTCACGCCTTCAGACCGCCAAGGACCGGGCACAGCTTCTAGACCGTCCTCAGCCCTTCGACGGTGGCGGTGAGGAGTTCTTCGTGACTCCCAAGGGCAGCGGCACGTATCGCTTCGTACTACAGGACTCAGACATCATCCTCCGGGTCTCTGTTGCCGCAAGCGGTATCCCTCCGGTCTCGGTACGCTTGCTCGCCCAAGCGCTTGCCACACACGGCCACACGGAGCTCTACGAGCGTTCGGCACAGCTTGCCGCCTCCCTTGGAGCGGATCGGGAAAACACCCTCTCGCGCCTGGACCTGTGTCTCGATGTCCAGGGCTTTGAGTTCACTGACCGTGACTTCGAAAACATCGTCTGCCGGGCAAGTGCCCGAAGCATCCACAAAGACGGCGAAGGGGTCACGTACAAGCTCGGCACGCGCAATACCGTCTTTCGCATCTACCGCAAGGACGCTGAACTCAAGGCCAAGAAGAAGCTCTCATATGCGACGGTGTGGGAGTCTGCGGAGCACTACGATCCGGACGCTCCTGTGTGGCGCATCGAAGTGCAGTACCGGCGCGACGCGCTCAGAGAGCTCTCAGCGGACACGGTCCGTGAGTCCTTTCAGATTCTGCCGGGGCTGTTTGCCCATGGGGTCGAGTGGTGCAAGCTCTGCGTTCCGTCAGGGGCCAACAAGAGCCGCTGGCCGCTCGATCCGCGCTGGGAGGTGCTGCCGGGGCTGTGGGGGGCCTCTGAGCCCCAGCCGCGCATCCGTCACGCTGCCCGGGCCGAGAGTGAAGGTCGGATCATCAGCCGCCTCTATGGTGCGCTCGCCTCGCTCGGGGCCAGCTAAAACGCCCCTTCGAATATCTCCGCAGAGATCCCGAAGGGGCGTTTCTTCATCCATGGTGGGCGCTAGAGGATTTGAACCTCTGACCCCTTCCGCGTCAAGGAAGTGCTCTCCCCCTGAGCTAAGCGCCCGTGCAGCCACTCTATCGAGCAGCGACGCACATTGTACCAACTCCAGCCGTCCGCGCCACCCCCAAAATGCTGGGACGCCCAGGAACCACGATATCCTCGGCATCTATCAGAACCAGCGTGGATTCTTCCTTGCCACGGTGTAGTGCCCTTGCTAGACTACCCTTTGCGCGCGGACGTAGTTCAGTGGTAGAACACCACCTTGCCAAGGTGGGGGTCGAGGGTTCGAATCCCTTCGTCCGCTCCATCGATTCGATCCGAAGGTCGGTCCGGGAGGCTTCAACGCGGCCCACGGGGCCGGCCTTCGATTCATAACAGGCGCAGCTCAGCGCCGCATACGGCGACGTGGCCAAGTGGCAAGGCAGGGGCCTGCAAAGCCCTTATCCCCGGTTCGAATCCGGGCGTCGCCTCCAGAACCGATGAAGGGCCGTCCCGGTGGGCGGCCCTTCTTGTGTGTCTGCTATGCCGAGTACTTGAGCTCGACGCGGCGGGAGTTCTCGAGCCGCATCAGCCCGCGCTCGACATCGCGCGGATCGGGGATGTTATCGACGGCCCACTTCACGATCTCGGCGGGCACGAGCGGATAGCGCTTGCGCGCCTGTGCCAGGGTCATGGCTGCTACCTCCGTGCTGCGACTGTGACTGCGACTACTACTGCTACTACTGCTGCGGTGCGGTGGTTCTGACCCTTACGAACACACATTCTCCGCCGAGGTGGCACGTCCGTCAACCTGAGGCCGAGGAAGACCCCCCTACGCTCCCCACCGCGGAAACAGATCGTGTTCGATCCCGAGGACGTCGAGCACCTTGCCAACGACGAAACTCACCTGGTCATCGAGAGTCTGCGGGTGATGGTAGAAGGCCGGCATCGCCGGCGCGATGATCGCACCCGCCTCGGCAAGCGTCGTGAGGTTACGCAGGTGAACGAGGGAGAGCGGCGTCTCTCGGGGCACCATCACAAGCGGCCGGCCCTCCTTGAGCGCCACGTCGGCCGCCCGCTCTGCCAGGTTAGATGCGAGGCCGTTCGCCACGCTCGCACAGAACCCCATGGAGGCAGGCACGACGATCATCGCGTCGGTCCGGTGAGATCCGGATGCGAGCGGATCGAAGAGGTCGCCACAGCATGCGATGCGCAGGGGCGCGTCACTCGGCAGCTCCAGGAAGCGCAGGAGGGCTCTGGCCGAGTCCTCGGCAGGGAGATCGAACTCGAGCTCGTACGCGGCAACCTCGGTACCTGCGGGCGTCATGACGAGCGCCACCTCGTGACCCGAGGCGAGCAGGCGTTCTACGACCCGCATCCCGTACGCACTGCCGGACGCACCAGTGATCGCAACGGTGTAGCGGCCCATCGGTCCCCTTTCTTCCTACGCTGTCAGGCGGTCGGCGACCGCCCCCATGAACACCACGATAGCGATGATGCCGTTGACCGTGAAGAACGCCGCGTTGACGCGCGAGAGATCCGATGGCCCGATTATCAGGTTCTCGTAGCCGAGCTGCACGGCCGCGATGGCGACACCAACGAAGTACGGCCAGCCCGCACCTGCGAGGAACCCGCCCACCGCGAGCAGGAGCACGGTCGCCGCGTGCGCCACACGCGTCTGAAGCAGGGCGGCTGCCACACCGTAGTCCGCCGGCATCGAATGCACGCCATCGCGACGATCGCACTCGATGTCCTGGGTCGCGTAGATGATGTCGAACCCGGCGGTCCATAACATGACGGCCACACCGAGCACCCACGGTGCGGGGTCACCGATAGGCCCTCCTACCGCGACCCAGCCGCCCACAGGCGCGAGCCCGAGGCACAGACCGAGCCAGTAGTGGCAGAGTGGGGTGAAGCGTTTCGTATACGGGTAGATGACGAACGCCGCGAGCGGGATCGGCCACAGTAGCCGCGCGATCGGATCGAGCTGCCAGACTCCGTACAGGTAGGCCGCGAGCATCACGGCCGAGAAGAGCCAGAGCTCCCACGCCTTGATCAGCCCGGCAGGGATGGCGCGCTCCGCCGTGCGCGGGTTGCGTGCATCGATCTCCTTGTCGGCCGCGCGGTTCACGACGAAGGCGAACGCCCGCGCGCCCACCATGACGACCGTGATCCAGAGCAGCGACTGCCAGCTCGGCCAGCCCTCCCCCACCCCGTAGAGTGCGCCGATGTACGCATACGGAAGCGCGAAGATGCTGTGTTCGAACTTGACCAGCTCGAGGAAGACGCGAGCCTTCTCGGCGGCGTTACCCAAGCCCGAGCTCGCCCCACATCGCGTCTACGCGTGCCTTGACCTCTGGGGACATCTTCAGAGCATCTGGCCACTCGCGCTCGTGTCCCTCGTTGGCGATCGGGCGCGTCGCGTCGATGCCCATCTTGAATCCGAAGCTCACGTAGTTACTCGTGTGGTCGAGGCGGTCGAGCGGGCCCTTGCTGATGAGGATGTCCCGGCTCGGGTCGACGTTGTTGAAGCAGCGCCACGCGACCTGCGAGTAGTCGTGGCAGTCCACGTCCTCATCAACCACGATGACGTACTTCGTGAACATCATCTGCCCCATCGACCAGGCGAAGTTCATCACCCGAAACGCCTGGCCCGCGAACTCCTTCTTGATCTGGAAGATCGCGCAGTTGTGGAAGACGCCTTCGAGCGGAAGGTCGTAGTCGATGACCTCGGGCAGCATGGCGCGCACGACCGGCAGGAAGATGCGCTCGGTGGCCTTGGCCATGTAGCAGTCCTCCATCGGCGGGCGTCCGACGATGGTGGTCGGGTAGATCGCGTCGCGGCGCATCGTGATGGCTTCGACGTGGAAGACCGGAAAGTCGCCGGCGAGCGAGTAGTACCCGGTGTGGTCGCCGAAGGGGCCCTCCCACCGCATCTCGGTCGGGTCGCACCAGCCCTCGAACACGATCTCGGCGTGTGCGGGCACGAGCAGGTCGTTGGTGAGGCACTTAACGACCTCAACCGGCTCGCCACGCAGGATGCCCGAGAAGAGATACTCGTCGATCATGGGTGGCACCGGGGCGGTGGCCGAGAAGATGGTGACCGGATCGGCGCCCAGCGCCACGCTCACCGGCACGCGGGAGACGCCCGCCTCCTGCCAGGCACGGAGGTTCTTCGCCCCGTCGTGGTGCTCGTGGATGTGCAGGCCGGTGGTGTTGCGGTCGTAGACCTGCAGCCGGTACATGCCCACGTTCGGCCGGCCCTTCAGGTTGCTCGTGACAACGAGCGGCAGCGTGATGAACGGCCCGCCGTCCTCGGGCCAGGTGGTGAGCACCGGGAGCTTCGTGAGGTCGACGTCGCTACCGCGCAGCACGACCTCCTGGACGGGCGCCTTGCCCTGTTTGACCTCTTTGGCGCCGGCCGTGGCGAGGTCCTTCAGTCCCATGAGCGCGTCGAGCTTGCCCTTCATGCTCGCGGGCATGTCGAGAGGCAGGAGGTCCATAAGCTCCTTGGCCTTGCAGTCCAGATCGCGCCACGTGCCGGTCTCGGCATCGGCACCCATCGCCCACGCCATGCGGTCGTAGCTGCCCATGAGGTTGATCGCGACCGGCATCGCATAGCGCTCTCCGGTCTCGCGATTCACCGGGTTCTCGAAGAGCAGCCCCGGACCGACCTGCTTGCTCACCCGGTCGGTGATCTCGCCGATCTCGAGATTCGGGTCGACCTCGGCGGCGATACGGGTCAGCTGACCCTTGGATTCGAGCAGCGCGATGAACTCTCGTAGGTCTTTGATCGCCATCGTGGTCTACTTCCCGGCAGGTCGGATGCGGGTCCTCGGATGATACCGGCCTATCAGGTACGTTACCAGCGGTGCCAGGAGCGCGGTTGCCCCTACCGCCGTTGCTTGTATGAGATCCAAGTCGTACTTGAATCCCCATCTCAGGTCGGGAAGTCGCCAGACCACCTCGGCCCCGTATGCCCAGAGGAACCAGGCGACCTGAAGAGCGAGCGTGGCCATGACCGCCAAGACGGTCGCCGGCCCGAGCGCCAGCCATCCCGCAAGATGCCCTCTAGCGCGCGGACCCTTCGGCTCGGCGTGCAGCAGCGGATAGATGATGGCCGCCACCGCCACAGCCACGAGCCCGGCGATGGCCGCCTCCGCCATGCGGAAATAGAAGAACTGCTGAACGAGCGCTTCGTCGTTGAAGGCGGAAAGCGACCAGCGGTAGCCGTGGACTATGAAGTAGAGGCCGTTGTACGCGAGGTAGTACGCGAGCGTTCCGACGGCAGCCGCAACACCTGCCCGCCACGACAGTGTGAAGAGTGCGAGCAGTACGATCACCGCTGCTGCGCCCAGTCCGAGCGCCGTCGGCAACCGGTCCCTGCGCTCCGCTGCGAGTCTTTCCGCCCGGGCGTTGTCCAGAGCCACTGCGACACTCTCGGCGCTCGCTCCAGCAGCGGGTACAGCTTCAGGCGCACCAAGGGCTGCGAGATAGATCTCCGCGAACCGCAGAGCATGCTCGTCATCAACCCCCGGACTCACTGCTCCGGGTACGAGGAGTTCGGTCAGCACGCTCCCCTCAGCGTGCGCCGGAACGGGAATGCCGAGGTACGCGGCTATCGTGGGGGCGATGTCCGTCTGCGAGATCGGTTCCCGCTCCAACGACGATGCCTGCCCGATGAACAGTGCGGGCACCTGCCTGACGACACTCTCCCACCCACCGTGGCCGCCTGCGTCGATGTGACCGTGATCGCCCGCCACCACGAAGAGCGTGCGGTCGTCCTGCAGCGCCTGGACGAGCCGCAGGACCTCTCCGTCGATCCGCTGTGCCATCTCCGTGTACTGCGGCGATTCCCCACCGTAGGCGTGGCCCGCTTCGTCCACGTCGGGCAGGTGCACGACGAGCAACGCCGGATCGGCCCGTGTCACGAGTTCGATGGCGCGGTCGACGTAGACATCCGACAGGTACTCCTTCGCCCACGCGTCGAAGTATGTCGCCTGCGCACGATCTGCGCCGTAGAGGGTCACGAAGTCGTCCGGTGCCGATACCGCGACTGTGAGCCCGGCAGCGAGCGCGCTGTCGATCAGGGTCTCGACGGGGACCGCTCCCTCGAACCAGTTGGTGGTCACGCCGGAGATGTCGGGCGATGCGCCGGAGAGGATCGTCGTCCACGTCGGATAGGACAGGGAGGGCTGCGGCGTGACCGCGATCACTTCCGCGCCGTACTGGCGCAGCGTCTGGTAGCCCGGCATCTCTTGGGTCGTGTCCGCCCGCAAGCCATCGACGATCACCAGCACAGCACGCGGGGCATCAGCGGGGGTGGCGACCCCGGCGGGAACAGTGTCGAGCGCCCACGGCCGGTCGTAGTCGCCGAACGGCGTCTCGTACGACACCACCTGGTCCCACGAGTAGCCCGCAAGCAGGTACGCACCGTACGCTCCTGCCACACACACGGCCAGCGCAAGTGCTCCCGCCATCCACGCAACGGAACGTCTCATCCGGGCTCCTCCCTCGTCACGTCGTCCAACCCAGAAACATCTCCAGTGCATCGAGCGTCTCGATGCCCCGGCCGGGCCCTGGCGTCTCGTGACGATCGATGAGCACCGGTGTCATGCCCACCGACGACGCTCCTAGCACGTCCGCGTAGTGGTGGTCGCCGACGTGGACCGCCTCCCGGGGCTCGACTCCCACGCGCCGGCACGCAAGCTCGAAGATGCGCGGATCGGGCTTGTGCAGCCCGACCTCGGCCGAGGAGACGATGGTGTCGAGTAGCTCCGCGATCCCGAGACCGGCGAGCACGCCGCTCAACCGGCGGTCCCAGTTCGAGATGATGCCCAGGCGGTGTCCGCGCTCCTTGAGGCGCATCAGTGCGGGGACGACGTCATCGTAGGCACGCCAGCGGTCCGCCCGTCCGAACTCCTCGTAGACGCGACTGGCAAGCTCCTCGGCATCCTCGTGGAGACCGAGTTTGCGGGCGAGGAGCGAGTACATCCCCACCCACACCTCGTTCGTGGCGCCCTCATCGGTCCAGAAGGTGTCATCTTCCCGGTAGCGGTCCTCGTAGTACGCGTCCACGAGCGGCATGTACTCGTCGATGGCTGATATGTCGCGCACGTGCCCCGCTTCGCTCAGCACCTGACGGCACACCTCTGACACGCTGGGGTACGGGAAGAGCAGCGTGTTCCCGACGTCGAAGAAGACGGCTTTCGTCATCGGAGTCAGTCGAGGAAGACGGCGATATCGGGATTGTGCGCCGCTGGTGCCGGCTGCACCTCATCGGGGTATCCCAGCGCGACGATCGCGATGATCGTGCGGTCCTCGGGGATCTCGAGCGTGGCTGCCAGCTCGTCTCGGACGTAGAACGAGAATGTGATGTTGCACGCGCCCAGACCCTGCGCGGTTGCTGCGAGCAGGATGTTCTCGATGGCGGCGCCGATCGACAGATGCTTGTTCATGCGCCAGAACTCGTCTGCGGCCTTCGGCATTGTACAGACGATGACCACTGGTGCGTTGCCCAGCTCCGAGTACCACCTCACCGCCTCTGCGTGCAGCTCCGCACCCATGACGTCGATGAACTCTTCGAGATGCGTCGTGCCCTGCGCCATGGCCTCACCGACACGACGTCGTGTCTCACCGGTGGTGACGTAGAAGCGCCATGGCTGCTCGTTCATCGCCGAAGGCGCGAGCGACGCGGCGCGCATGATCCGCTCGATCATCTCGACCGGGACCGGATCGGTCTTGAACGACCTCACCGAGTGGCGCTTCTCGAGAGCCTCGAACACGTCCATGCTGCGCACCTTCCCTAGCTTCGCACCGATGCCGCTGAAGCGAGCATACCGCCAACTGCCACCGGCCGGACACCTTCCTCTTCGCCGGTCCGCTGCCGTAATCCTCCGGCCGCACGTGTCCGACCGGATCTGATGCGGCGACCCCTACTCCACCAGCCTGAGCGGACGGTGCTTCACGAGGGTCACTTCGGTCCCGCCCCCTTCGCGGGGAGCAAAGCACACCTGGTCCATCAGCGCGCGCATGAACATCACGCCGCGACCTCCCACCGCATAGAGATCGTCGCTGCAGACGTGGTCTCCGTCGAAGCCGCTGCCCGAATCGGTGACCTGCAGCACGACGCGGTCGGGATATGCCGTGACGGCGACGTGTATGGCCGCCTGGCCGTCTGTCGGCGATCCATGACGCACCGCGTTCGCGAGCGCCTCGCCGACAGCGACCTTGATGTCGAAGAGGGCCGATTCGTTGAAGTCGAGTGTGCCTACGAGGTCGTGCACCTGCTCTCGCACGCTCGCGAGCGCCTGCACGTCGGCAGGCATCTCCAGCATCTGCGACCACTCGGCCTCGGCACCGGTCCCGACCACGTCGAAGCATGCCACAGCGCTCTCGACGTCCTGGCGCTCCTCCAGACATCCGGCGACGCTCAACAACCCCGAGAGCTCGAAGATGCGAGCGACGTCGTCATTCGCACCGGCGAGGATCGCCTTGCCCTCGCGGGGCTGGAGACGATGATCGAGCCAGACCAGCAGGCCGAGCGCCGAGCTGTCGGCGTACGTTACCCGGGCGAGGTCCAGGACGATGTTCTCGCAGCCGGTCTGTATGACCTGATCGAGAGAACCGCGAAGATCAGGGACGACTGCTACGTCTATGTCACCGGCGAGATGGAACACGCATGCGCGATGTCCCTCATGCCGGTCAATCTCAAGTTCCATGCACACCGTCTCCGCTGGCTATGCCGTTGCATCTTCGCTACGCTCGGCCACGACGCCGACCGCGAGTATCGCGGCATCATCCCGAATGGCGCCGGGCACGAACTTGTCGAGGAGAGACAGCAGACGTTGTGTCACATCGCCGGCGTCGCTGCCCTGGCGCAGCGCCCGCTGCACCCTTCCCTCACCGAAGAATGTATTCCCACGACGGGCCTCGGTCACTCCATCCGTGTACAGAAGGATGAGGTCGCCTGGTCCGACATCCACGCTCTCCAGGTCGTAGTGCGCGCTTTCCGTGGCGCCGAGGAGCGCTCCCGTCGGTGGGCATCGCACGATCGAGGAGTCTGACGCTCGACGCACGAGTGCCGCCGGATGACCCCCGTTCGCGTACGCAAGCGTGCCGCTCCCGGCGTCGAGTGCGCCGACCCACAGTGTCACGATGTCGCTCGTGTCCCCGCTCCTGGACACCATCTTGTTGACCTCGGAGATGATCTCGTCCGGCGCCAGTCCTGCCGTCGCGAGACCCCTCACCGTGTACTTGATCATCGAAGTCTTCGTGGCGGCCACGACCCCCTTGCCGCAGACGTCGCCCATCACCATGAGGATCCGTCCGTCGGGTGTCCTGAACAGGTCGTAGTAGTCGCCACCGATGTCGGCCTCGACTCCAGCGGGCAGATAGATGCTGCTCGACTCTATCTCGGGGAAGTCCGGCAGAGTCTTGGGCAGGATCGACGCTTGTAACACCGTCGCGACCAGGTGCTCCTTGCCGTAGAGCTTGGCGGTGTCGATTGCCAGTGCGGCCTGGGACGCAAACGTGTGGAGCAGGCCCATGTCCTCGTGGCTGAATGCGCCGTACTCCGTCGAGAACACGGTGAGCACACCGATGCTGCGCCCGCGAGCGAGGAGCGGAACCGAGAGCATGGAGTGGAGCCCTTGCTCGGCGGCAAGTGCGGCAAGCCCCTCATCGCCCGGGACCACATCATCCGCACGGGTGGGCTCGCCACTCGAGAAGACCTGGCCCGGGATATCGGTGCCCGGTTCGACCTCGAAGTGAAGCATCTCCGAGGAGATCATGCCGCGGGCCATCTCGGTCGATACCAGACCCGTTGCAGCATCGTACGTCATCAGCGATACCGCATCGGCCGCGAAAATCTTCTGGACGACGTCGAGGACCCGGTTGAGGACTACCTTGGTCTGAAGCGAGGAACTGACCGCCTGGCTGATCCGGAAGATGGTCTCCAGATTCACCGCCCGGGTACGAGCGCGCTCAAAGTTGTACGCGCTCTCGAACGCCAGCGCGAGCTGGCTCGCCAGGGCTGCTGCCAGACGATGCTCACGCAGAGTGAAGGGCCTGTCGCCGGCGCGCAGGAACGCCAGGACCGCGCGGGGCTCTTCGTCGATGACGATGGCGACCAACAGCGCACTGCTGGCGAATGCAGCGGCAAGCAGACGCCTCGCGCCCTCCCCTGAATCCGTGTCGACGACCGCGGTGGTTCCCGTTGCGTACTCACGCTCGGCCCATGCCGAGAGCACGGCTTCCTCTTCGAGTGGATGTGAAGCAGGCGGCAACCCGAATCCCGAACGGTCGAAGACCGCCATCATCGTGGACGACGCACCCACGAGTATCGCCGTGCTCTCTTCCACGCTCTTGAGAGCAGCGGCGAGTTCCTGTGGGCGGGAGAGCTGCTCAGCCACGGCACGTAGCACCTCGGCCTCCATGCGCGAGCGGGTCTCGAACTGGAAGAGACGCGAGTTGTAGACGGCCACCGCCGCCTGCGCCGAGAACGTCCGCACCATCTCCGTCTCGGCCTCACTGAACGTACGGGCGCCGTCCTCGATCACGAGCACCACGCCGAGCGGCTCGGTACCAACCGTGAGAGGAGCCGCGAGCACGGTCACCGTCTGTCCGTAGTCGGCAGGGACGAGCTCCGCGATCTCATCGCCCGCTGCAGAGCGCACCTGAGGGTTCTCGGCGTGAAGCGCATCGACGAGCCAGGAATCCGAATCCAGCGTGACCCCCCGGGCCTGATCGGCGGACGAATCCTGCGCGCGTGCAAGCGCCAACGTGCCCGAGTTCTCGTCGACAAGGAAGACCGCTACGGTGGCCGTTCCTACGATGTGCCCCATCGCAGACATGATGCCGTCGAGCACCTGGTCGAGGCGGGACGACGACGCCAACAACTGAGAGAGGTCGTGCAGCGCGTTCAGGCGCAGCGCGATCGCGTTGAACGCCGCCGCCAGACGGCCGACCTCGTCGGAACGGTCACTCTGCAACGGCCTGACGTAGGCCCCGGTAACCGCCTCGCGAGCACGTTCCTCGAGGTGGGTAAGGGGTGACACGAGCCGCCGGGCGAAGATGCCGACCAACACCAGTGTGACGACGCCGGTCGCCACAAGCGCCATGACGGCAGGGCCGAGTGCGAGCAACGTGGCGGTGATCATCCCCGAGCGCGGTTCGACGATAACCGCTCGCCAGGGCAGCCCGGGATGGTCGTCTATGTCAGCGTAGTGGCCCCACACGACCGCCTCGTCCTCGGCAACCGCCGATACGGTGCCGCTCGCGGGCTCCTCCTCCTCGTATACGATGCTTTCCTGCACGAGCCGGGAGGCGCCGACGCTCGCGACTACGGCATCTCCCTCACGCTCTACGAGGAGCACCCACCGGTCGATCGAAGGGTCGGCGAAACGGTCTATCACCGGTCTGAGGAAGCCCAGTCTCACTCGCGCGAGCATGACGAGGTCAGCATCGCCCGGGGCTGCCTGCGCGACCCACAAGCGCGTATCGAGGGAGCCTTCCAGACGCTCGTAGTAGTAGACGGGGGTCTCGGTAGTGGCCATCGAGAGCACCGGATACCCCTCGACACTGCGAGGCGTTCGAAACGTGGGATAGCCGCTGACGACACTCCCGTCGCTGCGGGCAAGAAGCAGCTGGTCGACGTATTCCACGCCGGTGTCGAACTGCGCGGCGAGCGCGGTCCGGTTTACCTCACCGGTGGCGGGGTCGATCGACACCGCGAGGGAGCGGGACACGAGACGTCCGGCGGGATCGAGACGCAGGGCGATGTCGCCGACGAGCGTCTGCAGGTAGGCCTGGTGCCTCGCGCCCACCTGGCTGTTCGCGAGATCGTAGACGCCGACGAGCGCGGACAGGCTGACTACGCTGACGGCGGTCATCGCCAGCACGAAGGTCAACAGTACGACGCTGGTGGCCAGACTCGCGTTCCGGCCGCCTCGTTTGCTCATCCGGCCCTCACCCGTCGTCGCATGGACGCACAGACGCTACCCATCGTAAAGCACGGGCGGCAGGCCACCAACTGCTAGAGAGCCACCTCGGGAAGCACCGAGCTCAACGCGGCAACGAGCGCGGAGAGCCTGCCGGTCACGATAAGCAGGCCGACGGCGATCAGGAGAACGCCGGCGACGCGGTTGATGACCAGGGAGTGACGGTTGATGCGGGCAAGCAGCGGACCCGCGCTTCCGAAAAGCAGCGCAGTGGCGATGAACGGAACACCGAGACCGAGGGAGTACACCAACAGCAGAGCGGCACCCTGGCCAACACTGGCGGTGGTACCCGCCAGTGCCAGTATCGAGCCGAGCACCGGTCCGACACAGGGCGTCCACCCGAATGCGAACGCGGCACCCATGACAAACGCCGCTCCCCGGCCGAAGGCACGTGCCTTGCCCATGTCGACCCGCGCCTCGCCGTAGAGCCACGGGAGCCTCACGATCCCGAGCATGAGGATACCGAACCCGATGACCAGTACACCCGCCACCCGCTCGAGAACGACGCGGTAGTCGACGAGAAACGATCCCAGGACCGACGCGGATGCGCCAAGCGAAGTAAAGACGACGGAGAATCCTGCCACGAAGAGCAGTGCGGGCCCGATCACCGCTCGGGCCGCACGTCCCGTACCGAGGTCGCCTACCGCGATCCCGGTCATGAATGACAGGTATCCGGGGATGAGAGGCAGCACGCACGGGGACAGGAACGAGACGACGCCTGCAGCGAAGGCAAGCGCGAAACCCATCTCCATCGATCTACCTCCCGGGGCGAAGCGGTCGTCGACGCCGCATTATACCCCACGGGGTATCCCGAGGCAAGGTCGAGCGCGATCCGCTACGCCGTAACGGCAGCCTCGTACCCTGCAGATCGGACGGACTGAACGAGATCGTCCACGGAGATCCTCTCGGGGTCGAACGTAACCATCGTGGCTCCGGAGGCGTAGTCGGTCTTGACCTCGGAGACGCCCTCGAGGTCCCCGAGTGTCATGTCGATGAGCATCGCGCACGAGCCGCAGTGCATACCCGTCGTCGTCAGGTGAACGGTCTTCAGGTCAGCCATGGGGTGCGATCTCCTTGCATCGGTGCGGACATGTCGCATTCCAGCATCTGCCCGCAGTGCGGGCAGAGTCGCCACTCGGCAAGCATGGGATTGCCGCACGCGGCACATGACGATACCACGGGATCGGCATCGGTGGACTCCGATCCGGGCTCTAACAGAAGCAGAGCCACCAGGGCACACAGCGTGCCCACAATCAGTGCCAAGCCCCATGCCGGTGCCGCAGGCGCAGACCGCACGAGCGAAAGCAGGAGCGCGGCTACGGAGAACAGGAGCAAGAGGCCGAATGACAGACCGGCGAGAACCGTCCTTTTCCTGTCCCGTTCGCGCGCCATACTTCACTCCCGGCGTGGATGCGCAGCGATGTCACGCAGGGTGCAACAGCCATGCCAAGCGCCGGTGGCTCAGAGCCCCAGGCGCTGCATGCGCGCTTCGAGTGTCTTTGCCGTGAGACCGAGGAGTTTGGCGGCCTTCGGCACGCTGCCCCCTGTTCGCGAGAGCGCCTGGCGCGCCAGGTCGAGCTCAACCTCTTCTAAGTCGATCCCCTCCTCGGGCAGAACGAACTCGCCCGTCGGGGGCACGCAGTCACCGCTGTTCAGCCGGATCTCCATCGGCAGGTCGCCGACGCCGAGCTCGTCTCCCTGGCTCAGGATGACGATGCGCTCGATCGTGTTCTCGAGTTCGCGGATGTTGCCCGGCCACTGGTACGTGACGAGCGCTTCCATGGCTTCACTTGAGATCTTCCTGGCACCGGCGTTGAACTTCTCCAGGAAGTGCGCCACGAGCAAGGGGATGTCGCTGGTTCTCGCGCGCAGCGGCGGCAGCGTGACCGGAACGACGTTGAGCCGGTAGTAGAGGTCCTCGCGAAACTCGCCGTTGGCGATGAGCTGCTGGAGGTCGCGGTTGGTGGCGGCCACCACCCTGACGTCTACCTCGATGCTCCGCGTGCCGCCGAGGCGTTCGAACCGGCGCTCCTGCAGGACCCGCAGGAGTTTGACCTGCACCCCCGGCGTGATGTCGCCGATCTCGTCGAGGAAGAGCGTTCCGCCGTTGGCCAGCTCGAAGCGTCCGGGCTTGGCCGTCATCGCGCCGGTGAACGCGCCCTTCTCGTACCCGAACAACTCGCTTTCGAGCAGGGTCTCGGGCAGGGCTCCCGCGCTCACAGAGACAAAGGGCTTGCCGGCGCGGTCTGAGAGCTGATGGATCGCGCGAGCGACGAGTTCCTTGCCCGTCCCCGACTCTCCGTAGATGACCACCGTGGCGCTGGTGGGAGCCACCTTCCGGATGTTCTCGATGACCTCCATCATTCCCCGTTCGGCGGCGACGATGCCCTCCACATCGTACTCGCGGTCCAGCTCCTCCCGCAGGCGCTCGACCTCCGCAGCGAGACCGCGCATCTTGAGCGCTTTCTCGATGGCTATCTTGAGTTCCTCGAGGTCGAAGGGTTTCGTCAGGTACTCGGTCGCACCGGCCTTCATCGCCTCGACCGCCAACTCGACGTTGCCGTGCGCGGTGAGCATGATGATCGGGAAGGTACTGCCCTGCGCGCGCAAACGCCTCAGGACCTCCATACCGTCGGGCTTGGGCATGCGGTGGTCGAGGACCATGAGATCGGGCTCGGCCTCAGCGATGGCCGCCAGGGCCTCCTTACCGTCAACCGCCTGCACGACCTCGAAGTCCTCCGCCTCGAGTGCCTGCGCGAGCACCCAGCGCATATTCTTCTCGTCATCGGCGACGAGTACGCGTCCCTTCATCGAGCGCCCCCCATCGGTTCGTCGTCGAATGCGGTCGGGAGAGAGATCCGGATCGTCGTGCCCTCGGGACTGCTCTCCAGTTCGATATGCCCATCGTGCTCATCGATGATGCGGTGGACGATGGTGAGCCCGAGACCGGTCCCGGCGTCTCGGGTCGAGTAGAACGGATCGAACACCTTTCCCAGGTCCTCGGCGGGTATGCCGGGGCCGGTATCGCAGAGGGTCACCACCACGAAGTCTCCCTGCTCGTGCGCGGAGAGGAGGATCTCTCCGCCGATCTCCTCCATTGACTGAACCGCATTGGTGATCAGATTGAGGAACACCTGCTTCAGCTGGTCCGGATCGGCCGTGACGCGAGGGAGATCGGGCGCGTACTCCTCGGAGATCGTGACATCGGACTGCGCGGCGAAACGACTCGTGAAGAGCACGACGTCCCCGAGCACGCTTGAGACGTCGGTTGCCCGCATCGTTGGCTTGCTCGGCCGGCCGAAGTCCAACAGCGCCTTGATCACCTTGTCGAGCCGGTCGATCTCCTGCTTCATGACCTCGCCGGCCTGACGGACGCGCTCGGCGTCGCAGTCCGCGTCCTCGAGCAGCTGCACGCTCGCGCGTATGACACCGAGCGGGTTGCGGACCTCGTGCGCCACGCCGGCGGTGAGCTCCCCCATCGCTGCAAGGCGGTCGGCCCTTATGAGCTGCTCGGTGAGCGCCTTGACCTCCGAGACGTCCTCGATGGTGACGACCGCCCCGAGTATCCGCCCGCCGACCGCGCGCATTCGCGACGTCGAGGCCTGAACGTGGATGTCGTGACCGGCGTCGGTCACCATCCTGACCTCCCGCAGGGTGAGCGGGATGCGCCCGGACAGCACCTTCCTGACGTCACCTTCCAGTCCCCCGTCGTCGCGAAAGAGCGCGCCGATGCTCTTGGGCACCATCTCGTACTCCGACATGCCGAGCAGGCGCTCGGCCGCGGGATTAGCTGTGGTGATCGAGCCATCAGGGCCGATGGTGAGTACACCGGATGTGATCGAGCGGAGGATGGACTGCGTGTAGTCCTGGATGTTGATGAGCTGGATGGCGCGCTCCTCGAGCTTCTTGTACGCTTCCTCGAGCCGCGCGCTCACCTGCCGGAGGTCCGCCGTCTTGCGCTCCTCCATGTCCCGCAGTGCGCCGAAGAGAACGCCGATGGCGAAGTACATGAATACCTCGAGGCTGCTGTCGATTGTCCGTCCGGTGAATCCTCCGAGGGTGATCTGGGCGTTGATGGCGAACGGTACCGAGGCGGCAAGCGCGGTAAGCAACCCGCCCTTCTTGCCGAAGACGAAGGCCGCGTAAAGGATCGGGACGTAGTAGAGGCGCCGGTAGAGCAGGTGCAGCATGACGGCACCACCGGCGACATTCGTGTACAGGTGCAGCGTGGTGACCACCGCGAGCATCGCAACGACGATGACGACCGCTCGCAGCCGCACCGCCCTGCGCTGAGCCTCGGCCTCCTCGGCCGACCTGGGCTGCTCGGTCACCGTCGTCTCCTCGCCCAGGAAGGTTCGATGTGCAGCTCCTCGCGGTACTTGGCCACCGTACGGCGTGCGACGCTCACGCCCTCGTCGGAGAGCAGCTCGGCGAGCTTCTGGTCCGAGAGCGGCTTCTCCGCGTCCTCCTCCGCCACGAGCTCCTTCAGTCTCTGTTTGATGCTCGTGGACGCGATGTCCATACCGGTGGTGGTCCGGTACCCGCCGGCGAAGAAGTGCTTCAGCTCGAAGAGCCCGTACGGGGTCGCCATGTACTTGCCGGTCACGCCCCGGCTGACCGTGGAGAGATGGACGCCCAGCTCGACCGCGACGTCCTCGAGGCGAAGCGGGCGAAGCGGACCCTTACCGTCCTCGAAGAACTCCGACTGGACCTCCAGGATGATGCCGGTGATCCGGCTCACGGTGTCTTTGCGACGGTCGACGTTCTTGATGAAGCTTTCCGCGGAACGGATCTTGTCCTTGAGATAGCGGCGGGTGTCCTCGTCGGCGTTCGAACCCGAGCGCAGCATCGACCGGTAGCGCGGGCTGACCCGCAGGGTGGGCACGGACTCGCTGTTCGGGATGATCAGCCACTCGTCGTCGAAGCGACGGATCGTCACGTCGGGAACGATGTAGCCCGGTGAGGGGCCGGGCGAGTAGGCGCCGGCCGGCCGGGGATTCAGCGAGCGCAGCACAGCGACCGCTTCACGGACCTCCGGTTCGGTGGCCTTGAGTGCCCGGGCGATCTTGCGGAAGTGGTTCGCGGCGACGTCGTCGAGATGGCCGTTGATGATCGCCTCCAGCAGCGGGTCCTCCAGGCCGAGGAAGTCCATCTGGATGACGAGCGCTTCGGTCAGGCTACGGGCACCCACGCCCGGAGGATCGAGCTGCTGCACGACGCGCAGGCCCTCCTCGGCGTTCGCGGTCGTCACACCGACGAGCGCGGCGACCTCAGCACAGTCACCCTTGAAGAACCCGTCGGCGTCGAGCGAACCGATCACGGCACGCGCGGCCGCGTCCACCTCGTCGCTGAGTTCCATCATCGCCAGCTGCTGTTCGAGGTAGTCAGAGAAGCTCACCGCGCCGCCGACGAACTCCTCGGTGTTGGCCGCCTCCTCGTTGGGATCGCGCGGACCACTGTACTCCGCCGAGTCGAGCTCGTCGTACATGTCGAGCCACTCGTCCCAGGCGCGCTCCTCCTCCGCGCTCTCCTGACGCGTCTCGTCGTCCTCGCCCGGCTCGGGTTCGATCTCGTCGACCTCGAGAAGCGGGTTCTCCAGCATCTCGGCCTCGACCAGCTGCTGGAGCTCGAAGATGGGCATGGCGAGGATACTCAGGCCCTGGTAGACCTGGGGCGAGAGTGTCACCTTCTGTCTGAGTTCGGTCCTCTGCCCGAGCTCCACTGAGAACCCTCCCCGGTGCATATCGGCCGCCAGAAGAAGGCGGCGCGCCTAGCAAAGAATATACCACCGGAAGCGGGTGTTCTTTCGTGGAGGTTACGTGAGGTCAGGAGGCAGGAGGCACTTCGAACGGCTGAGCGGGAGCGGCCCTGCCCGGTGCCTGGATGAGCATGATCGCGCCGAGCACGAGCACGCCTCCGAGAATCTGCACCGGACCGAACGTCTCCCCCAGCGCAAGGAAGGCGACGAGCCCGGCGATCACCGGCTCCAGTGTCGCGACGATGGTCGCACGGGTCGGGTCGATGTAGTGAAGCGCCTTGAGGAACGCCGCGAATGGGATGATCGTGCTCGCCACCGCGATGAATAGGACCGCGGCGGTGGATGTCGGGGTCGCAAACGCGTCGGATACTCCGGCCGGGCCACGCAGGTAGAGCATCCAGAAGACCGAGGCGAAGCCAAGACCGTACACCAGCGTCGTCCAGGGCGAGAAGCGTCTCGCGGCGTACCGGCCCATCAGCGAATAGGCGGCGAAGAAGACCGCGGAGGCGAGCCCCCACGCGATGCCCTCGGGGCTCACCGCGAGCCCGTCGCCTCCGATCGCACCCACAACGAGCGCACACCCGAGGATCGAGAGTCCGACACCGGTGGGCAGCGTCCACGTCAGCTGCTGTCCGAGGAAGATGACCGAAACGATCAGCACCAGCACGGGTGCGAGGTACTCGAGCAGGATAGCGGTTGCGACGTTCGTGTGAGAGATCGCCTTGAAGTAGGTGAAGTGCA
Organism: Coriobacteriia bacterium; assembly: GCA_019429145.1. Taxonomy (GTDB): domain Bacteria; phylum Actinomycetota; class Coriobacteriia; order Anaerosomatales; family SLCP01; genus SKKZ01. The sequence continues at coordinate 31,411 of JAHYJI010000005.1, read as the reverse complement.
CGCCGGCCAGCCCTACCACGCCGAACAACGCGAAGAAAGGCAGTTCGCGCCGGGAGATGCGTAGTGCGTAGCGCCGAGACACGACCAGGTAGACGATCAGCACCGCGAAGGCGCTGAATGCACGCGCGCCCGAGAGCACGACGGGATCGATGGTCATTCCGAGCGGCGGCACGCGCCACGCCGCGGTATCCGGTCCCTCGGCGGTGAAGAGCCACTTGGCAGTCAATCCTCCCGTGGCCCAACAGAGCGCCGCAACCGTAGCGAGCGCGTAACCCTTCCAGCTGTGACTCTGGTCAGGAACTGGCTTAAGCGAGTCCTGCATCTATCTCCTTGGCCGTCTTGCCAACCTGGTAGGCGTCGTAGGGTTCGAGGTGTGCGACCACATCGACGACCGGCTCGAACGAGTGGCACACCACGCGTTCCACCGCCTCGGCCACCGCATGCCCGGTGGTCACGGTCGCCGCCGGGTCGACCTGGATGTGCAGATCGACGTAGACCTCGGCTGCAGAGCCGCGTGTCCGGATGCGGTGGCACCCGAGCACTCCCGGAACCTCCATGCACACGTTCGCGATGAGTCTGGGGTCTATGCGGGCCGTGTCTGAGAGAGTGACCGTGGCCTGTCTGAATACGCGCAATGCCGTGTACGCGATGACCCCGGCGACCACAAGGGCGATGAGCGGGTCGGCGATGGGATACCCGGCACGGACCGCGATCAATCCGGCGATCACCCCGATGCTCACGAGCGCGTCGCTTCCGGTGTGGCTGGCATCGGCGATGAGTATCTCGCTGCCCAGACGTTTGCCCACCGCCCGCTCGTAGAGTGTAACGCCGATGTTGACGGCGAGCGTACCGATCATCACGGCGAACGCGATGGCATCGACACGCGGCGGGGGGCTGCCCTCGAGCAACCTCCCGATCGCCGCGCTCCCCACGCTGTACGCCGCGAACGCAAGCATCGCGCCGATGGCAGCAGAGGCGTAGGTCTCGTACTTGCCGTGGCCGTAGGGATGGTCCCGGTCGGCCGGCCGTGCCGCCAGAGCAAGGCCCACGAGACCGATGATGTTAGAGGCACCATCGAACAGAGAGTGAAAACCGTCGGCGACCATCGACACCGATCCCGCCACGTAGCCCCATCCCAGCTTCGCAAGGGCGACGGCGAGGTTCAGCGCAAGGATGAAGACCAGGATGCGACGGATGCGCGACTTGCGATCCGGAGCAGCGCCCTCACCGGGTCCTGCGGAGTAGCCCACGTGACCTCCCGCTTGCACAATATACCCCTGGGGGGTATATTCTACTGATTCATCACAGATGAGTGATGATACCCCACACCGTGCGAGGTGAACTCGATGACAGATAGCATAGGCCCGCTCGCCGCAGATGCGGAGCGCACGCGCATCCTCAACCGCCTCCGTCGCCTCGAGGGACAGATCCGGGGCTTGCAGTCCATGATCGAGTCGGGAAAGGACTGCGAAGACGTCCTCACTCAGATCATGGCCGCGAAGTCCGCGCTGAACCAGGTCGGGCTCCACATCATCGGCCACTCGATGAAACGCTGCCTCATCGACGATGAGGAGAGATCGCGCGACGAGCTCATCGACGAGGCGATCAGCGTCTTCCTCAAGTACTCATCGTGCGTGAAGTAGGGCAGCCTCTCAGCTGGTCGCGTCATCCACGATGCCGATGACCGTCTCCTCGATACCCCTTGCGAGCTCGTCGAGCCGGTGCTCCGGGTAGATCGCACCGAAGATCGTCGGGCGAAGGGCCGCGACGACGACGGCTCCGTCCTCCTCGTAGATGTTGATGCGACACGGCAGCACGAGCGAGAGCGGACTCCCCACCTCCTCGACGGGGCTGACCTCCATGATCACCAGGGGCCGGATGGCAAATCCCTTGGCGACCACCGTCCCTCCGATGTCGTACTTGTTCTCGATGACGAAGCCGCGGGCACGCACGGCGTGCTCCACGGCCTCGATGGTCTCTGAGAAGCTCCCGGTCCTCGTTCGCTTGTATGCGTGATCCACCGGTCCCCCTCAGCTGGCGCCCGACCGGGCGCGAATCCTCACCCTCAGGTGAATCCTCCTGAGCCGCACGCACCCGAGTCACTCCGTACCGTGCGAGCGACCGCCACCACTCCTCCACCGGGTCCCGTCACCACGCGAGTGGAGCCACACGACGGGCACACTCGATCCTCGGTACGGATCAACCGCATGAAGAATCGCTCGAATCGCGTACCGCAATCCTGACACTTCAGGTCGTAGGAGGGCAACTCCTACACCCCCAGACCCAGCTCTTTCGAGAGCGCATCGGCTCCCTTGGCGCCGACTGCCTGCGCCACAACCGATCCGCGCTCGAACTTCGCAATCGTCGGTATGCTCATCACGTTGAACTTCATGGCGACATCGCGATTCTCATCGATGTTGACCTTGACGAACTTCACCGCGCCATCGGCCCGCTCTGCGAGCTTCTCGACTTCGGGGGCCACCACTCGGCAGGGTCCGCACCACGGAGCCCAGAAGTCAACGACCACCGGAACGGTCGCATCGAGCACCTCCGAATCGAACTGGGCGGCAGTGACCTCGATAACCTTCTCTGACATAGCATTTCCCTTCACAGCCAGCGTTGTCTCTGAAGGTGATTATACCCCATGGGGTATTCCAGGGTCAACACGGCGCGCCCCGTCCTGCTCGGGTATCATCGTCTTCGTCGGGGTGTAGTCGGAGGGAAGAAGATGACACCGCTCCTCTGGGTCGGGCTGGTGGGCGGTTCTCTGGGAGCGGGGTCTGCTCTCGCCGTACTTCTCGTGGTCACCCGTCGGCGTGAGGGTCTCGTGATGGTCGCCGGTGTCGCGTCGATGGCTCTGAGCGTGCTTGCCGGCAATCGCCTGCTCGCCGTGTACGACCAGCCCTCAGTGGCTGTGATCGCCAGCGTCATCGCAATGGCCGCCATCGGGGGCGGCTTCGCCCTCGTGGCCTCGCTGCTCGCCTACGTCCGCCCGAAGCAGGAACTCCCGGTTCTGCCTCCTGTCGCAACGCCACCGCGCACACTGGTGATCGCGCTCGCCGACGGGGAGGCGGAGGAGTACGCTCCCGGCGAGGTGACGAGAGAGATCGCCGACCTCGTCGACGCGGGTCTTCCCGAGCCCGCTCTCAGCGTGTACCCCTTCCACTATGCCGCTCAGAAAGCTCGCTACCGTGCGGTGGGCGGGCGCAGTCCCGAGCACGGTCAGGTCGTGGGACTCGCAGAACGTGTCGAGACACGTCTCGACCGGATGCGTTTCGCCGGGCCGCTTGTGTTGCGCTGTGGGAACGGCTCATCTCTCGACGGGTTACTGCACGCAGCACGCGAGGCCGGCTTCGACACCGCGATCGTCACCGGCGCCTACATCGCGGAGGGATACCGGGCCAACGCCGAGCGACAGGGAGCTGATGTGCCCGTCCCGGGACTCTCGGTCTCCTCCACCCGCTCGCTCTGGGCCTCGGACGAGCTCGCACGCCTCGTTGCACGAAGAACCCTCGCGGTCCGCTCGGACCCGGAGATCACGGGTGTGGCGCTCGTCGTCCATGGCCAGCCCGGTGAGTACGAGCGCGTCAACCGATCCTTCGACATCCAGGAGAACTCGTTCGCCAACAGGGTCCGGCTCTTCCTCGTGGAGGAGGGGCTCAAGAGCGACCGCGTACGGGTGTGCACCGCCGAGTGGCGCGACCCGGGTGTGACCGAGACGGTGCGGCATCTCGCAGCTCTCGGATGCGACCGCATCCTGGTCGTTCCGGCGTGCCACCCCTTCGCCGATCTGCAGACGCTGCTCGATCTGCCGGCAGCGGCGCGAGATGCTCGCGTGCCCGAGAAAGTGCGCGTAGTGCATATCGCACCCTGGGGCGACGACCCGGTGTTCGCTGAAGTGCTGGCGGCAGGCATCGAAGAGGCGGCCGGTGGCGCGCCGGGAACCGGTGTGGCGGCTACGCGCTGACGCGCTGCGGCTTGCACACCGCGCGGTTCCACTCTCGCTGGCGCCTGATGCGCGGGAACGTGTACGCGTAACGCAGTGCGATCGCGAGTCCGCCCTTGCCCGTCTCGGCCCTCGTCTCGAGCGCGTCGATGCTCGAGCGCAGATTCGCAGTCGTGGAGCCACGGAAGACCGTGTAACCCTTGCCGATACCCTGGAGGACGTGAGCGTCCGAGCCGCCGGTCGCCGCGATGCCCTGGCCCCCGGCGAAGACCTTGGCCGCCACGCGGTTGGCGAACACGAGGAATGGCATCGAGTTGTAGACTTCGAGGGCCTGGAATGCGAGTTCGTTCAGTGCCGCGCCGAACCCCTTGACGCCGAACGGGCCGAAGACGCCCTGTGCGGAGAAGGGGTGAGGGATCATCGCGACGCCGCCCTGCTCGCTGATAGCCGCGATGGTCTCGGCGACCGTCATACCGGCAGGGATATGCTCCTCGAGAAAGAGCCCGATCACGTGGCCCGACTTCGTCGAGATCTCCTCGCCCACGACGACCTCGAGGTCGTACTCGTGCTCGAGTGATTTCGCGAGCAATGCGCCCTCGATGGTGTTGTGGTCGGTGATGGCGATGACAGAGAGATCGGTGTTGTCCTGCACGTGCTGCATGATCTCGGGGATGGTGGCCAGACCGTCACTGAAGTCGCTGTGGATGTGAAGGTCGGCCTTGCTCCACGTATCAGTCAAGAGGTCCCCTCTCGAGGGATTCTGTCGGCGCCTTGAGGTGTCCGACCCGCTAGTGCAATATCCGTGCCGTCGTCCGGGCCGTGTTCGCGACAACGTCGCGTAGTGTAACTGTCGGCTGCCGGAAAGGCGAACATGAGGGCTTCTCGGCGAACGGCGCTCCCTCAGCCCTGTGCGTGTTCACGGCTCCACGCTCCCAGCCTGGACACGCCCTCGGCAAGCCGCTCGAGGGACGTCGCGTAGCTGAAGCGCAGGAACCCTTCGCCGCCGGGGCCGAAGTCGATGCCGGGGGCCGTCGAGACGAACGCCTCTTCCAGGATGCGACGCGACAGCTCCAGCGAGTCGCTTCCCCACGACCGTGCGTCGGCGAACACGTAGAAGGCACCGGTGGGCTCGCACGCCACGGTGAGCCCGATGTCACGCAGAGCGGGAACCAGGTAGCGGCGCCGCTCGTCGTATATCTCGCGCATGCGGGCCACCTCGGCCTGTGCTGTGGTGAGGGCCACGGTCCCGGCCACCTGCACGAAATGGTTCGCGCAGAGGAAGAAGTTCTGCTGGATCTTTTCGCACGGGCGCACGAACGGGCGCGGCGCGATGAGGTACCCGAGTCGCCAACCGGTCATCGCGTAGACCTTCGAGAATCCGTTGAGCACGAAGGCCCGGTCGGTGAACTCGAGGATCGAGCGGCTGCGTCCGGAGAAATCGAGGCCGTGGTAGATCTCGTCGCTTACGATCCAGATGTCGTGCTCCTCGGCGATGGCAGCAAGCTCGGCCAGGTCCTCGGCGGGCAGGACGGTCCCGGTCGGGTTGCATGGCGAGTTCACCATGATCGCACGGGTACGCGGCGTGATCGCGGCGCGAACCTCATCGGGGCGGAAGCGGAAGCCTTCCTCGGCACGCACCCGCACCGGCACCGGCACGCCGCCGAGGAAGTTCACGTAGTTCGGATACGCCGGATAGCACGGGTCGGAGACGATCACTTCATCGCCAGGGTCGAGCAGAGCGCCGAAGACGAGAAGCATCGCGGGTGACGTGCCCTGGCTGACGACGATGTCCTCGGGGTCGACCGTGACGCCGTACGACGTGCTGTAGTGAGCCGAGATCGCTTGCCGGAGCGTCGGCAGGCCGGCGGATTGCGTGTATCCGGTGTCCCCCTGCTCCATCGCCTCCTCGGCGGCACGTGTGATGACGGCCGGCGTGGGCAGGTCGGGGTCTCCGATCTCCAGACGCACCACGTCGTGGCCCATCGCGGCCAGTTCCTTGGCCCGCGCAACGACATCCATGACGACGAACGGCCGGATGGCCGTCGCCCGCTTCGACACGTGTTCTGATGTGGGCTCCATCTCTCTCCTCACAGCGCGCTAGAGACGCGCCCGGTAGTGGTCCATGACCGCGTTGCCCATCACTTCGAGGCGGCGCAGGTCCGCGAAGTCGATCTCCCCGGTGCTGATGACCTCGTGCGGCGGAGCCGGGTCGAACGCCAGACCGACCTCCCCCGAACGTTGCCACAGGTCCGTCCCGGGCAACACGTGCAGCGTCGACATCTGGAGCATTCCCGGGTCCAGATCGGCGACGAAGCGCATGCCTTCGAGCACGTCAGCAGCGGTGTCGCCGGGCAGACCGATGATCAGGTCGCACTCCACGGAGATACCCTCGGCCCGCAGCGCCTCTACGCCTGCGACGAACCGGTCGCGGTCGAAGGTGCGGCGGCAGAGCGCGAGCGCCTTCTCGCCGACGCTCTGGGGACCGGTCTCGACCGACGCGACTCCCGCACGGCGCAGCAGAGCAGCCTCGTCCGGACCGATTCGCTCGATGTCGACCTCGATGGTGTGCAGACGCACACCCCGTCGCGCGTACGGGTCCATGACCCCGGCGAGCCACTCCAGGCGATCCCTTGTGAGATTGAACACCGGGTCGATGAAGGAGAAGGACCGCAGCCCCGCGGTGCTCGCGAGGAACTCGATCTCGGTCTGGACGCGCTCCTTCGAGAAGGACCGCAAGCGTCCGAATCCCTTCCCCTCGAAGCAGTACCCGCACCGATGGGGGCACCCCCGGTACGTCTCGATATACGCAGTGCCCTCGACCGGTTCGAGCACACCCGTCAGGTACGGTGAAGGGATGGCGTCCAGGTCCCCGATCAACGCCCGGTCGGAGCCGGAGACGATCTCACCGTCTCGCCGGGCCGTGACGCCCTCGACCCGCCAGGGCGAGCGGCCCTTGAGAAGCGTGGAGAGAAGCTCGGCGAAAGTCTCCTCCCCCTCTCCGCGCACGACCGCGTCGATCGAGGGCTGGTCCACAAGAACCTCCTCGGCGATGGGCGCGACCTCAGGGCCACCCACGACGACGAAGGCGTTCGGCACGATTCGCTTCAACAGGCGGCATGCATCGTAGACCGACCGGGCGTTCCAGCAGGTCACCGAGAACCCGACCACGTCCGGCTCGAGTGCGGCCACCCGGTACGCGACCCACCAGGGATCGACGTTGACGTCGAGATCGAGCGTCATGAAGCCGCTCTTGCCCGAAAGGCGCGGGTCCGCCTGCGCGTAGGCGCGCACGTATCCCAAAGCAAGCGAGCGGTACCCTGCCGAGTTGAGGCCGACGAGCGCCACCTTCTGGAGCGGCCCCCTGCTCACGCCGGGACCTCGCAGATGGTGATCGGATCGGTGGCGTGCAGCGATCTGTCCCCGAGCACGCCATCGCCCACACCTGACACCGAAACCCAGACACGATTCACGGTCCCGGTGTCGCACGCGGCACGCACCCAGTCGACGGAGCGTCGGGGGTCGAGGGTGGGATCGCAAGCCAGCGAGATGCTGGCAACGCCCATCTCTGCGAGGCGCATGACCGTTGCCGGAAGGTCCTGGAGGTTGTGGCGGCATACCCGCACCCGTCCGCGAACGGCCACCCGGATACCGAGTGCGTCCGCAGCCGCACGGACGTGGGCGATGCCGGCGGCCGCGGTATCGAACGCGCCCGGGGTGGTGGCGAGCGCATCGTGCGCCTGCGCGCTAGAACCGAGGAAGGTCACCTCTACGACCCGGACGCCGCTGCGCACGAGCTGCCGAGCCGTGGCGGCGTCGGCAAGCACGCGGCCAGACGTGCGCAGGGCGATGCGGGAGGCACCCGCCCGTGCAGCGTGCTTCACGAGGTCGCCGAGTTCGCCGTGGTCGAGCGAGTCGACACCCGAAAGGAGAACGCCGGCGTCCGGTACAGTACGGAGCGCAGAATCGATCTGCTCGCTGAGCTCGGCGATACTCGTGTGTGGCGGCGCGTCGCCGCCGCGGCACCGACAGCAGCAAACCTCTCCGGCGTCGCCAACAGGTATGTCGCAGAACACGAGCACGTGACGCACTCCTCTCGTCGAGTCGTCCACAGCATAGCCGATGGCGGAGGCTCAATCAGCTCTCCTCCCGGTTGCCGCTCCGCCTCCCACCGTGCGACGATAACCCGAACGCGCTCACATCAGGGACGGTAAGATGCCACAGGTCGTGCAGAGCCAGGGGAAGCGGGTGAGCGTCGCCGGGTACGCCGTGCTCGTGATCGCGGTCTTCCTCGGACTGCTCGGTGTCAGGCTCACCTACGACTACCTTCTGTTCCACTCACTGGTCGAGCTCTTCGCGATCGCAGTCGCCGCAGGCACCTTCATGGTCGCCTGGAACCTCCGTCGCTACTTCGACACCGGGTATCTCGTGGTGCTCGCGGTAGCATTCTTCTTCGCCGCGTGCGTTGACACCCTGCACCTGCTCGCCTACCGGGGGATGGGAGTCTTCCCGGACGCTGACGCGGATCTGCCGACCCAGTTGTGGCTCATCGCGCGCTACCTCCAGACAGCCGGGCTCCTGATCGCCCCCGCTTTCGCGCGACGCAAGATCTCGGCAGTCGCCGCGTTCTGGCTCTTCGCAGCCGCAACAGGCGTACTGCTCGCAAGCGTGTTCGTCTTCGACGTCTTCCCTGTCGCCTTCGTCGAAGGTGCGGGGCTCACCCCCTTCAAGATATGGAGCGAGTACCTCATCAGCGCGGCAATGCTGCTGAGTCTTGCGGCGGTCTGGAGATACCGGGACACATTCACCCGCGAGGTCGTCTGGTTGCTCTCGGGAGTGATCCTGACCGCCGTCGCCGCCGAGATCGCTTTCACGTTGTACACGGACCCGTTCGGAGCGTGGAACTTCATCGGCCACATGCTCAAGGTCCTCACGTTCTTCCTGCTGTACCGGGCTATCGTCGAGACCGCGCTCACACGCCCGCTCGACGTGCTCTTCGGCGACCTCCAACAGGCATCGGAGGAGTTGAGGGAGAGCGAGGTGCGCTTCCGGTCGACGTTCGAACAGGCCACGATCGGCATCGCACACGTCTCCCTGGACGGCCGCTGGCTCCGTTTCAACCGCAGGCTTGCCGAGATCGCGGGTCACTCTCCCGAAGCACTCAGGCAGATTCGGCCTGAGGACATCACCCATGCCGAGGACCGGCCCGCCGAGATAGCGCTCATCAGGCGTCTGCTGGAGGGCGATATCAGTGAGTACCGCCTGGAGAAACGCTACATCCGAGGAGACGGAACGGTCGCCTGGGTCGAGGTGAGCCGCACGCTCATGCGCGGTCCGGATGGCGCCCCGAAGTACTTCATCGCCACGATCGAAGACATCAGCGAGCGCAAGGAGCGTGAGGGGAACCTCCGGAGATCTCGCGATCTCACCGCGGCCCTGAGCGCGCTCGATCTCGCGATCAACGCGATGACCGATGTTGCAGAGATCACGCGAGCCGCTGCCGAGGCAGGGTGCGACGCGCTCGGCGCAGAGAGCGCAGCCGTCCTGATGCGAGACGGGAAGCGGTGGCGGCCGGGCCATCTCTACCGGTTCCCGCACGAGAAGATCCCCCTACACGCTCCCGGCGACCGGCCGGTGCCCGTTGCCGACGACGACGGCGGCCCGCTGATCGTCGATGATGCGTTCACGCACAAGCGCATGAGCCCCGAGACGATGAGAATCCTGGGCATCCGCTCGCTGGCCACGATCCCGCTGCGCTTCCGGGGTCAAGACCTCGGAGTGATCTACATGAACTACCACTCGGCGCCCCATCGCTTCACCGACCTGGAGGTCGATTTCGCCCGCAGGCTCTCCTCCTCTGTCACGCTCGCGATCGAGAACGCGCGTCTCTACGCGTCCCAGCGCATGATATCTGACACGCTACAGTCTGCCCTGCTGGCAATGCCCTCGTCCCTTCCGGGGCTCGAACTCGCACACGTGTACCGCAGCGCAACCGAACTCGCACGGATCGGAGGGGACTTCTACGACGTGTTCGAGGTCTCCGATGACCGGGTCGCACTGGTCCTCGGCGACGTCTCGGGCAAGGGCATCGAGGCGGCCACGCTTACCGCCATGGCGAAGAGCACCATCCGCGCATACGCCTACCAGGACCCGCGTCCCGACGCCGTGCTCGGAGCGGCCAACGATGCGATCGCCTCGCAAATCGGTGACAGCCGCTTCATCACCGCGCTGTACGGAACCATCCACGTGCCGACAGGCCGGCTCGAACTGGCCTGTGCCGGACATCCGCAGCCCGTCCTGTGCATGAGCGGGCGATGTACCGATGACGCCATCACGAGCTCTCCCCCACTTGGTGTCGTGCCCGGAGGAACCTTTGAGTGCTTCAGCATGCCACTCGATCCGGGCAGCCTGCTCGTTGCGTTCAGTGACGGACTCATCGAGGCGCGCAGCAGCTCCGGCTTCCTGGGCGAGGAGCGCGTGAAGGAGGCGGTCGCCCGCAGCGCGGGCGGCGGACCGGCGGCGGTGATCGATGCGCTGGTAGAGAGCGTCGAGGCCCACTGCGGCGGGACTCTCGGCGATGACGTCGCCGTGATCGCCCTGCGCTACACTGGACCGGCAACGGGCGTCGAGAGGTCGACATCGAGGGAGTCGTGAGCGCTCATGTCCACCATCAGCCGTAGCGAGCGCTACCGTCGCATCATCACGGTGCTCGTCGAAGAGGGTTTTGGCACCGTCCTCGACCAGCTCGGAGTCCGTGCGCCGTGGATCACCTCCCTGCTCATGCGTCGTCGCGCGCCCGAGGATACCTCGCTCGCACCCGAGCAGCGCGTCCGACGCACGATGGAGCGCCTCGGCCCGACCTTTGCCAAGATCGGCCAGATCCTCTCCGTGCGGCGGGACCTCATTCCCGAGTCGTTCGCCGACGAGCTGGCGAGACTCCAGGACGAGATGGAGGTGTTCCCGTTCGCCGAGGCCCGGGAGGAGGTCGAGGCGTCCTTCGGCCAGCCGCTCGAGGAGTTGTACGCCGCGTTTGACGAAGTCCCTGCCGCTGCGGCAAGCATCGGACAGGTCCACATGGCCGTCCTCCACGACGGTACGCCCGTCGCGGTCAAGGTGCAACGACCGGGCATCCGTGATGTCATCGAGGCCGATCTGGACATCTTGCGCACCCAGGCCCGGCGCATCCACGGGAGGACCGATGTCGGAAGGCGCTTCGACGTGGTGGCGCTCGTGGACGAGTTCGCCCGCATCCTTCACGAGGAGTGCGACTACGTCAACGAGGCGGAGAACGCCGAGCGTCTCCGCGAGGCGTTCGCGGGGGACGAGACCGTCTACTTCCCACGCATCTACTGGGAGTTGACCTCGGCAACCGTGCTCACCCTCGAGCGGATTGACGGCATCCCCTTCAACCGGCTCGACGAGCTCGATGCCCGTGGAGTGGACCGCCACGAGATCGCCGGGCGCGGCATCTCATGCTACTACGAGCAGATCTTCATTCACGGCTTCTACCATGCCGACCCGCACCCGGGCAATCTGTTCGCGCTGGACGATGGCCGCGTCGCCTTCACGGACTTCGGCCGAGCGGGCGTGCTCACCTCCTCGGCGCGGGCGCACGTGGCGGACCTGCTCGTCGCGATCATCGGTCAGGACGGCGAACTCGCGGGTGACATCCTGCTCGAGGTGAGCCGGAGCACCGCCGACGTCGATGCCGTCGGGCTCAAGCGCGATGTCACGAACCTCATCAGGAAGTACTACAACCTCCAGCTCAACGAGGTCGACACGCGTGAGCTTCTCTTCGAGATCATGTCGCTCATCGGGAGGCGCGGGCTCACGCTCGAGTCCGAGTTCGCCCTACTGCTCACCACGCTCGCGACGATCCAGTCTCTCGGCACGAACGTGGACCCCGAGTTCCACTTCGTCGACTCGGTGACGCCGTTCGCAAAGCGGATCATCGAGGAGCAGACCAACCCCGCCACGATGGCGAAGGGGCTCACTGCCACCGTACGCCGCACGATGAAGGCGTTGCAGGGCCTGCCCGACAACGTCAACCGGGCGCTCAAGCGCGTTGCCGACGGCGACCTGCGGATGACGGTGCGTCCGGGCGGGTTCGACCCGCTGATGGCCCGCATCGAGCAAGCGATCGACCGGCTCGCGTTCGCGCTGGTGGTCTCGGCGTTCGTCCTCGGCTTCTCCTGGCTGCTTGCGCCTACCGAGCTCGCCTGGTGGCTCGAAGCTATCGCGGCGTTCGCTCTCGTGTGCGCAGCAGGCGTGGGGGTGTGGTTCTTCCTGTCGATCGTGTTCCGCCGCTGGCGACAGCGCCGACACGACCAGTAGGCGCACGGCGAGCACAGCAAGCGGCCCTCCCCGACTCGGGAAGGGCCGCTGTTCATTCGTTGGTGTCCGAGGCGAGAGTTGAACTCGCACGTCCCTAGGGACACTAGGCCCTCAACCTAGCGCGTCTGCCATTCCGCCACTCGGACATCTCCGCACCCGTGAGCGCGACGGACGACAGTATAGCGTACTCGTTTCGGGCGCGCTACACGGCCTCGATAGGCACTCCGGGGTCCGGCTCGCCCCGCCGCTGCGTCCCCCCGGAGACCCACTCGAGCGCACCCAGGGCGTCCGTCTCGTCCACGTGGCGAACGGTGAACGTGGCGTTTGCAGGACTTGCAGCGACGCGGACGGACAGTGTCGCAAGCCCGGCGATCTTCTGCAGCGGATGCTGGCTGACCGAGACGGACTGTACCCGGCTGCGCCGTACGAGCGCGGTCGTGCGGGCGACACTGCGCCACCTGATGGCAAGCACCTCGCCGGACACGCCCCATCCGGCATCGCGGTACACCCAGACTCCCCATGCCGCCGCAACACACGGGATCGTCAGCGCGGCCCACCCGTATGGCACGAACCAGGCGACGACCAGACTCGGCAACAACGGAAGGACCGTCGAGCGGAACACGTAGCGGCGCAGGGCGCGCCGGGGTACGGAGCGTATTCCCGGCGTAGAGTGCCCCGGCACCATCACCTCTCCAAATCGCCGCGCTTCAGCCGCAGTGAGCAGCGGGTGGAGCACCGTCGGGCCGAGTTCGCCCCCCGCACCGATCCCGGCGGCGTCGACCCCCACCGTGACCCGCCCGATCGCCTGACGGAGCAGGCCTTCCGTGTACCGGACGGCCTGGACCCGGTCGAGCGGCACGTTTCGGGTGTTGCGCTGAAGCAGCCCCCGCTCGACCCGGACCTCACCGCCGCTTCGGACCACGAGGAAGTCCCAGAACTGCAGTGCCGTCGCGACACTCCCCACCACCCAGGCGGCGACGAGCAGCACCAGCGCTCCCCCGGCCACAGCCGCGATGACCGTGCCCGACGGGGCGACGATCTCAACGTCGAACGCGCTCTCCGGGAGCATCGACACGAGCGCGGCGATGAGCGGCGCCAGCGCAGCGAGCGCGATGAGTCCGGCGCTCGACGTGACGGCCACCAGAGCCAGCTCGCTTCCGGTGAGACGCCACCTCGGACCCTGCGGAGGCTCCTCCGCCGCATCGGCTGCGGCCTCGGTGACCGCCTGGCCACGGGACGCCGGCCGCAGCGCCGCTGCGAGATCGCGAGCATCCTCCTCGGTCATCGCGGCGATGGACACCTCGGGCTCCTGCCCTCGTCCGGCAGTATGGATGTCGACCGTTACCAGTCCGAGCACGCGAAAGAGCAGGTTGGCCTTGGTGTCGACGGACTGGACGCGCTCGGGAGACAGCCGGGTGCTCTTACGGATGAGCAACCCGTGCTCCACGCGTAGCGAGCCGTCATCGGCGACCTGGTACGTGAAGCGATACCAGTGCACCCATGCGAGCAGGATCGCAAGAACACCGGCGAAGATGACGCCGAGAACGATCAGGAAGCTGCCCAACGCAGCGCGTGCATCCTCCAACACAGCCGCGATCGCGAAGAATCCACCCGTGACCGGAGCCACGAGCGCGCCTACGTACCGCAAGGAGGTGACGAGGACGCCGGCCGGATGCGCTCTGCGGGGATCAGACCACATCTTCGGTCACCCGGGCGAGTGCCGCGATGCGATCGCGCAGGCGATCGGCGACCTCGTCCGAGAGCGCGGGGATCTCGTGTTCGCCGCCGGCCGTGGCCACCGTGACCGAGGACAGGCCGAACGCCCTCAGGAGCGGCCCGGCGGTAGTGTCGACGTGCTGTACCCGCGTCATCGGTATCAACACGCGCTTGCGAACGATCAGCCCGTGGCGGAGGTAGACCTCGCTCTCGCTGACCTCGTAGCGCCAGCGCAGCCAGCGGACCTTCGGCACCACGCCGACGATCAGCACAGAGGCGACGATGGCGACAGCCGCGGCTGTCGCGGCCACGAAGGCCGGAAGCACGCCCGCCGCGGACAACCCGATCGCGACGCCGGCTGCAGCAACCACGATCAGAGCGCCGAGCGCTCCGGCGAGACGCCAGACGGTCACCGCCCGGCCGTCGATCCTCTCGGTCGGGTCAGGCCTCATCGGACCCGGACACGACGGCAGCGGAAGGCACCGGCTGACCGCAGACGGAGTCCAGCGCGATGGGGAACGGCTTGGCGAAGTGACACGCGGCTGCGTGTCCCGTGGAGACCTCCAGCAGCTGTGGCTCCTCGTCCCGGCACTTCGGGAACTGCGCGATCGGACAGCGTGTGTGGAAACGGCACCCCGTGGGCGGCTCGATCGGACTCGGCACGTCACCTTTGAGGATGATCCGTTCGCGGGTACGCTGCTTGGCCGGGTCGGGAACGGGCACGGCGGAGAGCAACGACTGCGTGTACGGGTGATGGGGCCGGTCGTAGAGGCCCTTCCAGTCGCTCATCTCGACGATCTTGCCGAGGTACATGACCGCGACGCGGTCGGAGATGTGACGGACCACCGACAGGTCGTGTGCGATGAAGAGGTACGTCAGCCCGAAGGTGTCCTGAAGCTCGTCGAGCAAGTTGACGACCTGCGCCTGGATCGAGACGTCGAGTGCGGACACCGGCTCGTCGCAGACGATCAGCCTCGGCTGCAGAGCGAGCGCCCGCGCGATGCCGATACGCTGGCGCTGGCCGCCGGAGAACTCGTGCGGGTAGCGGTTGATGTGCTCGGGGTTCAACCCCACGACCTCAAGGAGTTCCTTGACGCGCGTGCGGCGCGTCGT
Organism: Coriobacteriia bacterium; assembly: GCA_019429145.1. GTDB lineage: Bacteria > Actinomycetota > Coriobacteriia > Anaerosomatales > SLCP01 > SKKZ01. The sequence continues at coordinate 16,305 of JAHYJI010000005.1, read as the reverse complement.
CCGGTCGCCGATGTTGTGCACGACGAGCGGCTCCCACACGATCTCGCCGATCGTCATGCGGGGGTTCAGCGAGGCGTAGGGGTCCTGGAAGATGATCTGGACGTCGCGGCGGAAGGCCTTCAGTGCGGAGCGCTTCATGGTTCTCACGTCGGCGCCGTCGAATGTGATCGACCCTGACGTGGACTCCAGGAGCCTGATGACGCACCGGCCGGTCGTTGACTTCCCGCATCCCGACTCGCCAACCAGTCCGAGCGTCTCGCCGGAGTTGACGCTGAACGACACGTCGTCGACGGCGTGCACCTTGCGGCCGAGGCGACTGCTGAGTACGCCCTGTTCGACCGGGAAGTACTTCACGAGGTTATCGACGCGCAGCAGCTCGCTCACCTAGGCCACCTCTCCCGGGTGCTGGGAAGCGCGGCGTTGGAACTCCGGATCATTCGAGAAGTGGCATGCGGCGAGATGCCCCTCGCCGACGTCGGTGAGAACCGGCGTCCCGGTCGTGCAGACGTCCTTGGCGTACGGACAGCGAGGGTGGAACGCGCATCCCGCCGGGACGTTGATGAGGCTCGGGGGCTGGCCGGTGATGGGGAGCAGGGCGCCCTTCTCGTCGATGTCGTGACGCGGAAGGCTGTCGAGCAGGCCCCAGGTGTAGGGGTGCCTTGGAGTGTAGAAGACACCATCGGCCTTCCCGTACTCGACCTGCTTGCCCGCGTACATGACCATGACGTCGTCGGCCATGTCCGCGACCACCCCGAGATCGTGCGTGATCATGATGATCGCGGCCCCGGTGCGCTCCTGCATCTCGATCATCAGCTCGAGGATCTGCGCCTGGATAGTGACGTCGAGCGCCGTCGTGGGCTCATCGGCGATGAGGATGTCGGGATCGCACGCGAGTGCCATGGCGATCATCGCGCGCTGCCGCATGCCTCCCGAGAACTGGTGCGGGTAGTCCCTCGCACGGTCTCGGGGATGCGGGATGCCGACCATGTCGAGCAGCTCGACCGCCCGCTCGAACGCCTCCTTGCGGCTCATGCCTTTGTGCAGGATGAGCGACTCGCCGATCTGGCGCCCGACCCTGAAGACCGGGTTCAGCGAGGTCATCGGGTCCTGGAAGATCATCGCGATACGGTCGCCCCGGATCGCACGCACCTTCGAATCGCTCAGCTTGAGGATGTCATCGCCCTTGAAGAGCACCTGGCCGGAGACGACCTTGCCCTGCGGCTCCTGGATGAGCCGCATGATCGAAAGCGCCGTCACCGACTTGCCGGAGCCGGACTCCCCTACGATGGCCAGAGTCTCACCGCAATCGAGGGTGAACGAGACGCCGTCAACGGCGCGAACGATGCCGTCGCGAGTGGTGAATTGGGTGGCGAGGTCTCTTACCTCGAGGAGTGCCGACATCGGGTCAGTCCTTCATCTTGACGTCGAGGGCGTCGCGCATGCCGTCCCCCATGAGGACGAACGCGAGCACGGTGGTCAGGATCGCGAAGCCGGGCCAGATGGTGAGCCACGGTGCCGCGAACATCAGCGACTTGGCGTCAGAGAGCATCAGCCCCCACGACGGTGTCGGCGGCTGTACGCCCATCCCGAGGAAGGAAAGTGCGGCCTCGGTGATGATCGCGCCTCCGATGCTCATCGTGCCGTAGACGATGATCGGGGCGATAGCATTGGGCATGATGTGCCGGAACATGATGCGCATGTCCGAGGCACCCATCGCGCGAGCCGCATCGACGTACTCGTTCTCCTTGACCGAGAAGATCGAACTCCTGAACACACGCGCGATGCTCGGCCATCCGAGGATGCCGATGGCGATGAAGACGTTGCGATAGCTCGGCCCGAGTACTGCGATCAGCGAGATCGCAAAGAGGATGTACGGGAACGCGAAGAACACGTCGGCGGTTCGCATCACGAAAGCGTCAAGAAGCCCGCTGTAGTATCCGGATAACGCACCCATCAGCAGGCCTATGACGAGCGATATCGAGACGGCGAGAAGGCCGACGGTGAGCGACACCCGGGCCCCGTAGACCACCCGCGAGAACACGTCGCGGCCGAGCTTGTCGGTTCCGAAGGGGTGCTCGAGCGAGGGCGGCTGCAGGTTGGCGCCGGGCGTGGTGTTCACCGAGAGGGGGTCTCCGAAGGTCGGAGGCACCCAGAGATCGGCGGTGATCGTCATCGCCACGACGAGGGCGATCCAGATGAGCCCCGCGGTGGCGAGCTTGTTCCTGCGCAGACGCCGCCAGGCATCGCCCCAGAGCGTGCGGCTCGTCGTAGTCTCGTGCAGGCCGCCAGGGAGCGTAGGTAGCGTCGTGCCTTCGTGCCGGACCTCGTGGCCGTCAACATCTGTCGGGCCGTTGGTCCCGTGGGGTGGTGAGGCGCCGTGTCTGTCGGTCACTCCGGACCACCCCCGTACCTGATCCGAGGATCGAGGAGCGCGTAACTGAGGTCGACCAGCAGGTTGATGATCATCACGAGGAACACGATGATCACGACCCCACCCATGACGATCGGCCAGTCACGCTGTCCTACGGCGAGGAAGATCTCGCGACCCACTCCGGGCCAGCTGAAGACCGTCTCGGTAAGAATCGCGCCGCCCATCATCACACCGAAGTCGATGCCCACGAAGGTGACCACGGGGATGAGCGCGTTTTTCAGCGCATGGCGGAAGGTGACCGCGCGACGCGTGAGACCCTTGGCTTCGGCGGTCCGTATGTAGTCCTGCCCCATCGCCTCAAGCATCTGGCTGCGCATGATACGCGCCACGTACGCCGTAGAGACGGAGGCCAGGGTTATGGCCGGAAGGATCATGTGGGCCCAGTCGGGGAACTGGGCCGATGACATCTGCGAGATGGGCAGGTAGAACGCACCACCTGTCCACTCTTTCAGCTTGATGCCGAAGAAGATCTGAAACAGCATGCCGAGCCAGAACACCGGCACCGACACGAGTATGGATGTTGAAAGCGTTACGAGGACATCGAGGAATGAGTATTGTCGGACCGCAGAGATGATACCCGCGGTCACGCCGACGATCCCCTCGATGACGATGGCGGCGAGCGCGAGCCGCAGGGTGTTAGGGAGTTTGTCGGCGAAGATCTCGGTCACGGCCCGACCGCGCTGATACGACTCGCCGAGGTCGCCCTGAAGGAGATTGCCGAGATAGATGACGTACTGTCGGTGCAGCGGCTGGTCGAGACCGTGCTTCTCGATGATCTGCTGACGCAGGGCATCGGTCATGCCGCGCTCGCCGGTGATCATGCGCACCGGGTCGCCCGGCAGCACCCCCGGCGCCCGCAGGATGAACAGGATCAGGGTCACGCCGATGAACACCGGGATCATCTGGAACACGCGCCGGACTACGTACTTGAACATCGGAATCCGTTTCGCCCTCGGGTCAGAGGATAGGTGCCAGAGGTGCGGTGCCGGGACGCCCGGACGGGCGTCCCGGCACCTGTTTCACATCTGTAAGGCTCTGATCCAGTACTACTGCTCCAGCCAGACCCTCTGGAAATCGTAGAGTCCGTTGGCGCTGTAGACACCGTCGTTCACACGATCGGACGCAACGCGGGTGTGACGGTAGAACATGACCGGGGCGACAGCAGCCTCTTCACCGATCATCTTCTCGATCTCGCGGTATGCCGCGACGCGCTCGTCATCGTCGGTCGTGACGCGTGCCTCTTCGAGGAGGGCGTCGACGTCAGAGTTCTCGTACAGCGCGTAGTTGTCGGCACTGCCGGACTTGAAGAGCGGGTAGAGGAAGTTGTCCATGATCGGGTAGTCGGCGATCCAGCCCAGACGACCCATCTGGTACGTACCCTCGGAAAGCATGTCGAGGTACTGAGCCCACTCCATGCCGGCCAGGTCGGCCTCGACGCCGATGGCGGCGAAGTCCTGCTGGATCAGCTGGATGATGTCCTCGTGGCCCGATCCGCTGTTGAACTGAAGCGTGATGGTGGGCAGACCCTCGCCATCGGGATAGCCGGCCTCAACGAGCTTGGCCTTGGCCGCCTCGACGTCGTACTTCGAGTAGGGCCACGCATCATCCTGGAAGCCGAAGATGCCCTCCGGAACGATACCGGTTGCAGGCGAACGGGTTCCCTCGAACACGGTGTCGCAGATGGCCTGACGATCGATGGCAAGCGAGAGTGCCTGCCGAACGAGCGGGTCGCTCAGGACTTCATCCGTGTTGTTCATGAGCATGTAGTACACGGCAAGCTCGCCACCGAGCACGACCTGCTCGCCCGGGTTGGAGGTGTAGCCGTCCGGGCTCTCACCGTACTGGTCGATGGTCGACTGGATCTGGCCGGTGGGGATCGGCACGAAGTCGACGTTGCCGGCCTGGAACTCCAGGAAAGCGGTGTCCTGGTCGGCAAGGATCTTGAATTCGACGCCGTCGATGTAGGGTGCATCGCCGTAGTAATCGTCGAACTTCTCGACCTTGATGTACTGATCGTGCGCCCACGGCTCGCTCATCTTGAACGGACCGTTACCGATCGGCATCTCGCCGAAGTCTCCGGCCTCTACTTCCTCGGCCGGAACGGGAGCGAGTGCGGGGTGGCCGACGACGTACTCGAAGTCGGCAAACGCGTAGTTCAGCGTGACCTCGAGCGTGTAGTCATCGACCGCGACGACGCCCTCGAGCTCGGTTGCAGAACCGTCCTGCATCTCGTCGAAGCCCTTGACGGCCGAGAGGTGATACGAGATCTCGGACTCGTTCTCGGGGTTCGCGATGCGCTCCCACGCATACTTGAAGTCCTCAGCGGTCACGTCGCGGCCGTTGTGGAACTTCGCACCCTCGACGAGGTTGAACGTCCACACCGTAGCGTCGTCGTTCGATTCCCACGTCTCGGCTGCTGCCGACTGGACCTCCATGGAGACCGGATCGAAGGTCACGAGGCTGTCGAAGAGCGCCTGGCCGACCTGGGTGCCCTCCGACTCCTGCAGGTTGACGGGATCGATGAAGGCGGGCTCGGAGATGTAGAAGTTGAAGGTCCCACCCTCAAATGGCCCCTCGGCTACCGGTTCGCCGGGTTCCGGCTCCTCCTCGTCGGCCCCGCCGCACCCAGCCAAACCGAGCACTGTGAACGCGAGTCCGAAGACCAGGAGAAGCGCGATCGACTTGCGCAATCTCTCTGACAACGTAGTGCCTCCTTCCAACGTCGAACGGTCGCATCGACCACAGCCCCGAACCAACGAGGGCGACCTCCCCGCATCTTCCGGAGCGTCCGTGGTCGCGCACGCCGCATAACCGCACGCGGCAACGCATCAAGTGTCCACCTGTTCGCCCTCGATGGCAAGTGTCGCGGACCCGAGGCGAAATGGCGTATGCGCAGCAAAAAGGGCGGGTACATGAGTACGTCCCGCCCTCAGATACGCGCAGATGTGATTCCTCGCAGTCGCTAACCGCCGGGAGAGTATGTGACCATGAGAAGCAGTGTGGTCACCGCAAACGTACCCGCGGCGATGATGGTGAAGCGGTCGAGGTTCTTCTCGATGATGCCGGTACCGGTCGAGGTCGGTGACATCATGCCCGAGAACATCGAGGAGACGCCCGTCCCCTTGCCGGAGTGCAGAAGGATGAGTACGACGAGCCCGACTGACGCGAGCACGTGTATCAGCAGAAGGAAGCCAACAAACACGTTCACCAGCGATTCTCCTTACGTGATCCCGGGCCGGGTCGGCCACACGGCCCTTTAGTATAGCAGGAGGCTTCGTCCCGTCCACTCCGGCGGCGACTCGATCCCCAACAGAGCCACGACCGTCGGCGCGACATCGGCGAGGATCCCGCCCTCGGCCAACGCGGCGACCTGCTCGTCTACCACGATCAGTGGCACATCCGCAGGGGTATGGGCGGTGAACGGACTGACCCCGTCCGACTCGGTCATCTGCTCTGCGTTCCCGTGGTCGGCGGTCACCAGGGCGACGCCTCCACGTTCTCGGACCGCCCGGACGACGCGTCCTATACAGCCGTCCACTGCTTCGACGGCGGTGACGGCGGCATCGAAGATGCCCGTGTGCCCGACCATGTCGCAGTTCGCGTAGTTCACGATGTAGACGTCGGCCCGGCCCGCCCCGATGGCGCCGACGAGCTCGTCGGTCACCTCGATCGCACTCATCTCGGGCTTGAGATCGTAGGTGGCCACCCTCGGGCTCGGGATCAGTATCCGCTCCTCGCCCTCCTTGGGCTTCTCGGCCCCCCCGTTCAGGAAGAAGGTGACGTGCGCGTACTTCTCGGTCTCCGCGATGTGCAGCTGGCGCAGGCCCGCCTCGGACAGCACGTCGGCCAACACGCAGCACGGCAGGTCCTTTGGAAACGCGACCGGCGCCGGAATCGAGGGGTCGTACTCGGTCAGGCACACGAAGTGCGTTTGCGGGGCCACCGGCCGCTCGAACCCGGCGAACCCGGGATCGACCAACGCGCGGGTGATCTCCCGGGCACGGTCGGGCCGGAAGTTGAAGAACACCACGGCGTCGCCGTCCTGCACGGGGCCGACAGGAACGCCATCATCAACGACGACCGCCGGAACGACGAACTCATCGGTCACCCCCTCGGCGTAGGAGTGCGCCACCGCCTGGACGGCTCCCGGAGCGTTGACGCCCTCCCCGAGTACGAGGGCCCGCCACGCTCTCTCGACCCGCTCCCAGCGGTTGTCGCGGTCCATCGCATAGTAGCGGCCCGTGACGCTGGCGATGTGTCCGGCCTGCTCCTCCGCCAGAAAGGTCTCGAGCTCCTCGATGAAGCGGAGCCCCGAGTCGGGCGGCACGTCGCGACCGTCGAGGAAGCAGTGCACGAATACGCGCGTCGCTCCCCTGCGCTTCGCGAGACGCAGGAGCGCATAGAGGTGGTCGCGGTGACTGTGAACGCCTCCGTCGGAGAGCAGCCCCATGAAGTGGACGGCTTTCCCGTTGGCCACAGCCGCGTCCACGGCACCATCTAAGACTTCGTTGGCGAAGAACGAACCGTCCTCGATGGCCTTGTGTATGCGGGTGAGCTCCTGGTAGACGACGCGGCCGGCACCGATGTTGAGGTGCCCGACCTCCGAGTTGCCCATCTGGCCCGCGGGCAGACCGACCGCCTCGCCTGACGCGCAGAGACGCGTGTGCGGATAGGTCTCGAACAGAGCGTCGAGTTCGGGCGTGCGCGCAGAGGTGATCGCGTTGGCCGGACCCGGCTCGGCCAGACCGTAGCCATCCATGACGATGAGGCAGAGCGGAAGGCGCGCCTCGCTCACCGGGCGGCCTGTACGATCGACGCGAAGGAAGCAGCATCGAGCGCGGCGCCTCCGACCAGCGCGCCGTCGATGTCAGGCTCGGCGAAGAACATCGAGGCGTTCTCCGGTTTGACCGAGCCGCCGTAGAGCACACGCACAGAGATCGCGGCCGGCTGGCCGAAGACCGCACCGACCGTCGCGCGGATCGAGCGGCAGACATCGTTGGCGCCCTCCGGGGTGGGCGTGCGGCCCGTGCCGATGGCCCAGACCGGTTCGTAGGCGATCACGAGACGTGCGGCCTGCTCGGCAGAGAGCCCTTCGACCGCGGCGCGGACCTGCCCCCGCACGAACGCTTCGGTCTCCTCGGCCTCACGCACCGCAAGCGACTCTCCAACGCAGACGATCGGGACCATGTTGGCGGCGAAGACAGCGTGGGCCTTCTTGTTGACGGTCTCGTCGGTCTCGCCGAAGTACTCTCGCCGTTCGGAGTGCCCGACGATGACGTAGTCGCAGCGAAGGTCGACGAGCATCCGGGGAGCGATGGCGCCAGTGAACGCGCCCTCGTCCTCCCAGTGCACGTCCTGGGCTCCGAGCCCCATCTTGAGACGGTCGAGCTCGATGACGGTCGATACGCTCTTGAGCGCGGTGAACGGCGGGCAGACGACGACCTCGACGTCCTCCCAGAAGTCCGCGACCAGCGGATCGATGTTCTGGGTCAGGATCGCTCCCTCCCCTGCAGTCTTGTACATCTTCCAGTTGCCGGCGACCATCGGTCGACGTGCCATACGTACTCCTCCCTACCTGTCCAGAAGGACGTCGAGTCCGGGGAGACTCGCGCCCTCGAGCAGCTTCATCGAGGCGCCTCCGCCTGTGGAGACGAACGTCACTCTCTCCTCGAGGCCGAACTTCTTCAGTGCTGCGACGGAGTCGCCCCCGCCGATGACCGAAACCGCACGGCTGTTGCGTCCGACAGCTACGGCCACCTCACGAGTGCCCGCCTCGAACGGCTTCATCTCGAAGACACCCATGGGGCCGTTCCAGAAGATCGTGCGGGCCGATGCGATCGCCTCCTTGAAGAGCTCGACACTGGTGGGACCTATGTCGAGGCCCATCATGTCGGGCGGGATCTCCTCGCGGCCGACCACGCGCGTATCAGCGTCGTCAACGATGTCGGTGGCAGCTACGAAGTCGACCGGCAACAACAGGTCGACGCCCTTGGCCTTGGCGGCATCGAGCATCGCCTTGGCCGGCTCGACCCACTCCTGCTCCACGAGGCTGCGCCCGACGTCTACTCCCTTGGCGACGAGAAGCGTGAAGCACATGCCTCCGCCGATGACGAGCGTGTCCACGACGTCGAGCAGCCTCTCGATGACCCCGAACTTGTCGGAGACCTTGCTGCCACCGAGGATCGCAACGAACGGCCGCTCGGGATCGGCAAGCATCCCGCTGAGCGTCTCGACCTCCCGGGCAAGCAGCAGGCCTGCATACGCAGGCAAGTGGCCGGCGAGGCCCGCGGTGGAAGCGTGTGCCCGGTGAGCCGCCCCGAACGCGTCGTTGACGTACAGGTCGCCGAGAGAGGCGAGTTGGGCCGCAAAGCCCGGGTCGTTGGTTTTTTCCCCCGGGTGGAACCGCACGTTCTCGAGCATGAGTATCTCACCGTCGACCATCCGCTCGACGGCCTCGCGCGCCTCCCGCCCCACGATATCGTCGACGAAGAGCACGTTACGGCCAAGAAGGCGCTGGAGCACGCGGCGCACCGGTCTCAAGGAGAACTGCGGGTCCTGCTCGCCCTTGGGCCTGCCGAGGTGGCTCAAGATGATGACGCGCGCACCGTGGTCGATCAGATATCGCAGGGTCGGCAGAGCCGCCCGGACCCTCGTGTCGTCCGCAACGGCGCCCTCGCTCAGGGGTACGTTGAAGTCGACGCGCACGAGCACCCGCTTGCCGCGGACGTCCGCGTCCTTGACGGTCTTCTTCGCAAACATCGAGTCTCCTGACGATCCGGGTGCCGTGCCTGCCGTGCGAACCGGGCGATCCAGGTCGGAAGGCTAGCCGGCCATGATCTTAACGAGGTCCGCCACGCGGTTGCTGTAGCCCCACTCGTTGTCGTACCAGGAGACGCACTTCACGAAGTTGCCGCTACCCCCCATCACCATCGTCTGCAGCGAGTCGAAGACCGAGGACGCAGGGTTGCCGACCACGTCGACCGAGACGATCGGGTCGGTGCAGTACTCGAGGATGCCGCGCATCGGACCGTCGGCTGCCGCTTTCATCGCGGCGTTGATCTCGTCGACGGTGACGTCACGCGAGAGCTCTGCCACGAGGTCGACGACCGAACCGTCCGGAGTCGGAACGCGCATCGACATGCCGTCGAGCTTGCCCTTCATATCGGGCATGACGAGGCCGATCGCCTTGGCGGCACCGGTACTCGTCGGGATGATCGAGGCGGCGGCGGTACGCGCACGGCGGAGGTCCTTGTGCGGCGCATCGAGCGTGACCTGGTCGTTCGTGTAGCTGTGGATGGTGTTCATGAAACCGCGCACCAGGCCGAACTCGTCGCGCAGAACCTTGGCGAAGGGCGCAAGGCAGTTCGTCGTGCACGAGGCGTTGCTCACGATGTGGTGGCTCGCCGGATCGTAGTCGGCATCGTTCACGCCGATGACCACGGTGATGTCCTCGTTGCTCGCAGGTGCTGAGATGAGCACCTTGCGGGCGCCTGCGTCGATGTGCGCGCGGGCCTTGTTGGCGTCGGTGAAAAAGCCGGTGGACTCTACGACGATCTCGACCCCGAGGTCGCGCCAGGGCAGCGCGGCCGGATCGCGCTCCGAGAGCACCTTGACGGTGGTGCCGTCGACGCTGAAGGCGTCGTCGTGTGCCACGACGTCCGTACCGAAGCGACCATGGACGGAGTCGTACTTGAGCAGGTGTGCAAGGGTCTTCGCGTCAGTAAGATCGTTGACGGCGACGACCTCGATATCCGGGTTGCTCGCACTGGCCCGGAACACAAGACGACCTATGCGTCCGAAACCGTTGATCCCGACTTTGATCGACACAGTGGATCCCTCCTCTAGTGGCCGGCGCCGGCCCTCTGCCTGACGCCCTTGTGAACGCCCGCCGCGTACAGTGCGCGACGAGCGCGACCTTCCCTATGGTTAGTGTTCCCCAGCAGCCCCGCGTGAAGCCAGTTCCTCGATGCGACGGATCCTATGATAGACGGCTGACTTCGAGAGCGGCGGGTCGGCCAGCTCGCCGAGCTCTCGCAAGCTGACCTCGGGGAACTCCAGTCTGAGCGCTGCCAGTTCTCGCAGGGCAGGCGGCAGGCTCTCCAGGCCTCGCGTCGCCTCGAGCGTGCGTATCGCTTCCAGCTGCACCATCGCTGCCTCGGCGGACTTCTGCAGGTTCGCTGTCTCGGCATTGACCAGGCGGTTCACATCGTTGCGCATCGACTTGACGATCCGCACGTCCTCGGTACGAAGGAGTGCCCGGTGCGCCCCGGCGAGTGCGAGGAAGGTCACGATCGGCTCCGCGCCCTTGAGGTAGACCGCATGCAGACCTCGTCGCTGCGTCACCTTGGCGTGGATGCCGAATCGTGCCATGAGCGTTCGCAGGTCCTCGGCCATCTCGTCGGTCTCGGCGGTGAGTTCGAAGTGGAAGTCACCGTGCGGGTCGGCCACGAAGCCTCCACCGAGAAACGCGCCGCGAAGATAGGAGATCGCACAGCAGTCACGCTTCACGAGCCGGGGTGCGATGCCGTACGTGAGCGCGAGACCATCTTCGAGGATACCGAGCTCGTTGAGCGCTTGCGGCAACCGCTGCTGACTGACCACCGTGATCAGATAGTTGTTCGTCTTGTGCAGCACGCTCCGCCGCACGGTGAGCTCGGTCTTGAGGTCGTACAGACCGTGAAGCAGCTTGATGGTCTTGCGCGCGACCGGCGCGGTCTCCGTGGCGATCTCGAGCCGGTAGCGTTCCTTGCCGGTGATGTGCAAGGTACCCTCGATACGAACGAGCGCCGCGAGCTCCGCCTTAAGGCAGCACTGTCGCTTCACTTCGATGCGCGAGAGTTCGTCTTTGACCTCGGCGGTAAAGGACACCTAGCCGACCAGCCTCCCGAGAACGCGACACAGCTTGTGATACGAGTGGTGGCGAACGTCGACAGGATCGACCACGTCGGCGGCGACCGCCCGGATCCCCATCGCCTCGATCCGGTCGATCGCTGCAGGTCCCACCTCGACAGCATCGACCGGCTCGTGCTCATCATCGCACAACAGGCAGCGGCCCACAGGACCCGGTGAGCAGTCCGGATCGTTGACGATGGCCACGTCGACGCAACCCTCTAGCCCGTGGTCGAGGAGCACCTGCACGTGGTCCGCGGCGTCCATGCCGCTCGTCTCCCCTCGCTGGTTCGCGACGTTGCAAACGTAGATGACCTGCGCGGGAGCGGCGCGCAGCCCGTCGGCAATGCCGGGCACCAGCAGGTTGGGAACGAGGCTCGTGAACAGGCTGCCGGGACCGAGCACGACGACATCGGCTCCGAGGATCGCGTGGACGGCGGGATCGTAGGCAGGCGGCGCGGAGGGCTCCAACCGGACCCCGGTAACGGGACCGTCGCTCACGGCGATCCGGGCCTGGCCCGAGACCACGCACCCCGCGGCGTCCACCGCATGCAGCGAGACGTCTGCGAGCGTCGAGGGCAGCACGCGACCGCGGGCACCGAGCATCCGTTGGGCCTCCTCGATAGCCTCCGGGAAGCTGCCGGTGATGTCTGCGAGAGCAGCGATGATCAGGTTGCCCAGAGCGTGCCCCGCAAGACCCTCACCGTGAGGAAAGCGATACTGGAACAGGCGGCCGAGGTCGCCCTCGGGGTCCCCGAGGGCGACGAGGCAGTTCCTGATGTCGCCCGGCGGCAACATGCCCAGTTCACGCCTGAGCGTCCCCGATGATCCTCCGTCATCGGCCATCGTGACGACCGCCGTCGTCTCGAACCCGAGCTCGACCAGACACCGGAGCACTCCGGGCAACCCCGTGCCGCCCCCGATCGCGACCCCGCGGCGACAGCCCTCGCTCATCTGGCCTCCCGGTCCTTCGCGATGTCACGATGGGTCACCGCAACGCGAAAGCCGTGGGTCGACAGGAACCGTGCGGTCTCCTCGGCAAGCGCCACGCTCCGGTGCATCCCGCCCGTGCATCCCAGGGAAACGACCAGATGCGTCTTGCCCTCGGTCAGGTAGCTCGGCGTCAACATCTGGAGAAGGTCGAACCACTTCTCGAGGAACTCGGCGGTCTCCTCGCGGTCGAGAACGAAGCGCCGGACGGGCTCATCGAGGCCGGTGCGCTCCCTCAGGGCCCGCTGGTAAAAGGGGTTCGGGAGGAAGCGGACGTCCATCACGATGTCGGCATCGGTAGGGACGCCGTACTTGAACCCGAAGGACATCACGGTGACCGCTAGGGTGTCGGCCACGCTCCCGGTGAAGAACCGCTCGCGGATGATCGTTCGTAGCGCGGCCGGCTTCAGGCCGCTCGTGTCGATGATGAAGTCCGCTCGCTCGCGCACCTCGGCGAGCGCCTGGCGCTCCGCCGCGATCGCGTCGAGCACTGAGTCGCCCTCGGCACAGAGCGGGTGCAACCGGCGGGTCTCCTTGAACCGGCGCACCAGCACCTCGTCGTCGGCCTCGAGATAGAGGAGCCGGAACGGCACCCCTGCCACTTCGAGTTTGCGCAGCTCGCCCGTGAGCTCCTCGAAGAACTCCGCGGCCCGCACGTCACTGACGACAGCGATGCGGCGAATGCGGCTGCCTGGCAACCGTGTCAGGTCGACCAGCTGCCCGATGAATGCGGGCGGCAGGTTGTCGATGCAGAAGTAGCCGAGGTCCTCGAAGGTGTGTATTGCCTGACTGCGTCCGGCGCCGGACATGCCGGTAATGACGACCAGCTCGGTCGTCTCGTTCTCACCGGACGTACTCGGATCAGAAGGAACGGCGCGTTCTTCGGGCATCAGACGTCCTCACCTCGGGGTCAGTCCTTGTCGATCGCTGCAGTGAACAGGGAGGTGACGATAGCGATGACGATCGCCGCAAGCACCGTCTGGAAGAAACCTGTCGTTTCCACGCCCGGGACCACCCACGCGACGAGATAGATCATCGCCGCGTTGACGATCAGCGCGAACAGGCCCAGCGTCAGGAGCGTGATCGGCAGAGAGAGCACCTTGACGACCGGCCGGACGAACGCGTTGACGACGGCAAGCACGAGGGCGGCCCAGAGCGCGGCAACGAAGCTATCGACGCTCAACAGCCAGCCACCTGACAGATACGCTACGCCGAAGATGACAGCGGCACTCACCACCATACGCAGGACGAACTTCATCTTCGCATCCTCCTCGCTGAAACCGGTCGGTGTGACCACAGTATACCCGCGGACGAGGCGCTATCCGCCCTGTGCAGCGGACTGGCGCAACACCGCTGCGATCTCCTCGGCAACCTCTCGCGGAATCCCGGGTACGGCCGCTATCGCATCCACGTCGGCCTCGCGCAGCCGCTTGACCGACCCGAAAGCCTTCAGGAGCAGCTTCTTGCGCTTCGGGCCCACACCCGGGATGTCGTCGAGAACGCTCGCGGTCATCGCCTTGCCCCGCAGCTCGCGATGGTAAGCGATCGCGAAGCGGTGTGCCTCGTCGCGAATGCGCTTCACGAGATAGAGCGAGGCCGAGCCTGCCGGCAGGACTACCGGCTCCTCCCACCCCGGCAGCCACAGCTCCTCCTCGCGCTTCGCCAGCGCCGCGAGCGACACGTCTCCGGCACCCGCCTGTGTCAGCGCGGCTGTGGCCGCCGCGAGCTGCGCCTTGCCGCCATCGACGATGACCAGATCCGGAGACGACGACGCGAAACGCTCGTCGCCGCTGCGCCCGGTCGCGAAGCGCCTGCTCAGCACCTCGGCCATCATCGCAACGTCGTTCGACTCCCCCTCGTCCATCCGCACGCGAAAGCGCCGGTACGCCCCGGTGTCGGGGCGCCCGTTGGTGAACACCACCATCGAGCCCACCGAGTGGCGCCCGTGCAGTGTGGAGATGTCGTAGCTTTCGATGCGCAGCGGCGCCGAGGGAAGCGACAGCGCACTCTCCAGCTCGAGCAGCGCGGTGTTGAGGCGCTCCTCGTCGTAACGTGTGCGCACCTTGTGGCGCATGAGCGTGTGGCGGGCGTTTGTCTCGGCCATGTCGAGGAGGCGGCGCTTCTCCCCGCGCACCGGCACGACCAGACGGACCTTCGTGCCCCGCAGCCCGCTCAGCCACTCCTCGACCGCCCCGGAACTCTGAGGCAGTTCGGGCAGCACGACCTCGCGAGGTACGTGCCCGGCATCGTCGTAGTACCGGAGAATGAACCCCTTCACGAGCTCGGCGATCGGCACGTCGAGGCCCTTGTCGAGCACGAACTCGTTGCCGATGAGCACGCGACCTTCGCGCACGACGAAGACGTGCACGCCGGCGATCGTCTCCTCCCGGAAGAATCCCACCACGTCGATCTCGAGCGGGCGGCTCGAGACGACGGTCTGCTTCTGCTCGATTCGGCGTACCGCGTCGAGCCGGTTGCGGTACCGCGCGGCGCGCTCGTAATCGAGATCGTCGGCCGCCGCGCGCATGCACTCCTCGAGCTCGTCTGCGACACCCCGGTGACGGCCCTCGAGGAAGCGCAGCACGTGTCCCACATTCTCGGCGTAGCGCTCGGGCGTGACCGCTCCGACGCACGGACCCGGGCCCTTGCCGACGTTGTAGTCGAAACACGCCTTCCCGCTGGGAGCGCCCTGTCTGGTGTTGACGCGCTTCCACTCGACGCACTGGGCGCTGCAGATCGGGTAGATCCTGCGCACGACGTCGACGGTCTCGCGCGCGGCACGGGCATCGGTGTAGGGCCCGAAGTAGCGCGTTCCCGGCCGGTGTTTCTCTCGCGTGAACTTGATCGCCGGAAACGGGTCGGCGGTGGTGACGGCGATGAACGGATACGACTTGTCGTCGCGGTAGTCAACGTTGAACGGCGGGTTGAACTGGCGAATGAGGTTCTTCTCGAGGATGAGGCTTTCGACCTCGTTGTCGGTCACCACGTAATCGAAGGAGGAGACCTGGGCCATCATGAGCGGTACCTTTTCGCGATCGTCCTGGCCGAGCGTGTACTGCTTCATGCGCTTGCGCAGGGACTTCGCCTTACCGACGTAGAGCACCTGGCCCGACTCCGCCTTCCAGAGATAGACGCCCGGCTCGTCGGGAACGCCGGCGACCTGTTCGGCAAGCGAGGTCTGATCGCGGGACACGTGGATCACTCCGCCGCAAACGTCGCAAGGAGACGCCCGCACCGTGACGCGTCCACTACAGCGGCAACGCTTCGGGAGAACGCCCATCCGCGCAGCGACGCATCGGTCAGGGCGAACCGTCCGTCCTCCCCGGCCAGCCAGTAGAGCACACCGTCTAAACGCTCGTGGGCGAGCCATACCTCAGGGGCGACCGACTCGCTGCTCCCCTCCCCGGCCCAGGTGAGCGACGGCGGGGAACCCGGACGGGCGTTGAGACGCAGGACTCGCTCGGGGAGAGCCCCCGGGGCACCCTCTCCGGGGACGAAATCGAGCTCCGGCGAGCGCTCGAACCCCCTGACGTCGACGGCGGATTCGGGAGCGCTTTGCGCATCGGCTGCCGCGAGAACTGCGTCTGCTCCCGCTCCTGCGGGCAGCGCCGAGGCGGCAACGTCGGTCGCAAGAAGGTGCGCACCTGCGAGGACGCTCACAGGCGAGGGTACCGCCGCCAGCGACTCGACCGCGAGAACCAGCGAACGAACACGGGTCACCTCAGCACGTCCGGGGTCGGGACCGAGCGCGTCAACGTCGGCGAGAAGCTCGTCGCCACCCGCGACGCTCGAGCCCTTCAGCGCGGCCCGCAGGCGCGTGCGGTACGTATCGAGCGCCCGCTCGCCGGGTCCGGGCGCGCGCACGCCGGGAGCGTCCTGCCGCACGCGTGCGGCCGCCGCTTCGAGTTGCGATGGTGTCTGCCCGGCCGGACCGTCGTCACCGGTCAGGCCCGCGGCCCGGTTCTTCGCGTCCAGATACGCACCCGCCAGATGCA
>JAHYJI010000079.1 GCA_019429145.1 Coriobacteriia bacterium | reverse complement strand
GACAGGTCGGTTGCGATGAGTGCGCGCATCAGACGGCCCTCCCTTCAGCGGCGAGCTCGAGCTCGCCGCTCCGGCGTTCGACCCGGTCGCGAGTCTTCTTGGCGATCCACACGAGCGAGAGCATGACCGGTACCTCGACCAGCACGCCTACCACGGTGGCGAGTGCCGCACCGGAGGTCAAGCCGAACAGTGCGATGGCCACGGCGACTGCGAGCTCGAAGAAGTTCGATGCACCGATGAAGCCACCGGGGGCCGCGACCTTGAACTCGATCTTCCAGAGGTAGGCCCAGCCGTAGGCGATGGCGAAGATGAAGTACGTCTGGATGATGAGCGGGATGGCGATGAGCCCGATGTGCAGCGGGTTGTTGACGATGATCTCGCCCTGGAAGATGAAGATGGTCACCAGCGTGGCGAGCAGGGCGATGATGGTCACCGGGCCGAACCTCGGCAGGAACGAGCTCTCGAACCACGGCAGGCCCTTGGTTGCGATCAGCCGCTTGCGCGTGAACCAGCCGGCCACGAGCGGCACCACCACGAAGAGCCCGACCGAGAGCGCCATCGTGTCCCACGGGACCGGGATGCCGCCGATGCCGAGGAGCAGCGAGACGATCGGGACGAAGGCCACCAGCATGATCAGGTCGTTCACCGCGACCTGCACGAGCGTGTAGGCCGGATCGCCGTCGGCCAGGTAGGACCAGACGAACACCATCGCCGTACAGGGCGCCGCGCCGAGGAGCACCGCACCCGCGAGGTACTGCTGGGCAAGCTCGGGCGTGATGAGGTCGACGAAGATCACGTTGAAGAAGAGGTAGGCCACGCCGAACATCGAGAACGGCTTGATGAGCCAGTTCACCACGGTGGTGACCACGAGGCCGTTCCTGCGCTCGCCGACCCGCCTGATCGCGGCGAAGTCGATCTGCAGCATCATCGGGAAGATCATCAACCAGATGAGCACCGCGATAGGCATCGATATCTCGGCGTAGGTGTAGCGGGAGAGCGTGTCGGCCACACCCGGGGCGTACCAGCCGATCGCCGTTCCTGCCGCGATACACAGGACGACCCACACGCTCAGGTAGCGCTCGAAGAAGCCCATGCGCTTCTTCTCGGTGCGCGCCGACGGTGCTCGTTCGCTCATCAGTGATGCCTTCCTTCCGCTCGGGTGTCGCACTCGGGTACCTTATCGACGATCTCTCCGACGGCGCGCAGCAACTGGTCGGCCGGGCCCCGCTGGAGGCAGTAGACCATGCCCGTTCCCACCGGGTGCGAGGAGATGAGCCCCGCTTGTTTGAGCACGCGCAGGTGCTCGGAGATGGTGGACTGGGCGAGTGGTAGCTGCGCGAAGACCTCCGAACCCCGGCACTGGTCCTGTGCCGCGAGCAGGCGCAGTATCCGGACGCGTGCGGGGTTGGCAAGCGCACGCGCGACGGTGGCGAGCTGTTCGTCGGTGATCGGACTGGACACGCGGCGCGCCACGGAGCCTCCTATCGTCTATCGTCTATAGACGATAGAGGTGGTGGGGCCGCACGTCAATGAGGAAGGCCCCACCGGCTTCCATCGCGCTACGGCGCCGGAAACGACAGAGCCGGGCACCCCGTGAGGGATGCCCGGCTCGGCAGTGCTCGTGAGAGCGTGCCCTAGAGGGCGCGCACCTGCGTGGCCTGCTGCTTGCCATTCTGACCAGTGGACTCCGTGAAGGAGACGGCCTGACCCTCGTCGAGGGACTTGAAGCCCTCGCTCTGGATCTCGGAGAAGTGAACGAACAGATCGTCGCCATCCTCGCGCTCGATGAAGCCGTAACCCTTGTCAGCGTTGAACCACTTGACTTTACCTTCAGCCATTCCAAACCTACCTTCTCTGCCCCAACGGGGCAAAACAAAACGATGTGACTGACCGCAAGATTGCGGTGTGTCACATCGCAAACTTCCGAGCCCTTCTTGGCCCGACTCAGGAAAGTATAGCACGTTTACGCGGGGCGTGCCGGACAGGGTTCCGCGGGGAGCGCGTAAAGCAAATGGGGGCGCATCACCCGCGCCAATTATACGCGGCCGTCGTCGACGATCCGCTGGTCCGGGGGGAAGTGCTGCTCGATCGCGACCGTGACGGTCGGACCGGCACCGGTCTTGCCTGCCGCCTTCGTCATGACTGCTCTCCCTCCAGGTGCTGCCGACCCTGCCCCGTATCCGTCTGCTTGTCGAGCGCACGATCCACCGCAGCCCGCACGTGCAGCTCACCGGTGTCGAAGAGAGGGACGGGGGAGTCCCCGGGGCCCACGAGCAGCGGAATCTCTGTACAACCGAGGATGATGCCGCCGGCGCCGCGCTCCACGAGGCGCGTGATGACGTCGCGGAATGCGTCGCGTGAGGAGTCCGAGAGAGTACCGCAGCACAACTCGGTGTAGATCGTGTGGTTGATGAACGCCCGGTCCTCGGCGTGAGGTGTGAGCACCGTGAGGCCGTGTCGCCGGGTCAGCCGGTCGCGGTAGAACTCCTGCTCCATGGTGAAGCGCGTGCCGAGCAAACCGACCGTCCCGATGCCTGCGGTCTTGATGACCTCGCCCGTGGTGTCTGCGATATGCAGAAGCGGAATCCCGGCGGCCTCCTCTATCGCGGGGGCAACCTTGTGCATCGTGTTTGTGGCGAGTACGAGGAAGTCCGCGCCGGCCGCCTCGAGCGCGCGGGCGCCGTCGGCGAGCAGCCGGCCCGCTTTGTCCCACTCGCCCGCGTTCTGCATCGCGGCCACCTCGGCGAAGTCGACGCTCAACATCACCATCCGCGCCGAGTGCAGGCCGCCGAGCCGCTCGCTCACGAGCTCGTTGATGCGCCGGTAGTACGGGACGGTGGACTCCCAGCTCATCCCGCCGATCAGGCCGATGGTCTTCAGGGTGCGCCTCCGGTGCCGGTTGTCCCGCTCCACTCGCCGCGGGTCTCATCAGATTCTACCGCGTGCGCCCCGGGGCCCGGTTCAGCGCGTGGACTTGCGCTCGTCGATGCGGACGGCCATCCATACGAGCCATACGATGACTCCGATCACGATCATCCCGAACTGCGGGCCCCCCACGACCATCAGCGGCAGCACGAACACGAACAGCAGCATCGCTAACGTCTTGAGCAGGAAGCTCATGTGCCGACCGGCCCTCCCTGTAGAGTCTGCGGCTGGCGGCTGCCCGGCGCAGGTGACGTGCCGAGTCCAAGCATGGGCGCAGGGTCTGACATCGCCGACCCGGCGAACGCAGCCGACTGCCGGCGACGGGCGAGCGCGTACGAATCGGCGCGCACTACTCCCCGGGCTCGATGTCGAGCACGAGCACCGGCAGGAAACGCCCGGGCCGCTTCGTCGACTCCTTCTCGCCGACGCGCCGGGCTCCGAGGGCCAGATAGAATCCCTCGGCGTGCGGGTCCGAGACGATGCGCATCGTGGTGGCGCCGAGTGGCTGCAGGTGCGCCGCGATCTTGCCGACGAGCGCTCGCCCGACGCCCTCGCGCATGTGACCGGGGTGAATCCAGAGGTGTTCGAGCTCGAAGGTACTGCCCTCTTCGCAGACGGCCGCGAAGCCGACGACCTTGCCGTCGCGCTCGGCGCAGATCACGTGATGCTGCTCGATGAACTCGGGAGATACGCCGAGATCATCGGCCCACAGTGCCATCAGATCGGGCGGGTAGCCCCAGTGCGCCTTGGCTGCGCGCGCAAGCTCGCTCAGAAGCTCGCTCTCGTCGGGGCGGGCGGGGCGGAGGAGCATGGCCCGCTTACCCTCGCTTGATGATGGTGCCGACATGTTCGCCGGCGAGCGCGCCTGCGAGCGTGCCGGGTTCCAGGCCGTTGATGATCTGCACGTGGTCGAGCACCTGGCTGTTGCTGAGAATCTCGAGGCACGGGCGCTCGATGATCATGTCGTCGAGACCACGCTCGACGAGTTCCGACACGGTGATCTCCGGGATGAACTCGGCGTCCGGGTCCTTCTTGGGGTCGTCGGTGTACAGTCCGCGCTCGTCCTTGACGAAGATGCAGCTCCGGGCGCCGATGAGGTCGGCCATGAGCATCGTGCCCACATCGGTGCGGTGGATGGGGATGCGGCTGTTGGCCGGTGGCATGGCGAAGAAGTCGTAGGGAGGCATCCCGCTGGTTACGGGGATGCATCCCTGGGCGAAGTAGTTCGGCAGCTTGACGATAGCGTCCTGGTCGATCTCGATACCGCCGTCGGGCGCGAGCAAGGTGGCAACGAGCAGGGCATTCTGTTTGGAGACCGACGTGCCGAACGCGGCGATGATACCGGTGGGCATGCCGAGTTCGAGTCCGATCGAGTAGATGTGCCGGCTGCGGGTCCCGCCGCCGGTCATCAGGAGCATCCGGTGCTGCTCCTTGTTGGCGACGATCTCCTCCATGAGTGCGGGCAGGGCTCGTCTTCCGCGATCGCAGATCGACTGCCCCCCGATCTTGATTACGTTGACGTCGGGAAACATGCGCCGCTGCGGCACGTGCTCGAGACTGTCGAGGAAGCTCTCGCTCACGAGGCTTTCGCCCATCAGCCTGCTCTTCACGTGCAGTCGCTTGCCGTCACGATCGCGCATCAGCGCCATTGGCCACCTCCGTGGACGCGGTCATCTCGGGGTAGAACCGAACGATGGTGTGTCGCCGGGCTGGACGGGGCGGGCTACTTCTCCTCGACGACGGCCTCCTCGAGCTTGTGGCCCTTGTCCTCGACCTTCAACTCGACGAGTTCGGCGCCCATCGCCTCGGCGATCTCTTTGAGTTCGCTCTTTCGCATGTGCTTGGCGCGGAACTTCAGCTTCACGTCTGCGACGGCGACCACGACGAATCGGGGTGCCTGGTCGCCCTCGCCGATGTTCGTCCGCTCGCGGTAGAAGATTTTGCCGGACATGATGACCTCCCCGGTCGATGAGGCGTGCTGCGTTGCTCCAGTCTATACCCAGTTGCCAGAGCACCGTTCTTAAATCCTGACCATTCAAGTAGGGAGTGGCATCAGGCTCGCTCCGGGTACGTACATGCACGTACCCGCCCGTCGCGAGAGATGAGATCGCCATGGACTCGCGTCGCACCGTCGCACAGACGTTTGCTGCCACGCCCACACTCGAAGGTGCCGGCGTGCGCCTGAAGCGCGCCTTCGGATTCGGCACCGAGCGGCTCTTCGATCCCTTCCTCATGCTCGACGACTTTCGCGGGGACGATCCCGCAGACTACCGCGCCGGCTTCCCGTGGCACCCGCACCGGGGCATCGAGACCATCACCTACCTACTGCGCGGGGACGTCGCGCACGGCGACAGTCTCGGAAACTCGGGCGTGATCGGTCCGGGTGAAGTGCAGTGGATGACCGCAGGCAGCGGAATCATCCACCAGGAGATGCCCGAGGGCGATGCCGGGGGACGCATGGGCGGTTTCCAGCTCTGGGCGAACCTGCCCGCGACCGACAAGATGATGGACCCGCGCTACCGCTCGATCTCGGCAGACGACTCGCCGGTGGTCACCACCGCTTCAGGCGCGCAGGTACGCGTGATCGCCGGCGAGGTCGAGGGCGTGCGGGGCCCGGTCGACGACGTCGTGATCGACCCCGAGTACCTCGACATCTCGCTTCCGGTCGGGGCCGAGTTCGTGCACCCCGTAGCCGCTGACCACACCGCGTTCGCGTACGTGCACGGCGGGGTAGCCGAGTTCGCACCCGGGGTGGAGGCCGGCAACGCGACGACCGTGCTCTTCGGCGAGGGCGACCACGTGCGCATCCGTGCAACCGGCAGCGAGACCGCTCGATTCCTGCTGGTCTCCGGCCGTCCGCTGCGCGAGCCGATCGCCTGGCGCGGACCGATCGTCATGAACACCGACGAGGAGCTGCGCCACGCCTTTGCCGAGTACCGCGAGGGGACGTTCGTAAAGGTGGGGGCTGTGCCGGGGGTGTAAGGGAGAGCGGGCTGTGCCCGGGCCGAGGTGGGGCCTCAGCCCGACCCTGACTTCGGCCGGAACTCGACGCCATCGACTCCCTCGAAGTGTGCGTCCTGTGTCCAGAGGGTAGCGGAGCGAGTACGCGCCGTGGCAAGGATGATGGAGTCAGCCATCGCCAGTCCGGTCTCGAGTGACAGGCGTGCCGCCTCGAGTGCGAGTTCCGCGGTCAGGTCGGCGACCTCGCCCTGGACCATGACTCCGACAACATCGAACGCCGTGGCTTCGCCCGAGAGCTGACAGGTGCGCTTGAAGACCTCGAAGAGCGTCAGTGAGGGGACGATGAGTTGGTCGGGCGATTCGATCGCGGCTGCGAACTCGGGGGCGCAATCACCGTCGCCGAAGTACTCGAGCCACGCCGACGAATCGACGACGTTCACACGCGGTCGCCCTCATCACGAAATACGCGAGTGTCCAGCCCGCGGAGTATGCCCCGGAGTTCGCTGGCAGGGCGCACTGGCAGGAACTCGATGCGTCCGTTGTAGGCGATCGCCTGTGCCTTCTGGCCGGGGACGAGTCGGAGTTGTTCGCGGATCGACTTGGGAATCACGACTTGATACTTGGGGGAGATGGTCACGGTCTCCATCGGCAGACCTCCTATCGTCATACGGCAAGTCTATCGATAGCCTTTGCGTATTGCAACACTCCCGGTACCGGGCCGACGCCTCACCTGCGGTATCGGGGTGCGTGCGTGAGGAATCCTAGGGGTTCGGAATCTCGAGGTCCCGACAGATCTTGAGTGCGATGAGTTCGTTGATCTCGCGGTGACGGGGAATCGATGTGACCTTGCCGGCTGATCGGTTGACGTAGACGGAGTGTCTGCCGCCCTCGCGAAGGAGCTCGCAACCGTGAGCCCGCAGGTGACGGAGGAGATCGACGCGCTTCACGCCGTGATGCGTAGGGGCTCGCGAATGACTTCCCGGTTCCCGAGGTGCTCCTCGGCCAGCGCTCGATTCGCCTCCAAGACGAGTTCGACCGCTTCGGCTAGATTGGCTCGGGCTTCTTCGAGCGTCGCCCCCTGGGTGTTGGCGCCGGGGAGTTCCTCAACGTAGCCGATGTAGCCCTCGGGCACTTGTTCGAACACAGCGGTGAACTGAAGTTTCATCACTCACAACCTCCAGAGCACAATCTACCACGCGGGCCCGACCGAAGCCCAACCGGTATCTGGCACAGGTTCGGGTTGTCGACTCCAAGCGTGGCAAGGCAGCCGGGACACAAGCCTGTTCGTTCACCACGCCTGTGGCCTCTCGAAACGCCGGCCTTCTGCCTCGAAGACCCGAGGGAGTTGACTTGCCCTCAGCACTCCACTTCGGAGCTTCTTGTAGAAATCCGCCGTCTCCATCAATGCTCGTGCCGGGTGGCGTTGGGGATTGATGACGCCGACGACCTTGTTGCACTTCTCGCTAGCGAATCTGATCGGGGTCACAAGATCCGAGTCGTTCGAGATCACCGCCGCGGTGTCGAACGCGTCCGTACAGGCGTCGTAGACAAGATGAGTCGCGAGATTGACGTCGGTCCCCTTCTCCTCAGTGACAACGACTCTTGCGTGTCGTTCGCCGCACAGTGCGCACACGTCGGTTCGACGTTTGTGCTTGACGTGAGAGAGGAAGTGGCCGCGGTGAGTTGAGACACGGCCTCGGGATTCGAGAGCACCGATATAGACCTGCTGACGAGCGCTTCCCTCGGGGCTGTCCACGATTGCCGTGAAGTACTTGACCTCGAGAATCTCTTCTTCAGGGAGCATGAGCCCGCAGAGTCGGACCAGGTCGAGCCATCGGTAGGGCGTGTTCCTGAGTGATCCGCAATACAGGTTGAAGCCGTCTACGTACACGATTGCCCGCGGTCGGCGCCCGATACTCACGGCCGGACGCTCGCCAAAAAGCAGAAACCGCCCGATTGGACGGTTTCGCGCCCTGCGCCGCAGCACAGGGGTAATCTGCACATCATATTCCCCCCTTGCGGGACGAGTAGTCAAGAGACGCCACGCCGTCTGCACGTCGAGTCTCGCAGAGAGGTCGTAACAGCATCCGACCGGAACCTGACCTGTGAATGGGCTTGCCGCCGGCGGGTTCGAGACCCGAAGGGGGTCAGCCGACCCGCAGGTGGTGCCACCGCTCAACACGAATATATGACCACTTATAATGCGATATATACCGCATAAATTAAAAACTGTATTCATGTGCGTTCCAGGGGTACAGTCTCTGTATCCCGTCGGATGACGGGTTACTGGGGGAGGCGTCCGAACCGCCAGCTGGTACGTGCGGTCACCCACATCCTGGCGGTGAGCCAAAGGTGAGACCGGCCCGAAGAAGGGTCGGTCTTTGTGTTGTGCTGCCGGCTCATCGGGGATGGGGGGAGTCATGCTGATTCCACGCACGCCGCAGAACCTCACGTCGGGGTTGCGACTAGGGTCTCGAACGAGTCGCGAGATCAAGAAGGGGATACACCTGCTGCTCATTCTCGTGCTGGTAGCGGCTGCATCTCCGTGGGTCGCCCCCCCGGAGACCGTCGCCGCAAGCGATGAAGGCGGCTGGTTCCCGCCTGTAGTCCCAAACCCGACGGAAGCGTTCCAGGCCCTCTCGCGCTACCCGGACGCACTAGGCTTCCATCGTGGCAACTCCGGTGCGTTGCCGGAGACTGACACTCACTACCAGGGAATGGCTCGATACGAGGTCAACGGGGTTCCGTGGTTCGCGGTGACGCAGAACGGCAACGGGAGGGATTGGAAGGGATACCTCGACTTGCGGTCGGAGTGGGAGCCGGGCTATGTCTATGGCGTCTGTATGGCGTCGAAGTCATCCGACTTCGACGCGGATCGCAGAGGCGAGAGACTCGGCTCAAACCGTCTTGCACCCGGCGGCGCCCAGACCAAGGATACTGAGCCGCTGTCCAGTGACCAAATTACCTGGACACGCAACCTTGACCCGTACTCCCATCCGGACGGCGTCCAGGTTGTCGATGGCTATCTCATTGTCGGGATGGACAGCCCGCGAGTGACCGGCTACTCGTATGGACGTATCCAAGCGTATGAGCTTGATCAAGGCGGATATCCGATGAATCCGGTGTTCCGAAAGGAGTTCGACCACGGCGTCGACACGTTCGCAATCACCAAGTGGGCTGGGAAGTATCTGCTGCTCGTACAAGGTGACGGCGGTCATACGAACAAGG
>JAHYJI010000078.1 GCA_019429145.1 Coriobacteriia bacterium | reverse complement strand
GTGCGGCCGCCGCTTCGAGTTGCGATGGTGTCTGACCGGCCGGACCGTCGTCACCGGTCAGGCCCGCGGCCCGGTTCTTCGCGTCCAGATACGCACCGGCCAGATGCACGTCGACGGCGACGGCGTCTGGCGGCAGCGCCATCGCCCCCTCCGGAGCGGCGGCAAGCAGCGCTTCGGCCCTCGCTCGTTGACCGGGGGTGGCGCCGGCAAGTCGAGCGTCGGCGGGCACAGATTCGGCTGGAGCTTCGGGTACGTCACCGCGGGTGATGAGGCGTGCCGCGAGCGCGGAGTGCAGCATGCCGGTGTCGTCCGCCCTCACGGCATCACGCACCGCATCCCCGGGAGCCGAGACCTCCACGAGCGGATGTCCCGAGGCAAACACCTGGACCACGTATTCGCGGGCAGACGGATACCCGGACGCCAGCGTTGCGAAGGACGCCTGCGATGCGATGGTTGCGTCTGAGGCCGAGGCCAACGCCGGAACGTCGATGCGCACCACGGCGACCCGGTCCCCGAAGCCCACCGCCGCATGCTCGATGCCCGCGAGGCGCAGCGCTCTCAGCACCGTCTCCTGCTCGTCGGAGCGCGCAAGCAGCGTGCGGTCCGGATCGGAGATCGAACGGACGATCAACACGCCGACCACGGCGATCGCGACGACCGCGATCGCGACGAAGGCAGTGCGCAGCACCGTTCTGCGTGCGACCCGACTCACGGTGCAGGCACCTCGCGGGTGTGTCCCGCGTCGACCGTCGCCGCCCGGCCCTCGAGCACCGGTCGCAGGAAGCGGCCAGTGTACGAGTGCTCGCATGCCGCGATCTCCTCGGGCGTGCCGGTCGCGACCACCTCGCCGCCCGCGTCTCCGCCCTCCGGGCCCAGATCGATGACGTAGTCGGCGCTCTTGATCATGTCGAGGTTGTGCTCGATGACGAGCACCGTATTGCCGGCCTCGACCAGACGCTGCAATACGTTGAGCAGCTGCCGGACGTCGTCGAAGTGCAGCCCGGTCGTCGGCTCGTCGAGTATGTAGAAGGTCCGGCCCGTCGAGCGGCGCTGGAGCTCGCTCGCGAGTTTGACGCGCTGGGCCTCTCCCCCGGAAAGCGTTGTCGCCGGCTGCCCGAGCCGCAGATAGCCGAGGCCGACGTCGTAAAGCGTCTGCAACTTCCGTTTGATCGGCGGTATGTTCTCGAAGAAGTGCAGCGCCTCTTCGACGGTCATGTCGAGAACATCGCTCACGGTCTTGCCTTTGTAGGTCACCTGCAGCGTCTCGCGGTTGTATCGCGCGCCCTTGCAGACCTCGCACGGCACGTAGATGTCGGGCAGGAAATGCATCTCGATCTTGATCTGCCCGTCGCCCTTGCACGCCTCGCACCTCCCTCCCTTCACGTTGAAGGAGAAGCGGCCCGGGGCGTACCCGCGCGCCTTGGACTCGGGTGTCGACGCGAACAGCGAGCGAACGTCGTCCCACAGGCCCGTGTAGGTGGCCGGATTGGAGCGAGGCGTGCGGCCGATCGGCGACTGATCGATGTCGATGACCTTGTCGATCGAGTCGAGACCGGTGATCGATGAGTAGCGGCCGGCCCTCTTGCGGGCGCGATGGATCTTGTTGACGAGTGCCGGCGCGAGGGTGTCCGTCACGAGCGATGACTTGCCCGAACCGGACACCCCGGTGATGAGCACGAGCGAGCCGAGCGGGAACTCGACGTCGATGCTCTTGAGATTGTGTTCTCCGGCTCCCGTTAGCACGATCGCGCCCCTCGTCGCGCGGCGGCGCTCCCCGGGGACGGGAATCGTCTGCTTGCCCGACAGATACGCACCGGTCAGCGATTCCTCGCACGTGAGCATCGCCTCGGGGCGGCCGACGCACACGATCTGGCCGCCGTGCTCCCCTGCCCCCGGCCCCATGTCGACGACGAAGTCCGCCGCGCGGATGGTCTCTTCATCGTGCTCGACCACGATCACCGTGTTGCCGAGATCGCGCAGGCGCTCCATCGTGGCGATGAGGCGCGCGTTGTCACGCTGGTGCAGCCCGATGGACGGCTCGTCGAGGATGTAGAGCACGCCCATCAGACCCGAGCCGATCTGGGTGGCAAGCCGGATGCGCTGCGCCTCTCCGCCTGACAGCGTCGCGGTGCCACGTTCGAGTGTCAGGTAGTCGAGGCCCACGTCCACCAGGAAGCGAAGCCGCTCCACGATCTCCTTGATGACCCGGCGGGCGATCTGCGCCTCGCGCTCGGTCAGCTCCACCGACTCGAAGAAGGCAAGCGAGGCCTTCGCGCTCATGACGGTGACATCGTGGATGTTGATACCGCCAAAGGTCACCGCGAGTATCTCGGGCTTCAGCCGCGTACCCCCGCACGTCTTGCACGGGATGACGGCCATGTACTCCTCGAGCTTCTCCTTGACCGCCTCGGACTCGCTCTCCTCGAAGCGCCGCATCACGCTGGCGAGCGCTCCCTCGTACCGGGAGAACCAGTGTGTCTCCCTACCATCACGGGTCAGGTAGTCGATCCTGATGCGCTCGTCACCGAGCCCGTTCATGAGCGCGGACCGCGCGGGTTCGGGGAGCTCGTCCCAGGCCACATCCGTCGGGACGCCCAGGTGCTTTGCCGCCGCCGCGACGAGCTGCGGGTAGTAGTTCATGCCACGGGCGAAGGGCTTGATGGCACCTTCGTCGAGCGAGCGCGAGCCGTCCGGCACGATGAGATCGGGGTCGACTTCGAGGCGCGATCCGAGACCCGCGCAGTCGGGACACGCGCCATAGGGCGCGTTGAACGAGAAGTCTCGCGGTGCGAGCTCGTCCATCGATACCCCGTGGACCGGACAGGCGAGCGCCTGCGAGAAGGACAGCTCCTCGCCCTCGGCAACGGACACCACCACCGTGCCGGCGGCCAATCGCAGTGCGGTCTCAACGCTGTCGGCAAGCCGCGTGCGGACACCGTCCTTCATGACGAGCCGGTCCACCACGACCTCGATATCGTGCTTGAACTTCTTGTCGAGCACGATCTCCTCGTCGAGCGTGCGCATCGCCTTGTCGACGCGCACGCGGGTGAATCCCTCCTTGCGGAGCTCGTCGAAGAGCTTGCCGTGCTCGCCCTTCCGCCCCCGTATCACCGGAGCGAGGATCTGGAACTTCGTGCCCCCGGCGAGCTCGAGGATCCGGTCCACGATCTGGTCCGGCGTCTGGCGCTTGATCGGCCTGCCGCATATCGGGCAGTGCGGGATGCCTACGCGCGCGTACAGCAGACGCAGGTAGTCGTAGATCTCGGTGACGGTGCCCACCGTCGAACGCGGGTTCTTGCTGGTGGTCTTCTGATCGATCGAGACCGCCGGCGAGAGTCCCTCGATGTGGTCGACGTCGGGCTTGCTCATCTGGCCGAGGAACTGACGCGCATACGCCGAGAGCGACTCGACGTAGCGCCGCTGCCCCTCGGCGTAGATGGTGTCGAACGCGAGCGAGGACTTCCCGGAGCCGGAAAGTCCCGTGATGACCACGAGCTGGTCGCGCGGGATCTCGAGATCGAATCCTTTGAGGTTGTGCTCACGCGCACCGCGGATCGAGATGGATTCAAGTGACACGGAGAAGACCTGCCTAACCGTCGGAACCGGATTGCAGCCAAGTCTTCATTCTACCCGCCGTGGCGAGCGAACGCACGTTCGGAGAGGCCCGGAGGCTGTCCTCCGTGCGTCTCGCAGAATTCACTCCCCCGCAACGTGCACGAAACATGAGCGCCTGACGATGCTCGGCAGGCCGCTCGGCATGGTATCGCGGAAGGGAGCAACAATGGATGTACAGGTAGCCCTGGACACAGTCTGGGTGCTCGTAGCCGGAATGCTGGTGTTCCTGATGAACCTCGGCTTCGGGCTCGTAGAATCCGGATTCACCCGTGCGAAGAACACCGTCAACATCATCTCGAAGAACTTCATCGTCTTCGCCGTGGCAACGATCGCCTTCTTCGTCATCGGGTGGGGACTGATGTTCGGCGACGGGAACGGGATCTTCGGGACGCAGGGGCTGTTCATGCTCGGCGGCGCCGACAACAGTCCCGCCGTCGAGGAAGCCTACAGCGGCGTCTACTCCGCGATCAGCTGGACCGGCGTGCCCCTGCTCGCCAAGTTCTTCTTCCAGCTCGTGTTCGCCGCCACCGCCGCGACGATCGTCTCCGGAGCGGTGGCCGAGCGTATCAAGTACGTCTCGTTCATCGTCTTCTCGTTCGTGCTCGTCGCACTGGTCTACCCGACCGTCGGGCACTGGATCTGGGGCGGCGGATGGCTTGCCGAACTCGGGTTCTGGGACTTCGCAGGATCGACCGTCGTGCACTCGACCGGAGCGTGGGCAGCGCTGGCCGGAGTGCTCGTGCTCGGGCCCCGCCTCGGCAAGTTCGGAAAGGACGGCAAGGCACACGCCATCCCCGGCCACAACATGACCTCGGCGATGACCGGCGCGATGATCCTGTGGTTCGGCTGGTTCGGCTTCAACCCGGGCAGCACGATGGCCGCCGATCCGGGCGCCATCTCTCACATCGTCGTTGCGACGGCGTTCGCGGCGGCCGCCGGGGCGCTCGCCGCGACCGCGCTTGCCTGGGCGATCCTCGGCAAGCCCGACGTCGGCATGACCATCAACGGAGCGCTCGGCGGGCTCGTCGGTATCACGGCAGGCTGCGCCTTCGTCGGTCTCGGCAGCTCGCTCATCATCGGCGCCATCGCCGGCGCGATCATCGTCCTCGGGGTGCTGCTGCTCGACCGGGTGCGCGTCGACGACCCGGTGGGCGCCATCGCGGTACACGGAATGGGCGGTATCTTCGGAACGCTGGCCGTCGGGCTCTTCGCCCAGGACGTCATCGCTCCGGGCACCACCGGCAACGGGCTGTTCTTCGGCGGAGGATTCGGGCTGCTGTGGAACCAGATCATCGGCGTGGCCGCGGTCGGCGCGGCGGTCTTCGGCGTCTCGCTTCTCGTCTGGCTGGCGATCAAAGCCACGATCGGCGTGCGCGTCTCCGAGGAGGAGGAGATGGAAGGTCTGGACATCGGCGAGCACGGCAACCGGGCCTACCCCGACTTCGTCCTGACCGAGACCACCTTCTAGGTGCCTGCCACGGGAACGTACGAACCGATGGGTTCGAGAGAAGGAGTAAGACCGTGAAGAAGATCGAGGCGATCATCAAGCCGCACAAGCTCGAAGACGTGAAAGAAGCACTGAACGAGATCGGAGTCGCCGGGCTGACCGCCTACGAGGTCAAGGGCTACGGACGGCAGAAGGGTCACACCGAAATCTACCGTGGCGCCGAGTACACCGTGGACTTCCGGCCGAAGGTCAAGATCGAAGTGGTCGTCGACGACAGCGTGGCGGCGGCAGTCGAGGAAGCCATCGTAGACCGGGCCCGCACCGGCAAGATCGGTGACGGCAAGGTCTTCGTATACGATTGCGAGGGCGCCGTACGGATCCGGACGGGCGAACGCGGCCCCGAAGCACTCTAGGCACGATCGTGCGCCGCTATCTCAAGGAGCGGCAGGAGCTCATCGCAGCCGCCGCGCCGGGTACCGACCCGGCGCGGCGGCTCGCGCACCTGACCGATCAGATGCTCGCAGCACTCGCCGAGGAATCGGCCGCCGCACTGCTTCCACGGCAGGCGCGCTGGTCGCTCGTCGCACTGGGAGGGTACGGCGCCGGCGCTCTGACCCCCGCCTCCGACCTCGACCTGCTCGTGCTCTCCGACGCACGGGCAGCGAAACTCGCCCCCTTCATCGAGGCCCTGCTCTACCCGCTCTGGGACGCCGGCCTTGCCGTCGGGCATCAGGTCCGCTCGCGGCGTCAACAACTGCACGCCGTGCGCGAAGACCTTCCCACGCTGACCGCCGCGCTCACCGGACGGGTGATAGCGGGCGACCGCGCACTCGGCCTCGAATCGCTTCGCGCGTGCGCGGCAGAGGGTGCAAAGCGGTCGCCCGCCATCCTTGCTCAGCTCGCGACCCGCGAGCGTCCGGGCTCGCCCTACCTGCTCGAACCCGAGCTGAAGGCCGGGGCGGGTGGCAAGCGCGACCTCGACGAGTTGACATGGAGCGCGGCGCTCCTGACCGGAGTACCTCAGTCAAATCCCTCCACACTCATGACGCTCGGGCTACTCGATGAGACGGAGCACGCACGCCTCGCAAGCGCGGCTGACGTCATCGCCTCTGCGCGATGGGAGATCCAACAGACGCAGTCGGGTGAGGTCATGACCGAGGAGCTGGCGGCCGAGATGAGCGTGGACCCGTCGTCGGTGCAGCGTGCGCTGGCCGACACCCACCATCTGCTGCTGCGCGTACGCCGACGAATCCGGGGGCAGACGGTCCCCGCGGGCGACCCATCTTCCCCGGAGGGGATCTGCGACCTCGTGGCACGGGGCTCCGACTCCCTGCCCGCACTCGAAGAGGCTGCATGGGCGGGCAAACTCGATACCCTCGTACCCGGAATGCGCTCGCTGATGTGGCTGCGCCGTCCCGGGATCGCGCACACGCTCACGGTGGGAGCGCACTCCCTGAGATGCGCGGTCGGTACCGCCGACATCGTCGCTTCGGCAACAAGCGGCACGGCCGACGACCCGGTTCTGGCCGCATCCGCGCTCCGTGTCCGTGACACGCGCCCGCTGGTCGTCGCTGCGCTGACCCACGATATCGGGAAGGCCACTCCCGGACCCGGACATGCAGCGAGGGGCGCAGCCGCAGCGGGGTTCGCGGCCGGGCGCTTCGGGCTCGACTCTGGCCAAGCCGAGCGGGTATCGGCACTCGTCGAACACCACCTGCTTCTGGCATCGGCCGCCTCCGGCATCGACCTCGACGAGCCGGCTGACGTCGAAGCGGTGGCCCGAACCCTGGCCGACGCGTCTCTTCTCGCTCCGCTCCACGTGCTCACGGTTGCCGACTCCCGCGCGACCGGTCCGGGTGCGTGGAGCGCGTGGCACGCCGACCTGCTGGGCACGCTCGTCAGCAGGCTCGATGCCGTGTTCGTGGCCAGTGAGGCGGACGCGCTGGGGGGCGCTGGCCCCTCTGCCCGCGACCACCTGGCCGACCTCGCCGCACGCGTGGCCGCACAAGGCACTCCGGGAAGGCACGCACTCGAGATCGGCACAGGCCCCATACCGGGATCGTACCGGGTGTACGTCGCAGCACCCGACCGCCCCGGCCTGCTGGCCATCTTCGCGGGTACGTTCGCGCTGGCAGGTCTCGACATCCTGGCGGCGAGCTCCACCCCGACGCGGGGCGGGGTCGCACTCGACACCTTTGTCGTCACCTCCGCAACACTCGCGCCGGTGAGTGCCGAGACCTGGAGTCGCTTCGAGCGCATGCTGACGGCGTCGCTCGCAGGACGGCTGGCGCTCTCCGTTCGGCTCTCGGAGCGCAGGCGGCTCTACACGCCCAGTGTCACCGGCCGCGTCGAGGCACGGATCGAGGAGGATGCCCGCGGAGCACTCCTGCACGTCCGTGCACCGGACCACGTCGGACTGCTCTACGACATCGCACGGGCGATCTCCGAGAGCGGGCTCGACGTCCGATCGCTCACCGCTACTTCACGTGCCGGATGGGCCGAGGACACCCTGCGTCTCGGGTCCCCCCCGCAGATGCGAGCCGGAGCCCTCGGCCAGCTTGCGATGCGACTGCGCGCTCTGTGAGGCACTGCGGGCAACCGTGTCCATCCGGGCACCCGTCCCCCGTCCGCAGACACGGTATAGTCTTGCTCGACGGTACGAGTCCGGGAGGCTGACATGACCAAGATCTACACGCGCACCGGAGATGCGGGCGAGACCTCACTTGTCGGGGGCTCCCGCGTCGCGAAGAACAGTTCGCGCGTGGAGGCATACGGCACGGTCGACGAGGCCAACAGCTGCGTCGGGCACGCGCGGGCCGCCCTCGGGACGGCCGCCGGGGATGACGTGCGGCTGGAGAGTATCCTCGACTTCGTGCAGCACCGCCTCTTCGACTGCTCGAGCCTTCTCGCCACGCCCGCCGAGGTGCGCGCCGCACGCACTGCAGGACCCTCCATCCGGGCCGAAGACATCACCCGTCTCGAGTCGTGGATCGACGAACTGACCGCGGCTGCCGGAGAGGTCGATCACTTCATCCTGCCGGCAGGTTGCGAGGTGGCGTGTCGCCTGCACATCGCCCGCACGGTGGTGCGCCGTGCCGAGCGACGGGTCATCGATCTGGCGTCGGAGGCGCCCGGCGAGGTCGACCCTGCCGTACGGAAGTTCGTCAACCGGCTATCGGACCTGCTCTTCACGATGGCGCGCTACGCCAACCACGCCTACGGAGCCGGCGATGTGTTCTGGGACCCGCGCACTCCCTAGCCCGCGCTAGTACGTGTCGGCGCCCTCCAGAAGGTCCCTCACGACCCGCGGATCGGCAAGTGTCGACAGATCGCCGAACGCCTCCATGTCGCGCTCCCCTGCCGCAAGCTTGCGCAGTATGCGGCGCATGATCTTGCCCGAGCGGGTCTTGGGCAGGTCGCGTGCGAACTGGATGTGGTCAGGCTTGGCAATCGGCCCGATCAGCTTGCGCACGTGACCCGAGAGTATCTTCGCGAGGTCCTCGGACGGGTAGTGCCCGTCACGCAGCAGCACGAACGCATGGATGCCCTCGCCCTTGACGGGGTGCGGGAACCCGACGACGGCTGCCTCCGAGACCGCTTCATGGCTGACGAGCGCGCTCTCGATCTCCGCGGTACCCATGCGGTGGCCCGAGACGTTGATCACGTCGTCGACGCGGCCGAGGAGCCAGTAGTAGCCGTCCTCGTCCACGCGCGCCCCGTCGCCGGTGAAGTACACACCGGGGAAGCGGTCGAAGTACACCTCGCGCATCCGCGAATGATCGGGGTCGCCCCACGTGCCGCGCATCATGCCGGGCCACGGATCGCGAACGACGAGGTAGCCGCCCTCGTCCGCACTCGCTTCGCTCCCGTCTTCCCGGACGACCTGCGGTGTCACTCCGAAGAACGGGACCGTGGCGCTACCCGGCTTGAGCGGGGTCGCGCCGGGGAACGGCGTGATCAGGAATCCCCCGGTTTCCGTCTGCCAGTAGGTGTCGACGACCGGCAGCTCGTCGCGTCCGATCGTCCTCCGGTACCACTGCCAGACCTCCGGGTTGATGGGCTCGCCCACCGTGCCGAGCAGGCGCAGACTCGACACGTCGTAGCGTGCGGGCCACCCCTCGCCATGCCTCATGAGAGCACGAATGGCGGTCGGCGCCGTGTAAAACGAGT
>JAHYJI010000077.1 GCA_019429145.1 Coriobacteriia bacterium | reverse complement strand
GCCAGCGTGGAGAGCACCTGTTGCATATACGTGGCCATGCTCGCCTGGAGCTGCTCCCCTATCGCCGCTGAGACCGCATCGATCTGGGATTGAGCGGTATCGCCGAGACTCTCGGCCAGCGCCGCCAGCAGCCGGCTCTGCAACTCGCTCAGGCCGGTCTCCGCCCCGCCGAAGAGCGACTCGGCCTCCACCAGGATGGCCTCACCTTCGGCGGACGCGAGGAAGAGCGGGAAATTGGTCTGGGTGTCCAGAGGGTCCAGACCCTCCGCGGTGCAGAACTCGAGGTAGCCCTGCACCATCCGGTTGGCCACGTCGGCGACCTGCTCCGCGTCTACGCTGAAGTCGATGCCTTCCATGAGTGCCGCGAAGTCGATCCCGGCAAGCGCTGCCTCCAGGTCGATCTCGTCCAGTCCCGCAGTCGGATCAAGTCCGGCGAGCGCGTCGTCAAGGTCAAGCCCGGCAAGCATGTCCGCCGGACCCAGTGCAGGCATCGCGGACGAATCCAGACTGAAGTCCTCCATCGAGATGTCCAGCGCAGAGGGGTCGAACGCCAGCTGCGATGCATCGAAGCTGAACATCGAAGTGAGCGCGTCCTCATCCACGGTCACCAGCGACGCCAGGTCGAACTCGCTCCTGTCCGGGTTCTCCTCCTCATCCTGGAAGGTCCGGCCTGAGAACACGTTCGTGGCCGGCACGCCCAGCTGCATGCGCACGATGTCGGTCTTGGCCGCCTCTGTCACCAGGTGGGCGGTGAGCGCCGGCGTGTAGTAGATCCCGGGCTGCAGCGCGGTCGCAGTAGCCCCATCCTTTGCCCGGATGACACCCACGATGCTGATGTCCTCACCGTTCTCAACCAGGCGCTTCAGGTACTCGGCGTCGGTCCGTTTGTCGGTCCAGACGTTGTACTGCTCGTCGTAGACGTAGTAGTCGGTCGAGTTCACCAGCTTGAACGAGACGCCCATCAACTGCTCGTGCGTGAAGGACTTGGTGTCGGCGGGTGTGAGGATCTCCTCGCCGTTGACCATCTGCTCCACGATGGCGTCGAGCTCGGCGGGGTCGCGAAGCCCCATCGCGTAGACCATGAAGTCGGTGACCCCACCGTTCGGAGTCAGGACCACCACCGTCTCGTTGTACGCAGCCGGCCAGCGTCCGACCATCACGTCGTACTGCCCTTCAATCATCGCGGTGTCATCCACCAGCTCCTCGAACACGTTGGTGTTCATACTGGAAGCCATCAGGGCGTTCGACGACGATGCCGATCCAAAGCCGAGCGCAGAGAAGGTCGTGTCCGGGTTGACCTGGCGCACCCCGCTCGAGCTGTCCGTGCTGAAGATCTGCGGCGTCACGTTATACGAGTACTGGATCAGGTTGACATGGTCGTTGATGCCACCGCCGTTCCCGTCTAGGTACACCTTGAGCGCGGCCAGGTCGTTTGAGCCGACGGACTCGAACATCCGCGTCATCATCCGTAGCTCCCGCACACCGCCACCGTCCGTCTCGGAAGCCGTTGTGTCGCCGGCAGTCCCAGCGCCGTCGGCGGCCTCTTTCATCCCCCCAGCGAACATGGAGGTGAAGTTCATTCCCTGGGTCTGGATCGTCAGCGGGTACACTGAGAGCGTATCTTCCTCGATGCCCGCGATGTAGTCGTTCACACCGTTGGCCAGCGCCAGGATGGCCGCGATGCCAATGATGCCGATGCTGCCCGCGAAGGCGGTCATCAGCGTCCGGCCCTTCTTCGTCATGAGGTTGTTGAAGGACAGCGCGATGGCGGTCAGGAACGACATCGAGGTCTTCCTGACGCGCTTCTCGCTCTGGCGCATCGCGTCGTCGCCCGGCCGGTACGGATCGCTGTCGTCCGCGATCCTGCCGTCCAGGAGGTTGATGGTGCGCGTCGCGTACGTCTCGGCAAGCTCCGGGTTGTGGGTCACCATGATGACGAGCCGGTCGTTCGCGATCTCGGTCAGAAGGGCCATCACCTGTGCGCTGGTTTGGGAATCGAGCGCGCCGGTGGGTTCGTCGGCGAGCAGGATCTCGGGGTCGTTTATGAGCGCGCGCGCAATGGCCACGCGCTGCATCTGCCCGCCCGAGAGCTGGTTGGGCTTCTTGTGGACGTGATCTCTCAAGCCCACCTGCTCAAGCGCGTCGATCGCGCGACGCCGCCGCTCCAGCCGAGAGACGCCCGAAAGCGTAAGGGCAAGCTCCACGTTGGAAAGCACGGTCTGATGGGGGATGAGGTTGTAGCTCTGGAAGACGAAGCCGATGCGGTTGTTGCGGTACGTGTCCCAGTCGCGGTCGCTGTAGTCCTCGGTCGCGATGCCGTCGATGGCCAGGTTGCCGGAATCATAATGATCCAGGCCGCCGACGATGTTAAGAAGCGTGGTCTTCCCGGAGCCCGAGGGGCCCAGGATGGCCACGAACTCGTTGTCCCGGAACGCGATCGACACGCCATCTAGCGCGACCTGCGCGAAATCGGCCGTGGTGTAGGACTTGGAAACGTTGTGGAGCTGAAGCATCGGGAGGCCTTTCGGTCAAAGCGGGCTGGCGCTATAGCAACAAGCTGGGCCTGATGAGCTCAGGCCAGCGCTCGCGGTTCTGCTTGGGGTGGACGACGGGTCCGGTGGCTACAAGGAGATAGAGGTCGGTCACGGTCAGATCCTGGCGGACGCCGCCTGATTCATGACCGGCGGCGAGGTCGGGATGTTCATGGGCACTCGACGCTGGACAAACGAGATATCGATATATCGCCAACTGTCGACAGTTAGCGAGAGTTGTGCCAAGCGAAGTCCTTGTACGTCTCGTGCCAGGAGGCACACGTTGGCATCCATCTCGCTTGTCACGGCGACAGATAGCGATATATCGCATTACATCGAGAAGAACGAGGGTGTTGACATGCATGCACTTCACCAACCGCACTACGGTCACGGCGAGATCCGCCTCCCCGGCCAGCGCGCCAAGCGGGGCGACGTGCAGGCGGCCGTTATTGCGCTGCTCGGCGAGCAGGACATGCACGGATACCAGATCATTCAGGAGCTCTCGGAGCGCAGCGCAGGTGCATGGAATCCGAGCCCCGGCTCGGTCTACCCCGCCCTGCAGGCGCTTGAGGGGCACGATCTGGTGTCGAGCGCGGATGTGGGCGGCAGGCGTGTCTTCTCACTCACCGAACTCGGCCGCAAGCATGCAGCCATGCTCCCGGAGCAGGCGCCGTGGGAGGCCATGGCCGAGGACTCAGACGGCTCGCGCCGGCTGCGCGACGCCTTCCATGGCCTGATGAGCGCGACCGTTCAGGCCGCAAGAACCGGGAACAACGACTATATCGAAAGGACTGCCTGTATCCTCGCCGCCGCCCGCAAGAGCATCTACCTGATGCTTGCCGGCGACGAGTAGCCAGAGACATCACAACGAAAGGGACTGCAATGAAATGCTGCCATGGAGACGCTCTGAGCACGGTTGATGATTCCCGCTTCGAGGGTGATGATTTCACGCAAGCCGCTATTCGCGAGCGCCGCGCCCGTGCCGCCCACGCCCACGCAGCGGCTTCCCTGCTGTCGGTCGTCGGTGGACTGCTCTTCCTCGGTCTGATCAAGTCCATCCACAGGCACATCCGCTAGCACGGCTCAGAATCCCAAGGTACTGGTGAGTGGGAGTATGGGGCAGACTACGGCACCCTGGCGGACGCGTCGATGCACGACCCGTACTGCATCAACTCGATCGGTGCGGCGCTCCGCGCGCTCGGGCGAAAGCGGACCAATATCGCAGAGAAGGTGCCGGGCTAACGCCAACTGCTTGCTCGAGCCGCGAGTGACGATGTGTGACCGGGGCCGCTTCACTCAGAATTGGCGCTTTGCCCCGTTCCCTCTGTCGGCTCGAAGACATTTGTAGCCCGATTTCACGCTCGAAATCGGGTCACTCAGGCCTCTAACCTCAAAGAATGTGGTGCCCCCAAGGGAATTCGAATCCTGATTGTGCTTGTGACTATTGGGACTCGTTGGTACAGCGGAGCTGCGGCGAGTCCCAATAGGTACCAACGAGTACCAACGGTCACCAGGTATTTGGGCGACAAATCGGGCGACAAATCGGAGGGTGTCGAACCGACCGCGAGGTACTCGGTCCTCCGAGCCGTCAGCTCTGCTGCGCCCATCCCGAGATCGGCGCCCACGTCTTGCCGAAGTTGGCGGCGATGCCCGCCGCGATGGCGGCAGGCATCACGAATGCGGCGATCGCGTCGGCGACCTCTTGGAAATCCTCCGGCAGGCCGCTTGCCGGTGCCGGGAACCCCTTCCGGTAGGTGTCCCACATCCGTGACGTCTCCGGCTGCCCGGTGTATTCGCGCGTGAGTTCGGCGGGCGTCTCGGCTGGCAGCTCCGTCTCGCGACGCTGAAACGTCGCGCGGATCGCGTTCGCGAGATCCTGGCCATCGAACTCCAGGGTGTGCGCGAGCATCCAGATGTCGTGATAGTCCTTCATCCGGCTGTTGGCCAGACCGATCTCGATCATCGCCTGGAACTTCTCGGCGACGGCGGTGGCGGGTTGGTACGCGAGGATCCTCGGAGGCTCGTCCTGCAGCAGAACGGGGTAGTCGACCCAACCAGGATCCGGCACAACGGCGTCGTCGATCCCGACGTCGAGGCGTAGCACGAACCGTGCCCCACCCAAGTCACCAGCAACCTTCACGCGGACGCCGGGATACCGATCCTCGACGGTGATGGCCTCTGCGTGGATCTCGGATTCGAACGCGAGGCCATCGCCGAGCTGGATCGAGAGGCACTCGGCGACGATGCCGCGGATCGCCTCCGGGGTGTTGTCGACGCGCCCGAGGAAGTCGATGTCGCGGGTCGGCCGCGCGACGGCGGCATCCCACACGCGCAGCATGACGGCGCCCTTGACTACGAGACGCTCCGACCACTGCGTCTGCGACACTCGGAAGAGGAACCGCTCCATCGCGTAGTAGAGAACCGCCTGCTGGAAGTCCAGGCCGAGTTCCGCCGCTCGCGTCTTCAGTCGGCGGCGTATCTCAATCGGAGTCTGGGCGCTCACATCAGTGCCTGGAGGTAGGGGCGCATGACCTGCTCCACCCGGTCGACCTTCGCGTAGCGCATCACCTGCGCGGGCGTCGCCCGGCGAGAGCGGATCGTTTCCTGCAGCGCCTCAACGGCAACATCCTGCCCGATGCGGTTGCGGTACTTGAAGCAGTCGGCGACGGTCTTTGCCAGATCGAACACCCGGATGGGCGTTCCGTCCATGTCGTGCTCTTCGACGCCGGCCGCCATGGCCTCGGCGCTCATCGAGAACCGCTCGATACGCGGGTAGGCGATCCTCGGCGCCTTGACTCCCCGTGGCAGCGCGATCTGCACCGCGGCCGGGATCTGCGTCCCGATGCCGTGGTACTCGAGCGCGCTCACCAGACAGAGGACGGCGCGGGGGACGCGCCTCAGGACTGCGGCCACGCTTGGGTATGCCGGCAGGGGCGATGCGGCGAGATGGTAGACCCCCCGGGAGAGCGGTTCGACGAGACCGGCATCACGCATCCAGTACAGCGTGCGCTCCTCGATGCCTGAGGCAAGCGCCTCGGAAGTGCCGAGCACGCCGCCAGCACGTTCGAATGCGGCGGTCGCGCGTGCGAGTTCCATGTCCGAAGGGGTCCTCATGGCATATAAGTTACCACAGTTGCGGACAACTGTAGTCGTTTTTATGCCAACTCAATTTGGGCACCGAATCGGGCACCAACTCGGTCGAACCCCGATCCCGGGCACAAGGGACTGCTATTGGGCCGCATCAAGGCATCTACACCCCCTCTGACCTGCGCCTTTACCCTCCCCGCTCGCTCTCCGCCGAAAGACATTTGTAGCCCGATCTCGCACTCGAAATCGGGCTACTCAGGCCTCTGATCTGCGGTTTTATGGTGCCCCCAAGGGAATTCGAATCCTGAAAGTGCTTGTGACTATTGGGACTCGTTGGGACTCGTTGGTACAGCGGAGCTGCGGCGAGTCCCAATAGGTACCAACGAGTACCAACAGTCACCATGTATTTGGGCACCAAATCGGGCACCAAATCCGGAGCGTGCTGAATGCCCGCCTCGCCCTGCGACGAAGACCCCCGGAGCGCACCTAGGCGTCGTGGATCAGCCGTCGATTCCCTGCGCGCGGAGTGCGTCAAGCAGCTCTCGACATAGCGCGGCGCACGACGCTGCGATCACGTCGGACGGCTCTGGCGCTGCCGCCTCGGCTGCGAGCTGACTGCCTGGAGAGTCGGCATCGCCGAAGAGGCCTGGCAGTCTACCGAGCGCTTCTGAGGTGACGGGCCCGGCAGTCTCATCTACCAGCAGACCCGCAAATCCCTCGGCCAGCTGCGCGCTTGGGATCGCCTGGAGCAGCCGAAGCACGTCAAGTGCGTCCTTGGGCTTCACTCTGTCCGGCCGACCTCGCTCGAGCGCACCGGCCGTCACCCGCTCGGACAGCTTGATCGTCTTGGAGATCAGCAACGCCGTGGGACCGGCCACCTTCATGGTGAAGCTCCGGGCATCCGTCGCTTCGAGCGACCCGATGCTCATGACGCTGTTGTCCACCAGCGCGGCTTCCAGCCCGTGGACCTTGAGCATCGAGCCCTTCTCATGCTGCGGCACCCGGGCGGCACGCCGCCCTGCACCTCCCAGCGCGTCGGGCACGAGAAGATCGACGGTCACCTTTGCAGGCACGCCAGCGATCTCGCGCATCGAGGCCCAGACGCCCACAAGTTCCCTACCGTCGCGCATATCGAGAAAGAACTTAGCCTTGCGCATCGCCGAAGCGATCTCGGGATCACCCGAAAGAAGGCGCGGGTCGATCGCCACATCGCCATCAGTCGTGAACTCCGCGACGGCGAACTGGGCCGCACCTGTGTGGAGGTAGATCGCCTGCGCGCCGACGAGCACGAGTGCGTCGCGGTGGCCTTGAAGCGCCTCAAGCGCGTCGAGAAGCGCCCTGCGCGCGACGACGTACTCCTGGCTATACACGCCACGCCTCCTCGTGGGAGATCATCCACTCGATGAGCGCTTCAGCTTCTTCCGGCCCGCGGCCGGAAGACGTGAGCAGGTCGGCCGCGATCTGCGACGGGGCCACGTACCTCAGGCCCTCATCGAGGACCGTGCGCTCGAAGACGACACCGTCGAACGGCTCGACGAGAAGCACGTTCGCCCCGGTCTCGGCGGGGAGCAGGCCGAGCACTTGTGCGGCCTCGTCGAGACGCTTCACGTAAACGACCCCGAGGCGCGCCGGAGCGACCGGGGCCCTCCGTGCGGCGGCAAGCGAGCCGGAGATCGCGTAGGTCAGGCCATCCTCGCCGTCCTGCCGGCGCAAGGCGTCGAGCAAGGCTGGAAGACCTCGAGGCTGCAAATAGGCTGTGGCGAGGTTCGAGGAATCGAGAGAGTAGTCCCTTGTCCACGCGCGCAAGAGGTTGGGCCAGTCGATGCGGGTGACCGGGCCGCGCGGTTCGCGCCCGATGTAGTCCTCTTGTTCGAGCAGCGCGAGCAAACGTGAGACGTAGCCGGGATCGATCTTCGCGATCTTCGCGATCTCACGTGTTCCGAGCGGCGGGGTGAGATCCACGAGTGTCCTCACGAGCCGACCGGCCTTGGCCCCTTTGAGCGAGCGCGCAGGACGCTGCGTCGGCTCGGGATCCTTGTCGGCGCCGGTCCGCTCGATGGCCACGGCCGGAGCATCAAGTCGCAAGTACAGGTTGCCGGTCAAGTCGATGTAGCCGGCGCCCAGCGCTCGCAGTCGCTCTCGCGTCCGTTCGCCGAGAAAGCGAGCGACGACTACCGGGGTTGCATCGCCGTCTCGCCAGCGTCGCATCTCGAAACGAGACACGAGCGGCTCGACGTCCTTTGGATCGAGCCGGCTCTTCACCTCTATCGTCAGGATCGACGCCCGCTCATCCGGTCCGACGACACGCACGACCGCGTCCGGCCCGGAGACGTAGGCCCTCCGTTCGATCACATCCACGCACCACGCCTGGGGCAGGCACGAGCGAAGTTCGTCGAGTGCCCGGGTGAATGTGGTGTTGTCTGAAGTGGTTTTGTTGCGCATCATGCACAACATGGTACTTCCAGACAACACTCACTGCAAGCCACGGCTTCTTCCACCAGGGGTGAGGGGTGTCAATCATCGCTCTGAGCTGCGGCTCGATGGTGGCGCCTGGTCGTGTTAAGCGGCGAGCGTGTGGGAAGGCAGGGATCCGATTCAGGACTTGAGCCCGGGGATGACTCCGAGCACCTCCAGCAGCGAGTCCGCCTCGAGCGCAACCTGTGCGCTCTCTGCGGCTTCGCGACTCGCATTCAAGGCGACGGAATACCCGACCACTCCGAAGAGCGGGATATCCGACCTTGAATCGCCGACATGGAACACGTCAGACATCCGGATACCGCGAGCACTACAAAGCGAGCCGACGAATGCCGGCTTGTCGTGCTCCGTGAAGTCCGAGTCGACCTCTCCGGTGAACGTGCCGTCCGGACCAATCTTCAAAGTCGGGCCGCTGGAAGCGATGAAGCCGTATCGTTCAGCGAAGACCTCGCCGACGAACCTCCAGGCAAGCGTACAGAGAACCGAGGGCGTGCCATGCTCTCGCAGCCAGTCGACGGTTTCCGCGATGTTCTCGATCACCGGAATGTCGTCCAGCATCCCTGAGACGTCCGACGGTGTCAGGCCGCGATAGTGCCGACCGTCCATCGCCGCAACATCCGCGTTGGTGGCTGTCCCTGCGGCATATGCCGCCTCTATCTCGGACATCGCGTCAGCATGCCCCAACTTCACGGCTATGTGCTGCCCCGTGCTGACGCGTCTCACCAAGGTGCCATCGAGGTCGAAGCATGCGAGCTTCCATCTTGGAGCATCCACACATGGTCCCATCGTGTGAGTGACGGTTTGTCCGGCTACGTCTTTGGGCGTAACCTGCGCGCCCTGCGCTTACAGAGTACGACAAGGTCGGCGCGTCACGTTGGCGCCCGGGTTAGCCACCGGCGTCACGCGCCGCTGAGAGCCAGACCCACCCGGAGCGACGGCATCGAGGAGTGAATCGTTCCGACCTCTTTACGCAGGTCAGCCCGCCTGTTACGCAGTGGACGGGCTGTCCGTGCAATCGGGCACCAAATCGGGCACCAGATCGGACACCAATCGGCGTCGAAGGCCGACTCGCAGCAACAGGGATTTCTGGGCACCAAGATGGAGCGAAATGAAGCGAAATAGCCTCTGAGCTGCGCAACGAACGCCGTCTTCGGGAAGTCCATGCTGACACGGTCGAGCGCGACCTGTGTGAAGTCGCCGACGGTGTAGCTCTTGGTGACGTTTCTGATCTGAAGCATTCCGCGCGTTCCTCTACTAGGA
>JAHYJI010000076.1 GCA_019429145.1 Coriobacteriia bacterium | reverse complement strand
GGCGTTGTCGAGGAGATTGTCCAGGGCTATAGCGAGGTCGGTGGGGTCGGCCTTCGCGAACACGTCGACCCCGGTGACCGCGCGCGTGTCGGTGATGAGCTCCAGTCCGCCCTCTGCCGCCGAGGGCCCGTGGCCGAGAACCGTGTTGGCGATGGCCTGCCGGACGTCGACGATGCTGTCCGGCGCCGGCGTGGACTCGAGTCGCGAGAGATCCAGCAGGTCGCTCACGAGCCGGCTGAGGCGCGCGGACTCCTGCTCGATCTGCAGCGCGAAGGAGAGCGCAACATCGGTGTCGCCGTCCTCGGCGGCATTGGCAGCCGACTCGGCGAGCAGATGGATGGCGGCTGTGGGCGTCTTGAGTTCGTGGCTCGCGTTAGCGACGAAGTCCCGGCGGACGCGCTCGAGCTGCGTGCGTTGGGTGGTGTCGGCGATGACGACCAGAGTCCGTTCGGAGTCATCCGCCCGACCGAGCGGAAGCACGTTGATGCGCAAGGTGCGACCGGCCGGATCGGGTCCCCACTCCAGGGTCGACGGCTCTGACTCCCCGAGTTCTGTACCGATCGCGTCACGCACCGATGCCGGGAGTGCGGTCTGGTCGAGTCGCCGGTCGCGCCAGCCACTGGCCGGCGTACGGAAGAGCCGGCCGGCAGCGCTGTTGGCAAAGACGATGCGGTCGGCGTGCAGCAGGAACACGGCGTCGGTCAGCCCGTCGAGGACCGACCGCAGGTTGCGCTGCTCGGCTTCGAGTTCGTCGAGCCGGTGCTGCATCTGCTCGCGCAGTTCAGCGAGGGAGCGGGCGAGGACAGCAAGCTCCCCGGTCTCGCGGGGGATCTCGGATCGCAGGTCGCCTGCGGCCATCGCCTGAGCCGCGGCGGACAGGCGCTCGACGGGGCCGGCTGCCCGTTCCGCCAGGCGCGTGGCGAGCACCGCCGCTGCGAGCGCGGCGAGCCCGAGCAGTCCCAGCGC
The DNA here is from genome assembly GCA_019429145.1 of Coriobacteriia bacterium. Taxonomy (GTDB): domain Bacteria; phylum Actinomycetota; class Coriobacteriia; order Anaerosomatales; family SLCP01; genus SKKZ01. The sequence goes on along the minus strand of JAHYJI010000076.1, from coordinate 8,517 downwards.
CGCCCTTCGGCTACGGGCCGCGAGCTCGTCGATCGCCGAGAGCGGTTGGCTGACGCGGAGTGCCACGGGCGCATCGTCGAAAGTGGCGGGCACCGCGACATAGATCTGGTCCACGTGCTGCGTGTCGCTGATCCGCCGGTCGGAACCGGTTCGGCCCGCGAGTGCCTCGGCGACCTCGGGGCGGTTCCGGTGGTTCTCCATCGTCTGCGGGTTGCTCTGGGAGTCCGCGATGACGCTGCCATCGTCAGCGACGAGCGTCATCCGCAGATCGGTGCCCGCGACGAGTGCGCGCACGGTCTCCTGTGCGGGTTGCCCGCTCTCGTGCAGTGCAAGCGCACCGGCGCGTGCGACGGCGAGCAGGTTGCGCTGCTGCTGTTCGATGACGGCGTTGGTCAGCGGGCCGTAGAGGCTGACGATCCATGCGCCGGCCACGACCGCAGCCACGAGCAGCACGCCGACTATCAGGCGTACCCGGTACGAGCCCGCGATCTGTCGTGCCCTGTCGGTCACGCGTCCGCCTCGTCCCGCTCGTCCGACTCGCTCTTGAGCACCGGCTCGAACCGGTATCCCATCCCGTGGACCGTGTGTACGTAGTAGTACTCACTCGGCTCCTCGATCGCCTGACGGAGCCGCCGGATGTGGACGTCGATCGTTCTCGACGAAGGCAGGAACTCATATCCCCAGACGTCCTGGGCAAGTCTCTGGCGCGTCTGGAGCGAACCGGCATTGCGTGCGAGCGCTACGAGCAACTGGAACTCCTTGAGTCGAAGTCGCGCGGGTTGCCCCGCGACGCTCACGCGCAGCTCGCTCGGCTCGATCACGAGATCTCCTGCCAGGATCGGTTCGCTCGCCGAGAGGACCTCGCGCTCCCGTACCCTGCGGAGGTTCGCCCGTACCCGGGCGAGGAGTTCTTCCATGGAGAAGGGCTTGGTGATGTAGTCGTCGGCACCGGCGTCCAGGCCTCGCACCTTGTCGCGCTCCTGATCGAGTGCCGTGACCATGATGATGGCGGTCTCCTTGTCGCCGCGGCGGAAGTGCTCGGCGAAGGAGTACCCATCCATTCCCGGCAGCATGATGTCGAGCAGGATGAGGTCGGGGACCTCGTCGCGAGCGGCTTCCAGCGCCTCGGCCCCGTCCTCGCACAGCGTGGTCTCGAATCCCGCCCTGCGCAGCGCGTACTCGACGGTCTTGCCGATTATCGGGTCGTCCTCGACTACTAGTACATGAGCCATGTCCCGGTCCTTCCCACGGAGAGATCGCGTACATCATCGCACGGTTCACCCGTGGTTCGAACTCGTTTTACATACCTTTTACACCCGTGATGCAGAAGTTAACAGCGGTGCAACCATTCGCTTCACGTACGCGCCTAGCATGGCGGTAGCCGACGGTGTCGTCGGCGGATGTCCACAGTGACTACGTGAGGAGAGGGTTCTGTGAAGGCGAAGAAGTTCCTGGCGTTCGCCCTGGTGGCGGTGTTGGCTCTGGGTATGCTCGGCCTCGTCGGGTGTGGCGGGAGTGATGAGCCGGCAGACGAGTCGGGAGACGAGACCCCGGCCGGAGATGCTGCCGAGCTCAGCGGTTCGATCACCGTCGAGGGCTCGGACACGATGGTCAACCTCGGCCAGGCGCTCGCCGAGGTGTTCATGGACGAGGAGATGGGTGTCGACATCTCGGTCGCCGGAGGCGGCTCGGGTGTGGGTATCGCCTCGCTCATCAACGGTACGGTCGACTTCGCCAACTCCTCGCGTGCGATGAAGGATGAGGAGAAGGCCGAGGCCGAGGGCAACGGCATCGAGGTGACCGAGTTCGTCGTCGCCTACGACGGCATCGCGATCGTCGTCAACCCGAGCCTCGCCGTCGAGGACCTCACCTTCGAACAACTCGGCGCGATCTACCGCGGCGAGATCACCAACTGGAGCGAGGTAGGCGGCCCGGACCTCGACATCGTGCTGCTCTCTCGTGACACCTCCTCCGGCACGTACGCGTTCTTCCTCGAGCACGTCGTCCAGCAGGCCGACAAGGAGGCCGTGTACTCGGCGGACGCCCGTCTGCTCCCCTCCACGCAGGCGATCATCGACGAGACCATCGCCAACGAGGCCGCTATCGGTTACGTGGGTCTGGGCTACGTGGTGCCGGAGGTCAACGTGCTGAAGATCGACGGTGTAGAGTCTGGCGTCGAGGTCGTCAAGGACGGCTCGTACAACGTCGCCCGTCCGCTGTTCATGTACGCGGCCGGCACGCTCAGCGACGCATCGCGGGTCTACATCGACTGGGTCCAGAGCTCCGAGGGTCAGGCTGTCGTCGCCGAGCTCGGCTTCGTTCCGACGAACTAGCCGACATGCCGACGCCTTCCTCTTCGAGGCGGCGTCTCGGCCGCCCGGCGAACAGCCGGGCGGCCGATGGCGTTGTCAGGAACATGATCCGCCTGAACGGGTGGTCTGCCATCGTCATCCTGGCGGCCATCGGCATCTTCCTTGCCTACGGTGGCGCGCGGGCACTCGGCGAGGTCGGGTTCTGGACGCTGGTCACGGGCAGCGAGTGGTACCCGACCATCGCCGCGCCCCGCTTCGGCTTCGTGCCGCTGCTCATCGGTTCGGCCGCCGTGACCATCACCGCGATCTTCCTCTCCATGCCGGTGAGCCTTGCGGCAGCGGTCTTCATCTCCGAGTTCGCCAACAAGCGCTTCAAAGAGGTGGCCAAGTCGATCATCGAGTTCATGGCAGCGGTGCCCTCGGTCGTCTACGGCCTGATCGGTATCGCCGTCGTGGTGCCCTGGGTCAAGGAGGCGTTCAATCTCGACAGCGGGCTGAACGCGATGAGCGGTGCGATCGTACTCGCCTTCATGATCGCTCCCACCATCGTGTCGATATCCGAGGACGCACTGCACGCGGTCCCGAACGACTTGCGGCAGGGCTCGCTCGCGCTCGGCAACACGCGCTGGCAGACCACGTACAAAGTCGTGCTGCCCTCGGCATCCTCCGGGGTGCTCGCCGCGGTGATGCTCGGCATGGGCCGGGCGATCGGCGAGACTATGGCGGTGCTGATGCTTACCGGTAACGCGGCGAGGATCCCCGGATCGCTCTTCGAGTCGGTCCGTACGATCACCGGCACGATCGCTGCCGAGATGGGCAACGTCGTGCAGGGTGGACTGCACCAGTCGGTGCTCTTCACGCTCGGGCTGGTGCTCTTCGCCATCACCTTCCTGATCAACCTCGTGGCCGACCTGGTTCTCGAGAAGCAGCGCAGGAGGTGGCGCCGGTGAACCGGATCAAGCGAGCCCGCACGGTCCAGACGGTCGCCGTGGCGATCACCGGCGCGGCAGCAGCGTTCATCATCGCGGCTGCGCTCTTCCTGTTCGTCTACATAGTCGTGCGCGGTGCTCCCGCCATCAGCTGGGAGTTCCTGACCGACGTGCCCCGCAAGCAGATGAAGGAAGGCGGCATCCTCCCGGCGATCGTCGGGACGCTCGCCCTTACCCTCGGCACCGCGGCGTTCGCGCTGCCGATCGGGGTCGCCGCCGGCATCTACCTCTCGGAGTACGCCCCCCGGGGTCGCAGCACGCGGTTGATCCGCCTGGCCATCAGTAACATGGCGGGCGTGCCCTCGATCGTTTACGGCCTGTTCGGACTCGCGCTCTTCGTTATCCTGCTCGACCTCGGAAAGTCGATCCTCGCGGGCGCGCTCACGCTCGCGTGCTTGACGCTGCCCGTCATCATCACGGCCACAGAGGAAGCGCTGCGTCAGATCCCGAGCGACCTGCGCCAGGCCTCGCTCGCACTCGGCGCGACGCGGTGGCGCACGATCTACCGGATCGTGCTGCCGGCGGCGGCACCGGGTATCGTCACCGGCTCGATCCTCGGCCTGTCGCGTGCCGCAGGCGAGACCGCCCCCATCCTCTTCACGGCGGCGGTGTACTACAAGCGGCAGATGCCGGACTCGGTCTTTGCCGACGTGATGGTGCTGCCGTACCACATATTCATCCTGGCCACCCAGGTCACGGGGCGACCCGACGACATCATCTGGGGAACCGCACTCGTGCTCGTCGGAGGCGTGACCGCGATCAGCGTGGCCGCCGCGACGTGGCGCTCCATTCAGAGACGGAAGGTGAGATGGTGACCGCACAGTCACATGCCGGCAAGGGAAGCTTCGATCTGCACGACGTCTCGGTCACGTACGGCTCGGAGACCGCGATAGCCGGCGTCTCGATGCACATCGAGCCCAATGCGGTGACCGCGCTCATCGGCCCGTCGGGCTGCGGGAAGTCGACGCTCCTGCGCTGTCTCAACCGTATGAACGACGAGCTCGGCAACGCAAAGGTGGCCGGTCGCATCCTGCTCGACGGGGTCGACGTCTACGACAAGGAGTACGACCCGGTCGAGCTGCGCACCAAGGTGGGACAGGTCTTTCAGAAGCCGAATCCCTTCCCGATGACGATCTACGACAACGTGGCGTACGGTCCGAGGACCCAGGGAATCCGCAAACGCAGCGATCTCGACGCGCTCGTCGAGCGCTCGCTCACGCGCGCTGCGCTCTGGGGAGAGGTGAAAAAGGACCTCAAGAAACACGCGTTCGAGCTCTCCGGAGGCCAGCAGCAGCGCGTCTGCATCGCCCGGGCTCTGGCCACCGAGCCCGAGGTCCTGCTCATGGACGAGCCCGCCTCCTCGCTCGACCCGATCTCCACCCAGCAGATCGAGGACACCATCGCCGAGCTGAAGGAGTACGTGACCATCGTCATCGTCACCCACAACATGCAGCAGGCAGCCCGCATCTCGGACAAGACCGCCTTCATGCTCCGCGAGTCGATGGAGGAGCCCGCGTTCCTGGTCGAGGTCGGCGAGACGCGCACGATGTTCACGAATCCTGGCGACAAGCGCACCGAGGCCTACATCACCGGGCGCTTCGGCTAGGCCGGAGCGAAGTGCGGCAGGCCCGCCCGCCCGCGGTATGTCAGGCACATACGACCGGGAAAGCAACAGGACGCGCCGAGGGGGGGCGCGTCCTGTTTATGTTCTGAGCGGCGTTACCCGCCCCTCGAGGGGGGAGGTGAGAAGCGGGTCGCCTGCTCTGCCGATTATGCAAGCAATGCGCGTGCCACACTCGTGCCGGAGACTCGGGTTTCCGTGTACTACTCGGAAGTATGCACTTCACGGAGGCGGGGACGTCGCAGTAGGGTATGAGCAATGCGTGACCACGGCGAAGGGGACCCATGGCACATCTGAAGTTCGATCCCGCCAAGCTTGCCAAACTCAACGACCCGGGCCGTCTCGAGACGCTCAAACCCGATGCGATGTGGGCGGCGTTCGGAGTCGAGGCTCCGGCGGTGCTGGTCGAGATCGGTGCTGGTACGGGGCTGTTCGCGGCCGAGTTCTCCAAGCGCGCGCCCGGTGCGACCGTCTACGCCGCGGACATGTCGAATCAGATGATCGACTGGATGCGGCAGTACCGCCCCGAGGTCGCGGACGGGTGTGTGGTGCCGGTCCGCTCCGAGGAGAGCGCGGTGCCCCTGGAAGACGACATCGCCGATGGTGTCTACATGATCAATCTGCATCACGAGCTTGCCGAGCCGGCGGCGATCTATGTCGAGGCGTACCGGATGCTGCGGCCGGGTGGCCGGGTGCTCGTCGTCGACTGGGCTCCGACGGACACTCCCAAGGGCCCGCCGCTCCGGGTGCGCGCGACTACCGAGGATCTCGTCTCCCACCTCGAGCGTGCCGGTTTCGCCGGCGTGGCCGTCCACGATGTCCTGCCGTGGCACAGCGTTGTCTCCGGCAGCAAGGAGGGATGCATCTGATGGATGTCGTCGTACGCGATGCGGAGCCGGGTGACGCGCAGGCGATCGCGGACATCTACAACCCCTACGTGACCGGCTCGGTCGCCACGTTCCACACCGAGCCGGTCGATGAGGCCGAGCGGCTGCAGTGGCTCATCGGTCACGATGCGCTCCATCCCGTCCTCGTTGCCGTCTGCGACGAAGAGGTCGTCGGGTGGGGTTCGCTGACGCAGTGGGCGTCGCGTCCGGCATGGCGACGCACCGTCGAGGTGTCGACCTACGTCTCGCTCGAGCACCGGGGAGAGGGCATCGGTCGCCTGCTCATGGACGCGCTCATCGAGCGCGCCTCGGGCGCGGGTCATCACGTCGTCATGGCGCAGGTGGTGGCCGGCAACGAAGCGAGTCTCGCGATGGGAGAGCGGTCAGGCTTCGAGCGCGTCGGCCTGCTCAAGGAGGTGGGTCACAAGTTCGGGGCCTACCACGACATCGTGCTCTTGCAGCGGATCCTTCCGTAGACGGCGCGTTCCCAATCCTCAGCGCGGGTACATATGCATGGTGCGTATCGCACGTGCCTGCCCGAGAACGAGGAGGATGCTCGTGGATGACGAACGCGTGGAACTGACGGAAGGCCAGCGTGCTCCCGAGATCGCTGCCACTGTCACCGGTGCTGGCGCGTTCCGCCTCTCCGACCAGCGGGGATCGTGGGTCGTCGTCTACTTCTACCCGCGGGCGAGCACCCCGGGTTGAACACACGAGGCCAAGGACTTCCAGGAGCACAAGGCAGCCCTGGAGGCCCTCGACGCCCTCGTGGTGGGCGTGAGCGCTGACAAGCCCGAGGTCCAGCAGCGGTTCATCGACAAGTTCGACCTGACCTTCCCGATGATCTCGGACACTGACAGGCAGATCATCGAAGCGTACGGCACGCGCAAGGTGCTCGGTGTGACGGCCGAGCGGACGACGTTTCTCATCGACCCCGGGGGTCGCATCGCCCGCATCTGGCGCAGGGTGAAGGTGCAGGGCCACGCGGATGAGGTCGTCGCCGAGATAGAACGGCGTCGCGGCACGGAGTTGGGGTGAGAACGATGGCAGGCAGCACGGGTGCGGTCGTGGCCCGGGTCGTGGCACTGCTCCTAGCCGTGGTATGGGGGTTTTTCGTTGCCTTCAACGTCGTCTTCTCCGACGTCTTCGGCCTGGCCGGGCCGCGCACCGGCTGGCGGTGATGGGCGGCTCGGCGTTCGGGGGCTGGCTCGGATCGTGGGTACGGAGCCGGTTCAGTCGCGGGCCAGCCACTCCCTGACCGCACCCTCGATGCCCTCCCGGCCAGCGTCGACCACGCCGGTGAAGCGCTCCTCGGCATCGTCGAGCTCGGCGAGTGCCCTCGGCGCACAAGCACCCTCCGGGGCCATGCGCTGCACCTCGGCCAGCAGCTGGACGCCGGTGAGGGACGCCACCTCCGCGGGCAGAGCGTCCGCATACGGGATGCCGCGCAACGCCTTGTAGACGTCGGTCCCGAACTTCGCCCAGTGCGCTGTGGAGACAACGAGCACCGGGTTGACGTCGCGCAGCCGCTCGGCGACCTCCCACGCGACCGCGGTGTGCGGGTCGAGCAGGTAGCCGTACTCGTCCCACACGCGCCTGATGCACGCGAGCGACTCGTCGTTGGTGACCGAGTCCGCTGCGAAGTGTTCGCGCACGTGGCGGAATGTCTCGCGGTCCACGGTGAACCGGCCTTCCGCCCGGAGCGAGGCCATCCACCCGGCGGTGCGCTCCGCGTCACGCGTCAGCTCGTAGAGCTGCCGCTCGAGGTTGCTCGAGATCAGGATGTCCATGCTCGGGCTCGGCGTGGTGACGAAGTCACGCCCGGAGATGTCGTAGACGCCGGTGGCGATGAAGTCGGCGAGCACGCGGTTCTCGTTGGCAGCACAGATGAGGCGCCCGATCGGCACCCCGATGCGCTTGGCGTAGTACGCGCCGAGTATGTTGCCGAAGTTGCCCGTGGGCACGCACACGTCCATTGGCCGGCCGGCCACCACTCCGCCGCTCGTCACCATGTCGGCATACGCGCTGACGTAGTAGGCGATCTGCGGCAGCAGGCGGCCCCAGTTGATCGAGTTGGCCGAGGAGAGGAGAAGGTCGTGGTGTTCGCGCAGCTCGGCCGAGAACCCTTCGTCTCCGAAAGCCGCCTTGACCGCGTTCTGGCAGTCGTCGAAGTTGCCCCGCACCCCGAAGACTCCGACGTTGTCACCCTGCTGCGTGACCATCTGCTTGCGCTGCAGGTCGCTCACGCCCTCTGCGGGGTAGAAGACCACGATGCCGGTGTGCGGCCGGTCGGCGAAGCCGTCGAGTGCCGCCTTGCCGGTGTCGCCCGAGGTGGCCACGAGGATGAGGAAGTCCTCGGCGAGCGTGTCGGCGGCCTGCTTGGCCGCGATGGACTCCGAGAAGAAGAGCGGCATGCACTGGAGCGCCATGTCCTTGAACGCGCTCGTGGGGCCGTGCCACAGTTCGAGCACGTGGGTGCCTGCCACCACTTCGGTCACCGGGGCGATGCGCGGGTCGGCCCACTGGGAGCCATACGCATCGCGCATGAGGGCTGCCACGCGCCCGGCTTCCACGTCCACGCCGAAGCGCGCAAAGAGGTCCGCCGCCCGCTGCCAGTAGGGGAGCGTGGCGTAGGAGAGGATCTCGTCGAGCTGCATGGTGGGCAGCGTATCGGGGACGTAGAGCCCGCCGCCCGGCGCGATGCCGGC
>JAHYJI010000075.1 GCA_019429145.1 Coriobacteriia bacterium | reverse complement strand
CCACATCGAGAAAGCCGTCCGCGCAGAAGGGCAGGTCGTACTGGGAGATCTGGTAGTTCTTCGGCATGTCGGGGTAGAAGTAGTTCTTCCGGTGGAACTGGCTCCACTCGGCGATGGTGCAGTTGGTGGCAAGCCCCGCGAGCACGGTGGCCTCGATGGCGGCCCGGTTCGGCACGGGCAGGGCGCCGGGCATGCCGAGGCAGACCGGGCAGACCCTCGTGTTAGGCTCTCCGCCAAAGGCCACCGGACAGCCGCAGAACATCTTGGTGTTGAGCGCGGTGAGCTCGGTGTGGATCTCGAGACCGATGACGGCCTCCCAACGCTCGAGCACGCTCGCCAGACGGTCCTTCGCCACGTGGGTACGCTCCTTCACTCGACAGGTGCACCCGATTCTACCGGAAGCGCAGCGAACCGCGGTGGCGCCGCCGTCGGGCAGAGGAGGCCGGGCACGTTGCGCCTCTAGCGCCTCTTCCCGCGGGTGTGCGCGAGGATGATCGAGACGAAGAACCACACCGTCACGATGAACGAGAGCACGATGCCGACCTCGCCCACGATCCGCACCCACCCGGGCGCGCCGGTCACGCTCAGCAGCGTCGAGAAGCCGATGACGAGTGCTGCGACCACCATCGCGAAGGCGAGCCGGTTCACCAGCTCCTTGAGATCGGCAACGAGCTGTTCGACGCCGGTGGGGCGCACCGAGATCTTCACCTCGCCCTTGGAGACGCGGCGCATCAGCTGCTCGGTGGCCTCCGGCAGCATCTCGGCGACGCGCATCGTGTTGCGCAGCGCGGTCATGGCCTTGCCCGCGATGACGTCGGGCCGCATGCGCTCCTGGACCACCTTGTTGGCGTAGGGCTTGGCGGCGGTGGCGAAGTCGAACGTCGGATCGAGCGTGGTACCCACACCCTCGAGGATGCCCAGCGTACCGATGACGAGCGCGAAGTCGTTCGGCACGCCGAGCTGGTGGCCGCGGATGAGCCCGAGTGTCTCGCGCATGAGCTCGCCGAAGTTTATCTTGCCGAGCTCCAGCCCGTGATACTTGCCGATGAGGCGGGAGACCTCTTTGAAGAGCGCGGGTTCGTCGATGTCGGGGTTCTCGCTCAGCGCGATCAGGGTGTCGGTGGCCATCCTCGGATCGTGGTTCACCGCACCCCAGATGAGGTCCACGAAGCGCTCGCGCGAGGCATCCGAGATGCTCCCTACCCGGCCGAAGTCGGTGAACCCCACGCGACCGTCCGGCAGCGCCAGGTAGTTGCCCGGATGGGGGTCGGCGTGGAAGAAGCCGAACTCGAAGATCTGCTTGAGGTAGCAGTTGATCCCGCGGGCCGCAAGCTCGGAGCGGTCCATGCCCGCCTCATCGAGCATGTCGACCCGGTTCATCGTGATGCCGTTGAGCCGCTCCAGCGTGAGCACGCGGCCGCTGCAGCGCTGCCAGTAGACTCGGGGAAAGGCGACGGTCTCGTCGTCGCGAAACGCGCGCCACAGCCGGTCGGCGTTGCTCGCTTCCTTGGTGTAGTCAAGCTCCTGCCTGACCGCATCGAGAAACTCCTCGGCGATGGCGACGATATCTGTGGTGCCGAAGAGATCGGTCTGCTGGGCGACCCACCGGGCCTGCGTGAGCGCGATATCGATGTCGATCTCGACCTGGCGCCGTGCACCGGGCCGCTGCACCTTGACCGCTACCTCGGTGCCGTCGTGCAGCGTCGCCCAGTGGACCTGACCGAGCGAGGCGGCGGCGGCCGGCTCACGCTCGAAGGTCGCGAAGGCCTCCTCGAGCGGCAGGTCGAGGTCGGCCTCGATCACGCCCTTCACGGTCTCGAAGGGCTCCGCGGGGACCTCGTCCTGCAGCTTGCGCAGCTCGCGCGAGAGTTCGGGCGGGATGACGTCGGTACGGGTCGAGATCGCCTGCCCGACCTTGATGAAGGTCGGACCGAGCCGCTCGAGCGCACGCCTGGCGTGCTGCTCGCGCGTGAGGACGTCGGCATCCTCCCGCCGCGACACCCTGCGGCGCTTGGGCGCGAAGCGCCCGAGGCCGACGGCGTCGATGACGGTGTGCAGACCTTCGTCGGCGAGCACCGCCGCCATCTCCCGATGGCGGGCCAGATGCTTGCTGACGTCGGACGATGCGACCCCCAGGGGAGTCACGACCCTGCGGGCCCGCCCCCGACGGGCTTCATCGAGGCGATGAGCGCCTTGATCTCGGCGAGTTCCGACTCGAGCCGGTCCAGATCTGCCTTCGATGCCAGACCCATACGCTGGACGACCTTGGCGGTCTCCTCGGAGACAGTCTTCTGTGCGGACTCAGCGGCGCTGTCCGCCTGGTCGACGAGCCTGCCGGTGAAGGACTCGGTATCCTCGCGGCTGATCTTGCCGCGCTTGACGAGCTCGTCCGCCAGTTCCTCGGCCTTGTCCTTGGCGAAGAACGCTGCCCCGAGACCCATGAGGAACGCCTTCTCGACGAGCCCGGTCTCAACATCGGCTGACTTCTTGGGCTGGTCCTTCTCGGTGTCGTGCTCAGTCACGTCGGGTCCCTCCTCAGAATCGGCAGTCGAAGCACTTCTCTGTATGTATTCCACTGAACGGCGCCGTGCCAACGCAGGAGTTGCCGCCGGGGAGCGAGGGGCGCCCTGTCGGCTCGAGTTAGTGGGAACGATCGTTCTCACTAACTCGACGCAACGCTAAGGGGTCCGGTTCGGCGTGCCCCTACTGTATCTCACGGACGAGAGGCGGCGTGGGGTCGAACCCGAGCGCCGTCTCGAACGCCGCAGCTGCACGCAGCACGGTCGACTCGGCGAAGTGCGTGCCGATGATCTGCAGGCCGATGGGAAGCCCGCTGGAGGGGCAGAGTCCGCTCGGCAGGCTCACGGCACAGTTGCCGGCGAGGTTGACCGGGATGGTGTAGATGTCGGAGAGGTACATCGCGAGCGGATCGCTCGCCCGCTCACCGATCTTGAACGCGACCGTGGGTGAGGTCGGTGTGAGCAGGACGTCAAAGCGCTCGAAGGCGGACTCGAAGTCGCGTTTGATCAGCGTACGTGCCTTCTGGGCCTGACCGTAGTACGCATCGTAGTAGCCGGCGGACAGCGCGTAGGTGCCGAGCATGACGCGGCGGATGGTCTCCGGCCCGAAACCCTCGGCGCGCGAGCGCATGTAGAGGTCGAGGACGTCGTCGGCGTCGCCCACGCGATGCCCGTAGCGGATTCCGTCGAAACGGGCCAGGTTCGAGCTCGCCTCGGCAGGTCCGATGATGTAGTAGGCCGAAAGGCCGTGCGCTGTGCTCGGCAGCTCGACTTCGCCGACCTCGGCGCCGAGTGCCGCGAAGGTCTCGGCGGCCGCGTGGACGCTGTCGCGGACCGCACCCTCGCATCCCTCGGCTTCGAGAAGATCGGTCACGACACCCACGCGCAGGCCCGCGATGCCCTCAGCGAGCGTGGCGGTGAAGTCCTCGGCCGGGCGGTCGACGCTGGTCGCATCCATGGGGTCCTTGCCCGAGATGGCGTTGAGCGCGAGTGCGCACTCCCCCACCGTCTTGGCGAACGGACCGATCTGGTCGAGACTCGATGCGAACGCGACGCATCCGTAGCGCGACACGCGCCCGTAGGTGGGTTTGAGCGCGACGGTTCCCGTGAGCGAGCCGGGCTGGCGGATCGAGCCGCCGGTGTCCGAGCCGAGACTGATGGTGGCCATGCCGGCCGAGACCGCGGCCGCCGAGCCGCCCGAGGAGCCGCCGGGCACCCGCTCGAGGTCCCACGGGTTGTGGGTGGGGCCGAACGCCGAGTTCTCGGTCGACGAGCCGAACGCGAACTCGTCCATGTTGCACTTGCCCACGGGTAGCGCCCCGGCATCGAGCAGGCGGCGCACCGCAGTGCAGTCGTAGGCGCTCTCGTAGTTCTCGAGGATGCGCGAGCTGCAGGTGGTCCGGGTGCCGAGCAGGTTCATGTTGTCCTTCAGAGCGACCGGCACGCCCGCGAGCGGCGGCAGGACGACGTCGGATGCGACCGCGTCGTCGATGCGCTCGGCGGCGGCGTATGCGAGCTCGGCAGTCACCTGGTTGAACGCGTGGACCTGGCCGTCGAGCGCCTCGATGCGTCCGAGCGCGGCCTCGGCGACCTCGCGAGCGGTAAAGAGGCGGTCGGCGATGCCGTCGCGGATCTGCGTGGCGGTGAGCCGGGAGACGTCGATCATGACGCGTCACCCCCGCCTACGATGCGCGGGATCACGAACGCACCTTCCGCCACCTCGGGCCCGTTAGCGAGCGCCTCTTCACGCGATAGACACGGCCTGACCTCGTCGGCACGGGTCTCGTTGACGACGTCGAGGGCGTGGGCGGTCGGCGGCACGTCGGCCAGATCGAGCTGCCGGATGGTGTCGATGTGGCCGAGGATCGAGTTGAGGTCCTCGCCGAGGCGGGCAACCTCCTCGTCGGTGAGCTTGAGCCGCGCGAGCAGCGCGACGTGGCGTACCTGTTCTTCGGAGATGGACATGGGTGGGTCCTCCGGGGTGTGGTCTTGGCGCGTGCGGGCGGCAACGTGCTTCATGATACCCGAGGAGGCCGGGAGGGCGGAGCCGGCGTGCGCCGGGCCGCGTCACGTTTCTACCGCTCGCTCCAGTCGAAAGCTGCCAGCGGATCCTCGGAGGAGCTTCCGGGGTCGAGAAGCCGCGAGCCTGAGACTTCCCGCCTGCCGAGATAGGCGGCGCATGCCGCGACGACGAACGTGTTCATACTGCTCCCGTCCGCCTGTGCTGCGGCACCGATCTCGGAGTAGAGCGTGCGCGGAAAGCGCACCTTGAGCCGGGCGCAGGACTGGCCACGGGCGCTCGCGGCCATCTCCGGGTGGCGGGTGAGGTACTCAGCGAGGACGCGTCTCAGCAAAGATTCGCGTTCCTCTTGTGTATATGGCATCGGAGCCCCGTTGCGGGGGTTGCGCCGCGTGCCCATCGCCGCCTGGAATCGTTCGTAATCGTCGGGCGGCGGCCCGTCAGCGGCGGACCCGCCCAGTATCTCCAGCATCTCCAGATACGTGGTGCGCCGTGCGTGTCTGGTCGTCATGGTGCTGCCCTCCCCGCTTCCGTGGGCCGCACTATGTGACGAGGCCCGTCTCGGTGCGCTGCCCTCCTGACCGAATGTCGCCCGCACCCGGGAGTCGGGGGTCAGGGGGTCTCCAGATACCGTCCGGATGGGGGTCACCGGCGAGGCTGCGGGTGACATCGCGGGCGACCCGGGTGACGTCACCGATGACCCCTCGGGGGGTCACCCGCGATGTCACGTGGGTCACGGACGAGGTCACCGGCGACGTCGCCCACGACCCCTCCGACGACACGATTCTGGAGCCCCTCCCGATCCCACCTCTCTGCACGACGACGTGTTCGGTGAGCATGCACCCGGCATCGATCCAGGCTCATACCGGATCCTGACCTACCACACCATCCAGAACGCGATGACCACCGGGAGCACGTTGTAGGCGCCGTGTAGCGAGATCGCCGGGAGCAGGCTCCCGCGCGTGTGCGCCAGCCACCCGCATGCTGCTCCGAGTGCGAAGAGCGGGAGGAACAGCCATGGCGTGAAGTGGTAGAGGGCGAAGAGCGCTGCCGACAGAGCGATAGCGATGCGCCAGTCCACGCGACCGGCGAACGCGCCCTGCAGGACCCCGCGGAAGACCACCTCTTCGACCAGCGGTGCGACGATCACCACGAGCACCACCGAGAGGAGCAGACCCCAGACCGTGGGCCCGAAGATCTCCGTCAGGTCGCCCACCTCGCGCGCCGGCGGAGTCCAGCCCATCTCCTGCGCGAACGCTCCGTAGCCCCACGCGCCGAGACGCACCGCCACGAGCAACCCGACAACCAGACCGGCCGAGGCGAAGCGCGCGTTCCACGGCACGTCGGCAGCACGAAGGCGATACGCGTCGAGTACGCTCAGGCCACGCCGCCACGCGAGCAGCCAAAGGAGCGCCGCCTGGATCACATAGAAGCTGAACAGCACGGCCACACGTGCAAAGACCTGCGTATCCCCGGGCAGACCCAGCAGAGCGTCGCTCGTCAGGAGCGCGTCCTTGCCGAGGAAGGCCGCGATGAGTGCGGCGAGCAGCGCCCAGGCCTCGAGCAGCGTCCACTCGGGCGCGGATGCGGTCGGACGGACCGTCGGGGGTGCGGATACAGTCGCGGGACGGCGCTCCGGAACAGTGCGGCGCTCCGGCACGGCCGGTGCCTCTGGCGCCCCGCGCCCGGTGATCGCTCCTGCGTCGCACACTTTCGCGCACTCGAGACAACCGTCGCAGGACTTCCAGTCAACGTAGATGTAGGTCGCCCCGACACGCAAGGCCCCCGCGGCGCACGCGGTGGTGCAGCGACCGCATCGGTTGCACCGTGACGGGTCGAGCGAGAGCGGTATGCGCGTCGGAGCCACGGGCGATCAGCCGGCAGGAGCGGGCGGCTCGCCGCTCTCGAGAATGCGCACGAGGTCGTCCTCGCCCAGCACCGGCACGCCGAGCGCGAGCGCCTTGTCGTACTTGCTGCCGGCGTCCTCGCCCGCGATCACGAATGACGTCTTCTTGCTCACCGAACCGGCGACCTTGGCACCGAGCTCCTTGAGCGCCGCGCCCGCCTCGTCGCGCGTGAAGCGCTCCAGCGCACCGGTGAGCACGAACGTCAGACCGTCGAGCGTCTGTGGGCGTGCGGGTTCGGACCGTTCCTCGGCCAGGCGCACGCCGCGCTCGCGTAACCGCTCGACTAGCGCGCAGTTGTCCGGATTGCCGAAGAAGGCACGAATGCTCGCGGCGATGGTCGGACCGACGCCCTCGACGCGCGCGATGGGGTCGGCCGCCAACGCGGCCGCGATCGTCAGACCGTTCTCGCCTGCACGCGGCGGCTCGAGCGCAGCGGCATCCATGAGCCCGTCGAGCGAGCCGAACTCGGCGGCCAGCACCTCGGCGACGGTCGAACCCACGTGGCGAATCCCGAGCCCGAAGAGCACGCGCGCGAGCGGGCGCGTCCGTGACGCGTCGATGGTGGCGACGAGTTTGGCGGCGACCACCGGGCCCAGCACCACCGGCGAGCCGTCCTTCTTGAGACGGCCCATGTCCAGAGCGGCCAGTGTCGCCTCGTCGAGCAGGTAGAAGTCGGCCACGTCGTGCACGAGGTCTCGCTCGACCAGGCGCGTGATGATCTCGGCGCCCATGCCGTCGATGTCCATCGCACCGCGACCGGCCCAGTGCCCGAGCCGCTCGAGGCGCTGCGCCGGACAGCCGACGTTGGTGCAGCGCGAGACGACCTCGCCCTCCGGTCTCCACACCGGCCCGCCGCACGACGGGCACTCGGCGGGCATGCGCCACTCGGGTGCACCGGGCTCGCGCATGCCGATGACCGGCCCGACGACCTCGGGGATGACGTCGCCCGCCTTGCGCACCACGATGGTGTCACCGATTCGCACGTCCTTGCGGCGCACCTCGTCGGAGTTGTGCAGCGTCGCCCGGGCGATCGTGGAGCCCGCGACCGTCACCGGATCGAACTCCGCCAGCGGGGTCAGCGCGCCGGTGCGTCCCACCTGCACGCGTATCTCGCGGAGCACAGTGGTCTTCTCCTCGGGCGGGAACTTGAACGCGATCGCCCAGCGCGGAGACTTGCTCGTATAGCCCAGCTCCTCCTGCAGCGCGAAGGAGTCGACCTTGACCACGACGCCGTCGATCTCGTAGGGCAGGTCGTCGCGCTTCTCGACCGCCGAGGCGCAGTACGCCCGCACCTCCTCGGCGGACGCGCACGTCACGACGTCGGGATTGACCCGGAAACCGGCGGCGCGCAGCCACTCGAGCGCGTCGCTCTGGCGCGTGAGGCCGAGCGGGCGCACGTCGACTACCTGATACAGGAAGGTCGCGAGGTCGCGTGAGGCGGTCACCGCCGGATCCTTCTGGCGAACGGCTCCGGCCGCGGCGTTACGCGGATTGGCGAAGGGCGGCTGCCCGGCCTCCTCCTGCGCCTCGTTGAGCCGCTCGAAGCTCGCCTTGGGCATGTAGACCTCGCCCCGCACCTCGACGCGCGCGGGAGCGCTGTCCGACGCATCCCAGCGCAGGCGGAGCGGCACGTCGCGGATCGTACGCACGTTGGCTGTCACGTCCTCGCCGGTGCGGCCATCGCCGCGCGTGGCCGCACGCACCAGAGCGCCATCCTCGTAGACGAGCGCGAGCGACGAGCCGTCGATCTTCAGCTCGCACACGAAGCCGCACTCGCGCTCGCCCACCGCGTCGCGCACGCGTGCGAGCCAGGCATCGAGCTCGTCGAGGTCCATCGCGTTGTCGAGCGAGTACATGCGCTGCGAGTGGGCGACCGGCGCGAACGTGGCGGTCGGTGCCACCCCGACGCGCTGCGTCGGCGAGTCGGGGGTCACGAGCTCCGGCCACGCCTCCTCGATCTCGCGAAGCTCGCGCACGAGCGAGTCGTAGGCCGCATCGGAGATCTCGGGCGCGTCGAGCGCGTAGTAACGGTAGTCGTGATGCGCGATCTCACGTCGCAGGGCCTCGGCACGCTCTGTGGCAGCCCCGCGGTCGGCGGGCGCGGAAGACACGACGCCCCCGCTACTCGTCGGTCTTGAGGCGCTGCACGTGCACGTCACCCATCGAGTAGATGACGGTCTCCGGCACGAAGCGGTTCAGCCGCTCGGCCTCGTAGATCCACACGTCGGTCAGGGTCACCTTGAAGTAGATGCCGCCCTCGGCCGGGTGCGGCTCGACGGTCACGTCGTTTGCGAGATAGGCCCGCAGCTCGGTCTCGATGTAGTAGGTGAAGATGCGCGCAGCCTCACGGTACTCGTTGTAGAGCGCGAGACGTTTCTCCGCTTCGTACATGTCCAGCTCATCGATGCTGTCCATACCACCCACCCTTCACGAGACCTGATCTGCCAGGGAAACGAGGTGCACGTTACCCCACGCACCGAGATGTCCTTCCACCGTGGCGAGCACACCGAGCACGCCGTGGATGTGACGCGCCGCCTCGACGGCACGCTCGACGTCCTCCGGTTCGCGAATGCGGTTCGCCAGCGCTGTGGCTACCGCGTCGGCCAGCGCGCCGTTGCGCGCAAGCACGGTGACCGCGTCTGCCGCACCGAACGACTCCGAGTGGCCCACCATACCCGAGGACGTGCACACCGCCACGGGCTGCAGTCCGCCCCGGACCGTGAGGCCCAGGCCCTTCACCCCGTGATCGCCGGCCCAGAGCGCGACCGTCCGGTCCTCGGTCCCCATGAGGTAGATGTCGCCGCCGTTCTCCACGATGACCTCGCCGGAAGCCTCGGCGAGTCCCCTGGCGACGTACTCGGCGATGGCTCCGGCGACGGCGGCCATCGGGCCCACCCTCGCGATGCGCCCCGCCTCGGCCATCCGGCGAACGATCTCCGGCGCCGACTCGGGGACATCGATGGGCGTGAGCGTCTCCCGGAAGTACGGGTGGGCCCGGATGAAACCCTCGATCTCCCATCGCGCTCGGACAACGAGGTCCTCAGCAAGGTCCGTC
>JAHYJI010000074.1 GCA_019429145.1 Coriobacteriia bacterium | reverse complement strand
GCGCGGCCGTGGCATCGTGCTGATCGAGCCGTCGGTAGTCGCCGTCGAAAAGGACACGAAGCGGGTCCTGGCCGTCGGCATCGAGGCCAAGCGGATGCTCGGCCGTACACCGGGCAGCATCGTTGCGATCCGTCCGCTGAAGGACGGAGTCATCGCCGACTTCGAGGTCACCGAGTCGATGTTGCGCTACTTCATCAACAAGACCCGGGTGAAGCGTTTTCCGTGGCAGCCCAAACCGCGCGTCGTCGTGTGCGTTCCCTCGGGTGTGACCGAGGTCGAGAAGCGAGCGGTCTTCGAGGCGACCATGCAGGCGGGTGCCCGGCAGGCATACCTGATCGAGGAGCCCATGGCGGCTGCTATCGGGGCAGGTCTGCCGATCCAGGAGCCGACCGGTAACATGGTCGTCGACGTCGGCGGTGGCACCACCGAGGTGGCGGTCATCTCGCTCGGCGGCATCGTCGTGGCCCAGTCGATCAGGATCGCCGGCGACGAGTTCGACGAGGCGATCATCGCGCACGTCAAGCGCGCATACAACGTGCTCATCGGTGAACGTACAGCCGAGGAGATCAAGTTCGAGATCGGCAGTGCGTGGCCGCTCCTCGAGGAGGTCGACGTCGAGGTCAGGGGCCGGGACCTGCTCACCGGACTGCCGCGTACGGTCGCCATGGAGTCCGAGGAGATCCGAGAGGCGATGGAGGAGCCGATCGCTGCGATCGTGGCGGCGGTCAAGGCCACTCTCGAGCAGACGCCACCCGAGCTTGCGAGCGACCTGATGGAGTACGGCATCGTGCTCACCGGAGGCGGCGCGCTTCTGAAGGGTCTCGACGAGCGGCTCAAACACGAGACCGGCATGCCCGTTCACGTCTCGGGCAACGCGCTGACCAACGTAGTCGACGGTTCTGCGATGGCTCTTGAGGAGATCGACGCACTCAAGAAGGTCCTTACGGGCGCCAGATAGGGAGGCTCGTCTCCGCGGTGCGCATCTCCGAACGCGAGAAGAGAGGCGGAGACGGGTGGATACTCGCCCTGCTTCTCGTCGTCGCCTTCGTGCTGACGACGGTATACTTCCGTGAGAGTCCCACGGGTCCCCTCCACACCGCTCGCAGCGGAGTGCAGGCCGCCCTCGCACCGGTAAGTCGCGTCGGCTACGCGGCCACCTCTCCGGTGCGGGCCGTGGGTAGCTGGTTCGGTGACCTCGGGGTGTCCCGGAGCGATCTTGAAGCGCTGCGCACGCAGAACGAGGAGATGCGTGCACGTCTCGCGGCTCTCGAGGAGGCTCGCCAGGAGAACGAGCGACTCCGCGAACTCGTCGAGTTCGTCGAGGCACGCGAGTTCGACGCGGTGGGAGCACGGGTGATCGGCAAGCCCGCAACGCTGTGGGAGGGCGTCATCACCATCGACCGTGGCACTGCCGAGGGCGTTGAGCCGGGCATGCCGGTGCTTGCCGCACAGGGTCTGATCGGTCAGATCGTCGAAGTCACTCAGCACAGCTCCCGGGTACGGCTGATCACGGATCAGAGGAGCGGAGTCTCGGCGATGCTGCAGTCGACGAGGGCCGAGGGCATCGTCAACGGCTCCATCGAAGGTGACATCACGCTCGACTTCGTCAGTCGCGAAAGTACCGTGACGGTGGGCGAGGCCGTGCTCACCTCCGGGATGGGCGGTGTCTATCCCAAGGGACTCCTGATCGGTGAGGTCGCAGATGTCCAGCTCAACGAGGCCGACCTGTTCCCGCGTATCCGCTTGCGCCCGACCGCCGACCTCGCCGGCCTCGAAGAGGTCGTCGTCTTGATCGGTGCCCCGATCGAATCCGAAGTCACCGGAGGTGGCGAGTGAACAGGTACGTGCCGCTCATCACCGTCGCCGTCGCCTTCCTCCTGCAGGCGGCACTCGTTCCCTACATCGCCATCGCGGGCGTTATGCCTAACGCTCTGCTCCTTGCCGCGGTCACTATCGCGCTCGTCAAGGGCCCACGCGCCGGAATGCTGAGCGGGTTTGTCGCGGGAATCCTCTTCGATCTGTTGGGGACGGGACCCATAGGCGCAGGCGCATTCGTGTTCTGTCTCGTCGGATTCATCTCCGGGTCGGTCCAGGAGAGTACGTTCTCGGACGGATGGGTCGTGCCGCTAGTGATCGTCTTTGTCGCGAGCGCCACCGCAGAGGCCACGTACGCGGTCGGGCTCGCCGTATTGGGTGAGGGTGGATTCAGTATGGGCAGTGCTTTCAGGCTCGTTCTCCCGGCGGCGTTGTATAATTCGGCTTTGGCCGTGCTCGTCTACCCATGGGTGGCGCGCTTCTTGCGAAGAGAGAAGCCGATGACCACCTTCCGTCGTCTGGCGTAGCCCGACGCGTCGTCTCCGATCCCGGGGGCGTTTCCGGTACAGCTGTGTGGAGCCTGTAACGTGGCCACCTTCCGTGAACGACTCAAACCTCGATATGCGACGCTCGGGATCATCTTCCTGAGCGTCCTTGGCGTGCTGTTCCTGCGTGCCTGGAGTATCCAGGTGATCAACGCCGACCGTTACGTGGCGGCTGCCGAGAACAACCGCGTGCGCGAGATAGCGGTCGACGCACCACGCGGTCGGATCCTCGACCGCAACGGCAACCCGCTCGTGGCGAACCGGGCAACACTCGGGGTAACCGTCGCACCCGGCGTGAAGGACGACGAGGACATGCTCTATCGGCTTTCGGTCGTTCTCGAGATGCCCTTCGACGACCTGATGGAGCGGGTGACGTCGACGCGCGAAGCTGCGCTGAAGCCACGGCTGGTGGCGCTCGACGTGCCGATGACCGTTGTCGCCTACCTCGCAGAGCACGAGACGGAGTATCCGGGCGTCGAGGTCTCGGTGGTTCCTGTGCGCGAGTACCCTCACGCGTCACTGGCGGCACACGTGCTCGGATACACGGGCGAGATCTCCGAGGATAGTCTGAACTCCGGAGAGATGGAGGGTTACGTTCTCGGCGACATCGTGGGCAAGTCGGGCGCAGAGTGGCAGTTCGAGTCGGTGCTCCAGGGTGAGAAGGGTTACCGTCGCGTGGAGGTCGATGCGGTGGGCTCGGTGCGCCATGTTCTCGAGGAGGCCGAGCCGGTCGCAGGGCGCGATGTCGTGCTCACCATCGACCTCGAGGTCCAGCAGGTGGCCGAGGAGGCGCTGCAAAGGGCGCTCGTGGAAGCGAGGGCTGACAACTTCGTCAACGCCCGCGCCGGAGCGGCGGTTGCACTCGACGTGCACACGGGCGAGGTACTGGCCATGGCGAGCGTTCCAACCTTCGACCCGACGCTGTTCATCGGTGGCATCAGTACCCGGGACTGGGAGGCCCTGAACGCCGAGGACAGCGAGTATCCGCTCAACAACCGTGCCATACAGGCCGCGTATCCTCCCGCGTCCACCTACAAGGCGAT
Organism: Coriobacteriia bacterium; assembly: GCA_019429145.1. Taxonomy (GTDB): domain Bacteria; phylum Actinomycetota; class Coriobacteriia; order Anaerosomatales; family SLCP01; genus SKKZ01. The sequence continues at coordinate 6,215 of JAHYJI010000074.1, read as the reverse complement.
CACGGGCATGGCAGGGCTCGAGTTCGGCGTGACCTCACTCGGGCACTCCTACTACTGCTCCGGCCGCTGGACGGGCATGGGAGAGCAGTGGTCGAAGTTCTGCTGGAACCGCAGGGGTCACGGCTCGGTCGGGCTGACCCGCGGGGTCTCCGAGAGCTGCGATGTGGTCTTCTACGAGATCGGGTACGAGTTCTACAAGCGTGACCGCGAGGAGCTTCAGGAGTTCGCCCGGCGCTTCGGGGTAGGGTCCGTGACGGGGATCGATCTTCCCGGTGAGGTGTCGGGCAGGGTGCCGGACGCCGCGTGGAAGGCCGAGTTCAACGCGAACTACCCCGAGTACCGACAGTGGCTGCCGGGCGACACCGTGAACATGGTGATCGGCCAGGGAGACCTTCTTACCACGCCGCTTCAGATGGCTGCCGTCTACGCGGGCATCGCCAACGACGGCGACGTCATGCGACCGCACGTGCTCAAAGAGGTGCTGGATTCCAGGGGCGAGGCCGTCCGCGTCTTCGAGCCGGAGGTCGCGTTCTCGCCTGAGGTCCAACCCGAGACTCTGCGCACGATGCACAACGCGTTGCTCGCGGTCACAGAGGCGGGGACCGGCCGGAGTGCATTCAGGGGCTTCGCCGAGCGGGTTGCAGGCAAGACGGGGACTGCCGAGGTCGCGGGCAAGGACGACTACGCATGGTTCACCGCCTACGCACCCGCAGACGACCCGCGCTACGCAGTCGCTGTCGTGATCGAGCAGGGTGGCGGAGGCGGGGCCGTCGCAGGGCCGGCTGCACGCGAGATCCTCGCGGCTCTCCTCGGACTACCCGTAGAACATGTGCAGGCTACCGATGTCTCGCGCTAGCGAACGGATGACAGCCAGGACGTCGGGTCTGCGCAAGTGGGCTAACCTCCCACTCCTGCTGGCTGTCGGACTGCTCCTGCTGTACGGCGCCGTGATCGTCCACTCGGCGACCTCGGGGTTCCAATCGGGAGCCGCGATGTTCCAGCGCCAGCTTCTCGGCGCGGGACTCGGCCTTGTCGCTCTCTGTGTCATGTGGCTGCTTGACTACCGCAAGTTCGAAGGTTGGCTCGGGGCGCTCGTCGCCTTGAACGCGTTCTTGATCGTCAGCCCGCTCATTCCCGGGCTCGGCGTCGAGGCGAAGGGCGCGCAGGCATGGCTGGAGATAGCAGGAGTACGGCTCTTCCAGCCCGCCGAGCCGGCCAAGCTGATCACGATCGTGATCATGGCGATCGTCATCTCGCAGTACAAGGGGGTGATCGAAAGGCCGCGGGACGTGCTGCGCATACTGGCATTCCTCGCGCTGCCCTTCGGTCTGATCCTGCTCCAACCGGACCTGGGCACAGGGTTGGTCTTCATCGCTATCACGATGGGCATGCTGGTAGTGGGTGGGCTCAAGCCCAAGTGGTTCGTTCTGTTCGCGGTTGTCGGCGTGATCGCTGTGGCCGGGGTGTTCCGGTTCGGGCTGTTGCAGCAGTACCAGGAGGACCGGCTCCTCGTCTTCATCCAGCCTGATCGTGACCCCCGCGGTGCGGGCTACAACCTCGAGCAGTCCAAGATCGCTATCGGGTCGGGAGGGCTGACCGGCAAGGGTCTGGGCCAGGGCACCCAGTCGAACCTGAACTTCCTGCCTGAGCGCCACACCGACTTCATCTTCTCGGTGCTCGGCGAGGAACTCGGATTCGTGGGTACGGTCGTGCTGCTCGGGCTGTACCTTGCCCTGCTAATGGTCGCGCTGGAGATATCGACATCCTCGCGCGACCTGTACGGATCGCTGGTCGCGGTCGGCCTCATCAGCATGTGGACCTTCCAGATCCTGCAGAACATGGGCATGACGATGGGGCTCATGCCGATCACGGGCATCCCGCTGCCCTTCATTAGCTTCGGCTCGTCGTTCATGCTCGCGAACCTGGCCGGAACAGGTATGCTCTTGTCTGTATGGGCACGACGCTCCGGCGTCTAGGCCATCTGTCGTGAAGAAGGGGGAGTCCCCGTGGCTTTGCCGATCAACGTTCCCGACCTGTTGCGCTCGAGTTCGAAGATCAACGCCGAGCGGGAGCAGCCGCTTCGCATCGTGATCGTCATCGAGCCCGACGCTCCCGACGAGCTGATCGATGCCGTGCGCGACCGCTTCAGACCCGGCACCTCCAACGCTCGTCTTCAGATCGAGGTTGCTGAACCCGACGTGCGTGTCCCGCTCAGAGACACGAGCGACGCGGTGATCGCGGTGGTTGGCAGCGGCCGCTCCGGCATCGCGGCGACTCTTGCCGAGGCCAGAGACAGGGCCATTCCGGCGCTCGCCGTGGGGCTGGCCGACAGCCTGCGGGATGTCGCGGAGTACGTAGCCCATCCGTACGCGGACACCGTTGCGGCGCTCGACGGCGCGCGCGTGATAGACGACGAGGTCTCGGCGTGGCTCGTCGAGCGGCTGTCCGGCAAGCGCCTTGCGCTGGCGCACAACTTCGCCTTCATGCGCAAGGCGGTCGCTGACGAGGCCGTCAAGGCGACCGCACTGCAAAACGCGCTCATCGGGACCGTGGTGATCATTCCGGGTGCCGACATGCCCCTCATGACACTCAACCAGGCCAAGATGCTGCTTCAGATCGCTGCGGCCTATGGTCAGCGTCTCGGTGCCGAGCGCGTCAAGGAGCTTGCGGCCGTCGTCGGCGGCGGCTTCGCGCTCAGGGCGGTAGCCCGCCAGCTCCTCGTGTTCGTGCCCGGTTTCGGGTGGGCAGTCAAGGGCGCCATCGCGTACGGCGGGACGATCGCAATGGGCAAGGCGGCTGTCGGCTACTTCGAAGAAGGATTCGATCTCGCGGAGATCGCGGGCAAGCTCGTGGAGGTACGGGATGCTGCGGTCGAGCGGATTCGTCGCGACAAGCATGCCCTGAAGCACACGGCCGCCGAGCTGGCCGAGGCGCGCGACGCGCGCGCGGACGACGACCCCAGTGAGTTCTGACCTGTCTCGGCGCGTCGAGGCGCTTCTTCCGCGCGTCGAGCGTCCGGTTCGCTACATCAACAGTGAGTGGGGCGCCAGACATGCTTCCGACGCCGGGCATCGGACGGTCCTGCTCTATCCGGACACTTACGAGGTCGGCCAGGCGAACCAGGCTCTTGCGATCCTCTACGACCGCCTGAACTCGATCGAGGGGCTCGCTGCCGAGCGGGCGTACGTGCCGTGGGTGGACATGGCCGCAGAGATGCGCTCTACAGGAGTGCCGCTCTTCTCGCTCGAGTCCTGCACGGCGGTGGTGGACTTCGACATCCTCGGCATCACGCTGCCCTACGAGCTGACCTACACCAACATCCTCGAGGCGCTCGACCTTGCCGGCATCCCGCTCGATGCGACCGGCCGCACCGAGGAGCACCCGATCGTGCTCGGCGGGGGACCGTGCGCATACAATCCCGAGCCCGTCGCGCGATTCTTCGACGTCATCCTGATCGGTGAGGGCGAGGACGCGGTTGTCCAGATCGCGACCGCACACCGCGACGCGAAGCGCTCGGGACTCTCCAGGTCGGAGTTCCTGGACAACCTCGCGGGTATGCCGGGGGTCTACGTGCCGGCACTCTACCGCCCGGCGCCGGGCGGTGGCGTCGAGCCGTCGGGCAGTGCGCCGCCCGTCGTGACGAAGCGGGTGCTCACCGACATCGGTGTTCATCGCCCGCCCCTGTGCCCCGTCGTTCCGTACATGGACGTGGTTCACGACCGGTTCACCGTCGAGGTGCTGCGCGGATGCACGCGCGGATGCCGCTTCTGTCAGGCGGGGATGGTCTATCGGCCGGTAAGGGAGCGCTCCGCGGATGACATCGTGCGCGACGTCATGGAGGGCTTGCGCTGCACCGGCTACGACGAGGTGTCGCTCACATCGCTCTCCACGACCGACCACAGCCAGCTGGAGGAGGTGCTCCGGCGCCTCACCGGGCGGCTCGAGGGGAGCGGGATCACGGTCTCGCTTCCGAGCCTGCGCGTCGATGCGTTCAGCGTGTCGATGGCCCGGCTGGTATCGGGCGGGCGCAAGTCGGGACTGACCTTCGCCCCCGAAGCCGGCACCCAGCGGCTCAGGGACGTCATCAACAAGAACGTCACCGAGGAAGACCTCATCGAGACGGTCTCGCGTGCATTCTCTGCAGGGTGGCGGCGGGTGAAGCTCTACTTCATGATCGGTCTTCCCACCGAGACCGACGAGGACATTCTCGGTATCGGAGGCCTCGTGCACCGCGTGCAGCAAGCGGCACGAGAAGCCGTTCCCGCCTCGGACCGCGGGTCGGTACGCATCGGGGTGTCCGTCTCCACCTTCGTGCCCAAGGCACACACGCCCTTCCAGTGGGAAGGCCAGATTCCCACCGGGGAGATAGTTCGCCGACAGGGGGTGTTGCGCTCGGCGATGCCACGCAAGGGTATCGACCTGTCCTGGCACGACGCCGATGTCTCCTTCCTGGAGGGGGTCGTCGCCCGCGGGGGGCGCGAGGTTGCCGCCGCGATCGAGAGTGCATGGCGTGCAGGCGCCCGCTTCGATGCCTGGACGGAGCAGTTCGAGTTGGCTGTGTGGCGCGAGGCCTTCGCTGAGGCAGGCCTCGACCCGGCGGCGATCGCGTCGCGTTCGTACCAGCGTGACGAGCGCCTTCCGTGGGCGCACATCTCCTCCGGTGTATCCGAACGCTTCCTGTGGCTGGAACGTGAACGGGCCCTCACCGGTACCACGACGGTCGACTGCAGCTTCGACGGCTGCACGGGCTGCGATGCGTGCGGCACGCTCGACGTCGACGTCCTGCTCGGAGGTGAGTCGCGTGGCGGCCGGTGAGTTCCGTCTGCGGGTGTGCTACGCGAAGTCCGGCCGGGCGCGGTTTCTCTCCCATCTGGAGGTGATGCGTGCGCTCGAGCGGTCGTCGCGGCGAGCAGCTTTGCCGTATGCTGTCACGAAGGGCTTCAATCCGCACATGAAGGCCGCGTTCGGACCGGCGCTCCCCGTCGGCACGGCGGGCGAGCGGGAGTACTTCGACATCTGGCTCACACAGCCCGTCCCGGTTGCCGATGCGCTCGAGCGTCTGAGACGGTCGACGCCGGCAGAACTCGGCATCGATCAGGTGCGTTATGTTCACGAGCGGGAGCCGTCGCTCACGGCGGCTGCCACGATGGCCCGCTACGAGGTAGCGGTCGGTGGAGAGGGGGTGACCGCCGAAGGTATCGCAGAGGCGCTCGTCACCGTGATCGGCGAGGGACGTCTCGAAGTGGAGCGCAAAGGCAAGACCAAGGTTTTCGATCTCGCGCGCAGCCTCCCGGAAGAGGTACGCACGAGATCGACCGGGCCGCTTGTCATCGTCGAGGTCACCACCCGGATGGGTCAGGAGGGCTCGCTGCGGCCGGACGCGCTTCTCGAAGAGGCTCTCTCTCGCACCTCGGTTGACGGCGCCGTCGTATCGGTGACGCGCACCGACATCCTGATCGAGGAAGAGGGTGTCGTGCGGCGTCCCCTGTGACGGGAGACCGTGGTGACAGACGCACAACGCGAGATGCTGATCTCGCACGACTCGAACGAAACGCGGGTAGCTCTGCTCGAGAACGGAGAGCTGGTCGAGCTCTACGTCGAGAGGCCGAAGCGCTCCGTGGTGGGAAACGTCTATCTCGGCAAGGTCAAAGACGTTCTCCCCGGCATGCAGGCCGCATTCGTCGACATCGGTCTGGACAAGAACGCATTCCTCTACGTCGACGAGATCGTGATTCCGGCGCGAACGGAACCGGGGTCGCGCCGCGACATCGCGTCGCTGGTCAAGCCGGGCGATCAGGTGTTGGTGCAGGTTCTCAAGGACCCCATGGGCACGAAGGGCGCTCGCGTGACCACCGACATCACCCTGCCCGGCCGTTTCGTCGTGCTCATGCCTTTCTCGGACTCCATCGGGGTTTCGCGCAAACTCGGTGAGGCAGACCGCGACCGCCTGCACGCCGTCATCGAGCAGAAGGTTCCCGATGGCGTCGGCGCCATCGTGCGCACCGTCGCGCAGGGCGTCGCCGACAAGGAGATCCTGGCCGATCTCGAGTTCCTCCTGCGCCTCTGGAAGAGAGTGAGTCACCAGGCCGAGGAGGCGCTCGCACCCGAGGTCGTCTACACGGAGATGGATATCGCCCTACGGCTCGTGCGCGATGTCTTCTCCGAGGGGTTCAAGCGGCTGCTGGTCGACGACAAGACGACCCACGCCAAGGTGG